>NZ_JBIRWL010000001.1:382670-893259 GCF_044387825.1 Streptomyces sp. NPDC020299
GGGGGTTCTGCGCCTGCGGTTCCCCCCGTACACCCTTCTTAGACCCCCCCCCGGCAACCGTGCCCGGGGGGGGGGCCCCCGGGGGGGGGGGGCCCCCCCGCCCCCCCGGGGCCCCCCCGCCGGGCTGTGGTGTCCTCGTGAGCCTACTCGGTCACCTTCAGCAGTTTGTTGGGCGTTCCGCCGCCCGGGTTGGTGATCTTGTCGCTGGTCGCCCCGCCGGTGAGCGCGGTGGCGACCTGGGCGGGCGTGGCGTCCGGGTGTCCGGCCAGGTAGACGGCGGCGGCTCCGGTGACGTGGGGGGTGGCCATGGAGGTGCCGGAGATCGTCTTGGTCCCCTGGTCGCTGTCGTTCCAGTCGGAGGTGATGTCCGAGCCGGGCGCGTACAGGTCCACGGCCTTGCCGAAGTTGGAGAAGTCCGACTGGGCGTCGTCCTTGGTGCTGGAGGCGACCGTGATGGCCTCGGGCACGCGGGCCGGTGAACTCTGCCCCGCGTCCGCCGTCTCGTTGCCGGCGGCGACCGCGAAGGTGACACCAGAGGCGATGGCCTTCTTGACCGCCTCGTCGAGAGCGGGGTCCGCGCCTCCGCCGAGGCTCATGTTGGCCACCGAGGGGCCGTGGTGGTTCTTGGTCACCCAGTCGATGCCGGCGACGACCTGCTCGGTGGTCCCGGAGCCGTTGTCGTCGAGGACTCTGACCGCCACTATCTTGGCCTTCTTGGCCACCCCGTGGGCGGCGCCGGCGATGGTGCCGGCCACGTGGGTGCCGTGGCCGTTGCCGTCGTCGGCGGTGTTGTCCTTGTCGACGGCGTCGTACCCGTAACCGGCGCGGCCTTCGAAGTCCTTGTGGCTGATGCGTACGCCGGTGTCGATGACGTAGGCGGTCACACCTTCCCCGGCCTTGTCCGGGTAGGTGTACTTGCCGTCGCCGGCCGTGTCCTTCTGGTCGATGCGGTCCAGACCCCAGGACGGCGGGTTGTCCTGGGTGGCATCGATGTGGAACTTCTTGTTCTGGACCACCGTGGCCACCGCGGGGTCCGCGGCGAGGCGCTTGGCCTCCGTCTCGGTGAGGCTGCCGGCGGAGAAGCCGTTGACCGCCGAGCCGTAGGTGCGGCTGATCTCGCCGCCGTACTCGGTGGCCAGGTCCCGTTCGGCCGCCGGGGACGCCTTCTCGTCCAGAAGGACGATGTAGCTGCCGGCCACGGCTCCTTCGGCGTTCAGCCCGTAGACCGTGCCCTCCGCGGGCTGTCCCGCCTGGGCGACGGGGGACACGTAGAAGGCGGTACCGGCGACGGTTGCGGCGGCCGCGATCGCGGTTGCGGTCTTGGCCTTGCCCATGCGTTGGTGATGCGCCGTCAAGAGGGGTCTCCTCGTGAAGTGGAGTGGGGGGTTCGCGTTCGAACGGCAGCGCTGCGCGTGCTCAGGAGAGTGCCGACTTGTCGCGAGCAGATCAATCCCTGGATGTGGGCATGACGGCTCACGAATGATCGATCTCCACAGGATTCACGCACATACGAAGCAACCCGCGCGCAAACGTGCAGCGCTTCACGCTGGTTGAATCACCAAGGAACAGCCCCGAATTATCCGTGCCGATTTCTTCACCGTCCGCTCACGCGCGGGCCGTTCACCGGAAGGCGTGATCACCCGCCGGCCAACGCTCTGCGCTGCGCCTGCTCGAACTCGTCCAGCGGGTCGCCGCCCACCCGCCAGGGCCAGGGGGTGACGACGCCGCCGAGTGCCTCGAAGGCCGCACGGGCCTCGTGGCGCCGGTCGGCGGCCATCAGCGCGTAGGCCAGGGTGTTGAGGTCGGCGAGTGCCTTGGCGTGCCGGAGCAGTCCCGGCTGCACCCAGGCGTGGGCCACGTGGTCGAGGGCCTGGGCGGCCATCATCTGGGACCAGTGGTTCCGCGCCACCAGCGCTTCGAAGCCTCCCCGGCCGAGGACGGAGTGGTACTGGAAGACCTGGGCGGTGAGTTCCGTCGCCACGCAGGGCACGTTCGCGGGCATGCGCGCGCGCAGGGCGTCCACGAACTCCAGAACCTGCAGGCGCGACCCCGCTTCCTCCGGGGTGAGATAGCCCAGCATGTGCTGGTAGGCCTCGCGGTTCCAGCGGTCGCGCACGAGGACCTCGTTCCACACCCCGAACACCTGCGGCTGCTCCCAGCGTTCCAGGCGGGCCGCCGCCAGGGCGACCACCCAGGGGGTGGGGTCCTCCGGGGCGAGCTCGGCGGCCCGGAAACAGCTGTCGATCACGCCGGCCGTGTCCTCCAGGCTCCCCTGGGAGCGGGCTCGGACCACCTCGCTCCACGCGTACAGCACGAGTGCGTCCGCGCTGCGCGGCTCGCGCTTGGCCCAGGAGCGCGGCAGATGCGATCCGGCCAGGAACTCCGCCAGGACTCCCATGCGGTGCGCCCGGCGGTCCCAGTCGCCCGGGTCCCGCTCCAGCAGACGGGAGATCTGCGCCACGCACAGGTCCGTCGTCGCGATCGTCCCCGACCTCGTGATCGCCCGCAGGGACTTCAGCAGCTTGCCCAGGTCCCGGTCGTCGAGTTCCGGGGCAAGGCGGGACCTTCTGCGACGACTTGAAAGAATGGCCATGACGGGAAGCTAAAGGGGACGAGGAATCACACAAGCCCCGAGCCGACATCGTTATGGATTACACGTCTCACCTTGGGTTACTTGCCCGTATGGCGATACGGACATCCACAGGTCCACTCCGGTCTTCGCGGCGTACCCGGCTGGGCATCGCGGTCAGGCCCACGCGGCGTATCCGCCGTCCACGCGTATCGCCTCGATCCCGCTGATGTAGCGGGCGCCGCAGCGGTCCTGGGGCAGCACCAGCTGGGAACCGGCGCGGTCGAGCGGGGTGCCGTCGAGCGTGACCGCGAGCAGGACCGGGGCCCGGCCGAAGTCGGGGTCGATCTCCGCCCAGGACAGCAGGGCGTGGTGGCCGTCCGCGCCGCGTACGGCGATCAGGAAGCGCAGGCGGTCCTTGCGGCGGGCGGGGTCGAAGACGGGGCCCGCGTCCATGAGGACGTCGTGCAGGAGTGGTCCGGTGAAGCGGTGGTGCTGGACGCCGCTGGTGGCGCACTCGAACGCGACCTCTGCCCGGTGCTGGGGCCAGGCGAGGAGGTCGGGGACGGTCAGCCGGGCCGGGCGGTCCAGATCACCGGTGAGGGCGAGTTCCGCCATCGGGCCGGCGGCCGTACCGGCCGCTGCGAGGGACTGGCTCACGGGCTACCACCTCCCGCATGACCGTACCCGCACACGCCTGCCACACAAACGCATATACCAGCACCAGGGACCATTGGCCCTGCTGATGCCATGGAACAGGGCCCTATCAGCCCGCAGCTGCGGCGCTATGATCGACGCATTCCGCCGGATCGTCCCCGGGCCGGCCCTCCCGGGTCACGCCCGCGAGACGTGAGCGGTGTTGCGGCGGTTGCCGTGACCAAGTCGACCGACGTGGTCGTCGAAAGACCGTAGATGAGTCCGTCAGGACCTTGAGGGAGTGGACCCGTGATGACCCGTTCCGCGCGCCGGACCCGCCGCATGCTTCAGGCGACCGGCGCAGGCGCCGCCGCCCTGCTGGCGCTGAGCGCCTGCTCGTCGTCCGACTCGGACTCCTCCACGAAGTCGGACTCCTCCGCTTCGGCGTCCTCGTCCGACAAGCTGTCCGGCACGGTGACCGTGTTCGCCGCGGCCTCGCTGAAGGAGAGCTTCACGACGCTGGGCAAGGAGTTCGAGAAGGAGCACCCGGGCACGAAGGTCACCTTCAGCTTCGGCGGCAGCGACACCCTCGCCGCCCAGATCACCGCTGGCGCCCCGGCCGATGTGTTCGCCTCGGCGAGCCCGAAGACGATGAAGATCGTCACGGACAAGGGTGACGCGGCCGGCACGCCCGCCACCTTCGTGCGCAACCAGCTGGAGATCGCCACCCTGCCGGGCAACCCCGACAAGGTCGCCTCCCTGAAGGACCTCACCAAGTCCGGCCTGAAGGCCGTACTGTGCGACAAGACGGTGCCGTGCGGTGCCGCCGCCCAGAAGGCCCTGGAGGCCAGCAAGCTCAAGCTCACCCCGGTCTCCTACGAGCAGGACGTCAAGGCCGCCCTGAACAAGGTGGTGCTGAAGGAAGCGGACGCCGCGGTCGTCTACAAGACCGATGTGAAGGCCGCGGGTGACAAGGTGGAGGGCGTGGAGTTCCCCGAATCGGCCAAGGCCGTCAACGACTACCCGATCACCCTGCTCAAGGACTCGAAGAACGCCGGCACCGCCAAGGCGTTCATGGCCCTGGTGCAGTCCGCCGAGGGCCAGAAGGTCCTGACCGAAGCCGGGTTCCTCAAGCCGTGACCTCTCCTTCCACGGACCACGCCGACGCCGCGGACACCCTCACCGGTGGCCCGCGGCAGCGGCGCGTCCGCGGGGGCGCCCCGCTGCCCCTCCTGCTGCCCGCGCTGATCGGCCTGGCGTTCCTGGTCCTCCCGCTCGTCGCCCTGCTGCTCCGGGCTCCCTGGCGGAGCATGCCCGACCTGCTGACCAGCGCCGAGGTGTGGCAGGCGCTGCGGCTGTCCCTGGTGTGCGCGACGGCCGCGACCGCGGTGAGTCTGGTGCTCGGGGTGCCGCTGGCCTGGCTGCTGGCACGGGTCGAGTTCCCGGGACGCGGGCTCGTCCGGGCGTTGGTCACCCTGCCGCTCGTGCTGCCGCCGGTGGTCGGCGGTGTGGCGCTGCTGATGGCGCTCGGCCGCAACGGGGTCGTGGGGCAGTGGCTGGACGCCTGGTTCGGGGTCACGCTGCCGTTCACCACGGCCGGGGTCGTGGTGGCCGAGGCGTTCGTGGCGATGCCGTTCCTCGTCATCAGTGTGGAGGGCACGCTGCGGGCGGCCGACCCGCGCTACGAGGAGGCCGCGACCACCCTGGGCGCCTCCCGGTTCACCGCGTTCCGCCGGGTCACGCTGCCGCTCATCGCCCCCGGCGTGGCCGCCGGTGCCGTTCTGGCCTGGGCCCGCGCGCTCGGCGAGTTCGGCGCGACGATCACCTTCGCCGGCAACTTCCCCGGCCGTACGCAGACGATGCCCCTCGCCGTCTACCTCGCCCTCCAGAACGACCCGGAGACGGCCATCGCCCTCAGCCTGGTCCTGCTGACCGTGTCCATCGCGGTGCTGGCCGGCCTGCGCGACCGCTGGATGACCGCCTCATGACCGGCACGGAGAAGACCACGAAGCCCATGCGGGACGCCGCCGCCCACGCCCCGGCCGGTGAGGGGCTCGACGCCCGGCTGGTGGTCGCGCGCGGCTCCTTCCGCCTCGACGTGGCACTGACCGCGGCGCCGGGTGACGTCGTCGCGCTCCTCGGGCCCAACGGCGCGGGAAAGACGACCGCCCTGCGGGCGCTCGCCGGTCTCGTCCCGCTCACGGGCGGCCATCTGCGGCTCGACGGCGCGGAGCTGGACCGTACTCCCCCGGAGTCCCGCCGGGTCGGCGTCGTCTTCCAGGACTACCTGCTCTTCCCGCACCTCACCGCCCTGGACAACGTCGCGTTCGGCCCGCGCTGCCACGGCGCCACCAAGGCGGAGGCCCGTACCCAGGCCGCCGAGTGGCTGGACCGCATGGGCCTCGCCGCCCACGCCGGCGCCAGGCCCCGCCGCCTCTCCGGCGGCCAGGCCCAGCGCGTCGCCCTCGCCCGCGCCCTGGCCACCCGCCCGCGCCTGCTGCTCCTGGACGAGCCCCTCGCCGCGCTCGACGCCCGCACCCGTCTCGACGTCCGCGCCCAACTCCGCCGCCATCTGGCCGAGTTCGAGGCCGTGGCCGTGCTCGTCACACACGACCCGCTGGACGCCATGGTCCTTGCCGACCACCTCGTCGTCATAGAGGACGGCCGTATCGTCCAGCAGGGCACGCCCTCAGACATCGGACGCCGCCCGCGCACCGACTACATCGCCCACCTGGTGGGCCTCAACCTCTACCGGGGCCAGGCCGAAGGGCACACGGTCCGCATCGACGGCGGCGCCGGGATCACCGGCACGGAAGATCTCACCGGCCCGGTCTTCGTCGCCTTCCCGCCCAGCGCGGTCACCCTCCACCGCGACCGCCCCACCGGCTCCAGCGCCCGCAATCTCTGGCGCTGCGAGGTCACCGGACTGGAGACCCACGGCGACCAGATCCGCGCCGCGCTGACCGGCGACCTGTCCCTGGTCGCCGACCTCACCACGGTCGCCGCCGCCGAACTCGACCTCCGCCCAGGAGCCACGGTCTGGGCGACGGTCAAGGCGACCCAGACACACGCGTACCCGGCCTGAGGACACTCACGGAGCCAGAACGGCACCGCCGCCCCGGACTCCGGCTGCCGAAAAGGCGGTTGCTCCGCCGGTTCTCATCATGGACGATCTCGGACCGTGACAACGAACAATCCCCAAGGACACCCCGCTCCCCGTCAGGCCCACCCCTCGGCGCGCCCGGTCGCCCTCATCACCGGGGTGGGGCGCACCGTCGGCATCGGCGCGGGTATCGCCCGCCGGTTGTCCGCCGCCGGCTGGGACGTCGCCTTCACCTACTGGACCCCATACGACGAGCGCATGACCTGGGGCCGCGAGCCCGGCGCGACCAGGGCGATCACCGACGCCCTCACCGAACACGGTGCCGCCACCACGGCCGTCGAGGCGGACCTTGCCGACCCGGACACTCCGGCCCGTGTCTTCGACGAGGTCGAACGCAGTCTGGGCAGCGTCACCGCCCTGGTGATGTGCCACTGCGAGTCGGTCGACTCAGGTCTGCTCGACACCACTGTCGAGAGCTTCGACCGGCACTTCGCGGTCAATGCCCGCGCCACCTGGCTGCTGATCCGCGAGTACGGCCGTCGCTTCGCCGCCGCCCCGGGCAGCGGCCGGATCATCGCGCTCACCAGCGACCACACCGTCGGCAATCTTCCCTATGGCGCGAGCAAGGGCGCACTGGACCGCATCACCCTGGCCGCCGCGCACGAACTCGCTCACCTCGGCATCACCGCCAACGTCATCAACCCGGGGCCGGTGGACACCGGTTGGATGACGGACGAAGGGCGCGCGTTCCTGCTGCGCCAGACGCCGCTGGGCCGTCTCGGCACCCCGCAGGACACCGCCCACCTCGTCGACTTCCTCTGCTCACCGGAGGGTCAGTGGATCAACGGACAACTTCTCAAGAGCAACGGCGGATTCGCCTAGTGCGCCGCCTGCTCGAGTCCACCGGCACGGAGGGCATCCTCGATCTCGCCGAGCTTCGCCGACGACAAGACTCCCACCTGCTCGGTCAGATCTTCCTGGGCCAGCGTGACCAGCCAAGTGCACGGGACAAGACCGGGACGTGGCAGCGCCACTCGAAGGACGCCCTCGAGAGGCAGCCCCTCGGGCGCCCCCACTGCCACCTCGACGGCCACACCGCTGATCTCGGTCCCCGCAGGAGCGACGACCTGGATCGCTCGGAACCCGGACGCTTCGTCTCCTGACAGCAGTACTACCGGCCGCCGCTCGTCAAAGTCCGCCAACCAGACCTCGCCGCGCTGCATGTGCCCTCCCGACGCAGGATCGCGGGGGAACCTTGCACGCCCCGGACCGAACACCTCATTGTCTGCCGTAATCCAACCAGTCCAGCGGTCGCAGCGGCCAGCGAACCCGGTGAACTTTCGCGGTCACAGCACCAGCTCGTTCGGACAGCCAGCGGCCGGACCGCCTCCCGGCGACCGCAGGGCGAGGCACGTAGGCTCGTGAGCATGGTTGAGCATCGAATGGTGGACGTGAACGGCGTTCGGCTGCACATCGCCGAGCAGGGCGACGGCCCGCTGGTGGTGCTCCTGCACGGCTTCCCCGAGTCATGGCACTCCTGGCAGCACCAGTTCGGCCCTCTCGCCGACGCGGGCTTCCGCGTGGTAGCCCCGGATCAACGGGGGTACGGACGCAGCGATCACCCCGGCGATGTCGACGCGTACACCATCCTCCACCTGGTGGGCGACGTCGTCGGGCTGGTCCAGGCCCTGGGCGAGGAGAAGGCGTACGTCGTCGGGCACGACTGGGGCGCGCCGGTCGCCTGGCACACCGCGCTGCTGCGGCCGGACATGGTGCTCGGGGTGGCCGGCCTGAGCGTGCCGCCCCCGTTCCGGGGGACACGGGCTCCGCTGGCCGCCATGGAGGAGAGGTTCGGCGGCCGGTTCTACTGGAACTACTTCAACCGCCCCGGCGTCGCCGACGCCGAGTTCGCCGCGGACACCCGCACCGCGCTGCGTAAGTTCCTCTTCTCGGCCTCCGGCGACGCGGCCCGCTCCGGCGAGGTCAAGCAGCCCCTGGTCCACCCCGGGCAGGGCTGGCTCGCGAGCATGCCGGACCCCGGGGTACTGCCGGAGTGGCTCACCGAGGACGACCTCGACGCACTCACCGAAAGCTTCTCCCAGGGCTTCACCGGGGCCCTCAACTGGTACCGCAACCTCGACCGCAACTGGGAACTCACCGCTCCGTGGCACGGCGCGGTCATCACCCGCCCCGCCCTGTACATCTACGGCGACCGCGACCCCGTCCCCGCCTTCCCCGGCACACCCGAACTCATCGAGAAACTCCCCGAACTGATGCCCAGCCTCCGGCGCGGGCCGCTCGAACTGGCGGGCTGCGGACACTGGACCCAGCAGGAACGCCCGCACGAAGTGAACGCGGCCCTCATCGAATTCCTCAAGGCCTGTCCCTGAGCTGTGATGACCATCGGTTGCCCACCGGTGGCCGGCCCCACGCGGCCCGGCCACCGGTGACGCACAGGCGCGCCTACGGAGCCATCTCGTACGCGCCGGACAACGCCTCGACCCGCTGCCAGACCCGCTCCGTGCGCGCCTCGTCGACGACCGGCCGCCGGAGCGCACCCAGGGCCCAGGTCTGCTGCTCTTCGGTCGCCGAGTCCTTGCCGTGCAGCTCGACGGCGTGCGCGCAGAAGTCGCGTATGAGGACGGCGAAGAGCTCGTCGAGCACGTCCTCGTCGAGTCCGGTCAGGGCGGCCTGCTCCAGGACGAGCTGCCCGTGTACGACGAGGGCGAAGAGCTGACCGACCGCGAGGACGAGGTCGAGGTCGCGGCTCTGCTCCGCGTCGGGGGCAGCCGTGGCGACGAACTCGCAGAGTGCGTCGGCCTGTTCACGCAAGCGGGACACGTTGGGCAGGTGCGCGTACGCGTCGAAGGCGGGCCGCCAGTCGTGGAAGCGTACCGAGCCGAGGCCGCGGGCCGGTCCCTGCCGGAACAGGAAGTCGTCGTCGGCCGCGTCGAGGCGGGTCGGCACGCCGGGGTAGTCGACCGGGTCGAGGAGGTGGCTGCGCATGAACTTCAGGATCAGCGCCAGGTTGACGTGGACCGTGCCCTCGAGCTTCGGCAGACCGCGGATCTCCACGGCGGCCTGGCCGAAGTAGTTGTCCTTCTCGAAGCCCTTGGCCGCGATGACGTCCCACATCAGGTCGATGACCTTCTCACCCTCCGTGGTCACCTTCATCTTCGTCATCGGGTTGAACAGCAGATAGCGTCGGTCGTCCGGGCCGGCGGAGCGGAAGTAGTCGACAGCGCGGTCGCTGAAGAGCTTCATGCCGACGAGCCTGACGTACGCGTCGGTCAGCTCGCGCCGCACGTGCGGGAAACCGGTGACGGGGCGGCCGTAGAGGACGCGGTTGTGGGCGTGGGTGACGGCCTCGTACATCGCGTGCTCGCAGATGCCGATCGAGGCGGTGCACAGGTTGAACTTGCCGACGTTGACGGTGTTGAGGGCGGCGTCGAAGGCCGCGCGGCCTGTGTGCAGGATGTCCCCGGCCGCTACGGGATAGTCCTCCAGGCGGAACTCGCTGACGAACTTCGAGGAGTCGACGACGTTCTTGACCAGGTGGTAGGCCGGGTGCCGGCTGTCGGCGGCGAAGAACACGTAGCCGTCGGGCCCCTCGACGTCGCTGCGGCGGCCGAAGACGGAGACGAGTCCGGCGGCGTTGCCGTTGCCGATGTAGTACTTGGAGCCGGTGGCCCGGAAGCCGCCGTCGCCGTCGGGCTCGAGCAGCATGTCGGTGGAGTAGATGTCGGCGCCGTGGGCCTTCTCGGACAGGCCGAACGCGAACACCTCTCCCTGGGAGAGGAGTTCCGCGGCGCGGGTGCGGGCGGCGGCGTTGTCGCTCTGCCAGACCGGTCCGAGGCCGAGGATCGTGACCTGCCAGGCGTACCAGTAGTCCAGGCCGTAGAAGCCCAGGATTTCGTTGAGCGCGGCGATCCGGGCCGTGTCCCACCGCTTGTCCGGCTCCCCCTCCCCCGCGGCGGACGACGGCGTCAGGAAGGTGGCGAACAGGTTCTCCTTCGCTGCGAAGGCGAGGAAGTCGGCAAGCCACGCGCGGGTCCTGTAGTCCTCGATCAGCCGCCCCTTCCCACGCTCCTCGAACCAGTCGACGGTGGCACGCAGCAGGCGGCGCGTCTCGGGGTCGAAGTGTGCGGGGTCGTACGTCCGCGGGTTGAACAGCAGCTGGTCAGCCATGGTGATGACGCCTTTCGGCTGGTGGGCGGGTGGGAGCCGGGAGGACCGGCCAAGGGTGCGGCGGCGATCAGCGGCCCGGACCGAACCGGGCCAGCGTGGCGAGCACGTCGTCCAGCCAGTCGATCATCATCCGCTCGTACGCGATGCCGCCGCGCAGTACGACGTGCTGGAGTTCCCGCTCCGCGTCGAGCGGCACCTGCGGACCGGCCGCGCTCGCCTCGGGCCCCGTGAAGTCCCTTGCCTCTCCTGCGAGATAGTGCGCCAGCCGGTCACGGTGCGCCTGCCGGTGCCGTTCCACCTCGTGGATCAGTGCGGCCGGGTCGTCGAAGGCGGCGCCCCGGATCTTCACGGCCAGGTCGTGGCGGACGCTCTCCGGTTCGATCGGATCGCGCAACCAGGAGGACAGCGCGGCCCGGCCGAGGTCGGCGACGCTGTACTCCTTCTTGTCCGGCCGGCCCTGCTGCGGGACGTCCCGGACGTCGACCCAGCCGTCGTCCTCCATGCGCTTGAGCACGCGGTAGATCTGCTGGTGTCTCGCGGTCCAGAAGTAGCCGATGGACCGCTCGAAGCGCCGGGCCAGCTCATAGCCTGATCCCGGCTTCTCCAGAAGCGACACCAAAATCGCGTGTTCGAGCGCCACGACGCCGATCTTGCTATGCAACTCGTTGCACAGCAAGCCCGTCCGCGCCGATGCGACGCGGCTCACCCCGGACGGCTCTCACCGACAGGGGCCGGCGTCCTGACCGGTGGCTGCCTCGGCGAACTGGTTGGTGTCGAAGAGCTGGTTGATATGTCCGCCGAGTTCGGACCAGTGGTGTCCGGAGAGTTCGGCGGCGGCGCGGGCGTCGCCGCCGGCGCATACGTCGATGAGCTGGTCGTGGTGTTCGATGGTGTTGCGGCCGCCGAGCAAGGTGGAGAACTTGCGGTAGAGGATGCGGTGGATCTGGGGGTGGAGCTGCTCCACGATCCGGCTGAGCACGGGATTGTCCGCGGCCGTGATGGGGACGGCGTGGAAATGGTCGTCGGCGGCGAGCGCGGCGGTGGTGTCGTTGGCGGCGACGGCCCGTTCGAAGTCGCGGTTGGCCTCGCGCATGCGCCGCAGGTCCTGCTCGGTCATGACCGGGACGGCCGTCTCGACGGCGAGCTGGTCGAGGGAGCGCAGGACGGCGAGGGTCTTCTCGACGTCACGGCGGTTGAGCGTCGTGACGCGGGTGTAGACGCCGGGTTTGGCTTCGACCAGGCCGATGTCGGCGAGCCGGGCGAGCGCCTCGCGCACCGGGGTGCGGCTGAGGCCGAGGCGCTCGGCGAGTTCGCCGTCCTTGACCTTCTCGCCGGGGACGAGTTCGCCGCGCACGATGGAGTCGCGCAGGCGGTCGAAGACCTCGTCACTGAGGAGTCGACGGGAAACAGGGCGGTCGAGTGACATATTGCGTACAATACATCGCTCTCCTCTGCCTAGTCGGCTGCATTCCGGGCTCTGACCCGGCGAACCAGGGCCTGGGCGAGGATGAGCGCGGGGTCGATCAGGGGGACGTCCACGGCATCGCCGGGCAGTCCGAGGGGGATCTCGGTGCAGCCCGCGATGACCGCCTGCGCGCCTTGTCCGGTCAGGCGCTCCGCGGCGCGGGCCAGGAGCGCGCTCGACGTGTCGTCGCGGATGCCGGCCTTCACCGCGCGGATGGCCGGCATGACCTCCTGGTCCTGGCTGGTGGTGTCAGGCAGTACGAGGCGGATCCCGGAGCGGTCCAGCCACTCCTGGTACAGGCCGGCACGGACGGTGCCGGTGGTGGCCAGCAGTCCGGCGGTGTGGATGCGCGGGCTCAGCGTGGTCAGGTGCCGGGCGACTTCGCCGATCATGTGGACGATGGGCAGACCGACGTGGCCGGCGATGCGCGGCACGAAGGCATGTGCGGTGTTGCAGGGAATCGCGATGAGGGTGGCGCCGGCCTCGCGCAGGACGCGGCTGCCGTCGACGAGCCAGGGGGTGGGGTCGGGTCCGTCGCCCAGCAGGGCCTCGGTGCGGTCGGGGATGGTGGGGTCGGACCAGATGACCGTCCGGAGGTGGTCCTGGTCGCTGGAGCCGGGGGTGGTCGCCACGAGCTTGGCGTAGAAGTCGGCGGTGGCCGCCGGGCCCATCCCGCCCAGGATGCCGATGACCTCGGTGGTGGGGGCGGGGGTGCTCACCGTGCGGTCTCCTTCTGCAGGGCCGTGGCCTTGGGCGCGGTCGGTGTGTGGACGGTGTCGCGGCTGCCGCGCTTGGCCTCACGCCGGTTCTCCGAGCTGTCGACGACGGCGGCGGCCAGCGAGTTGCCGATGACGTTCACACCGGTGCGGGCCATGTCGACGATGAAGTCCACGCCGAGGAGCAGAGCGATTCCCTCGGCGGGCAGGCCCATGGAATTGCCGGCGGCGATGAGGACGACGAGGGAGGCGGAGGCGACACCGGCCATGCCCTTGGAGAGGATCACCAGCACGCCGACCATGAGCAGCAGGGCGGGCAGGGACGTGTCGGCGCCATAGGCGTTGGCGAGGAAGACCAGGGCGGCGGCCTGGTAGAGGACGGAGCCGTCGGTGTTGAAGGAGTAGCCGAGCGGGACGACGAACGAGGTCGTCGAGCGGCTGACACCGAACGCCTCGAGCCTGCCCATCAGCGGGGCCAGCACCGACTCTGAGCTGCGGGTGACGAAGGCGATCCCGGCGAGCCCCGCGATCGACTTCAGCAACTCGACGTAGCGGATGCGGTAGATCGTGGCGATGAGCGGGAAGAGCACGCCGACGACGATGGCCAGGCCCGCGTAGACGACGGCGACGAAGCCGAGCAGGCTGCGCAGGTTGCCGAAGCCGTAGTGGGCGACGTCGTAGGAGATGAAGCCGAGCACGCCCAGCGGTGCGACCCGGATGACGTAGCCGACGACCTTGAACATCACCGCGGCGACGGACTCCAGCACCGAGGCGAAGGGCTGGGCCTTCTCCCCGATCGCGGCCATGGCGACACCTACGAGGAGGGCGAAGACGATCGCGCCGAGCAGGTTGCCCTCGCCGAACGCGGCGAAGATGTTCTTCGGCACGGCGTGCAGGACCAGCTCGTGGAAGTCGATGCCCTGGCTCAGGCCGTCCAGGCCCTTGGCGTCGGCCCCACGGACGGGGGCGCCCTTGCCGATGCCCGTGAGCTTGGCCAGACCCACCGCGATCAGCAGGATGACGGTGGTGACGAGCTCGAAGTAGAGGATGGCCTTGCCGGCGATCCGGCCGACCTTCTTGACCGACTCCATGCGGGCGATGCCCAGCACGATCAGCGGGAAGACCAGGGGCAGGACGACGACCTGCACGAGGTTCAGGAACACATCCCCGAGGATCTTCATCTGCTCGCCCGCGGCCGGGGCGAGGGATCCGACGAGGGCTCCGAGGCCGACGGCGATGACCGACTGGATGCCGATCGGCATCTTCAGACAACGCCGCCAGAACCCTGAAGGCCGACGGCTCGGTGGGGTGTCTGCGCTGGTGAGGCCGGTGGGTGCAGTGTTCATGGATGCTCCTGCCATGTGCAATATATTGCGTTCTGCATGTTGGGCGGTAACACTGGGCCCTGGAGCGGTCGCCTGTCAAGGGGGCACGCACCGGCACCCGGCTCACGTCCGTCGGTAATGACAAGGAGCATCAGATGACGCAGGCCACACGCATGGAGCACGACCTGGTGGGAGACAAGGAGGTCCCCGCCGACGCCTACTACGGCGTGCACACCGTGCGGGCCGTGGAGAACTTCGCGATCACCGGATCGACCATCGCCCGGTTCCCCGACCTGATCACGTCGCTGGCCGCGGTGAAGCAGGCGGCCGCGCAGGCCAACCGCGACCTGGGCCTGCTGCCGCCGGACATCGCCGAAGTGATCACCGTCGCATGCCAGGAGATCCGCGCCGGAGGGCTGACCGGCCAATTCGTCGTCGACCCCGTCCAGGGCGGGGCCGGCACCTCGACGAACATGAACGCCAACGAGGTCATCGCCAACCGGGCCCTGGAGATCCTGGGCCATCCGCGTGGCTGCTACGACGTGATCCACCCACTCGACCACGTCAACCTCGGCCAGAGCACCAACGACGTCTATCCCACCGCCGTCCGGCTGGCCCTGGTCACCTCACTGCGCGGGCTCGACGGCTCCATGAATGTGCTGGCCGATGCCTTCGGCGCGAAGGCGGGGGAATTCACCGACGTCCTCAAGATGGGCCGCACCCAACTCCAGGACGCCGTCCCCATGACGCTGGCCCAGGAGTTCACCACCTACGCCGTCATGATCGAGGAAGACCGACAACGCCTGGACGAGGCCGCCGCCCTGCTGCTGGAGTCCAACCTCGGCGGCACCGCGATCGGCACCGGCATCAACGGCCATCCCCGCTACGCCGAACTCGCCTGCGCGTACCTCGCGCAGATCAGCGGCGAACGCGTCCGGCCCGCGGGCGACTTCATCGAGGCCACCCAGGACTGCGGCGCCTTCGTCCAGCTCTCCGGTGTCCTCAAGCGCGTCGCCGTCAAACTCTCCAAGACATGCAACGACCTCCGCCTGGCCTCGTCCGGCCCCACCGCCGGACTGAGCGAGATCAATCTGCCCCCGGTGCAGGCGGGTTCGTCGATCATGCCCGGCAAGGTCAACCCGGTGATCCCCGAAGTCGTCAACCAGGTCGCCTTCGAGGTCATCGGCAACGACCTGACCGTCACCATGGCCGCCGAAGCCGGACAGCTGCAGCTCAACGCCTTCGAACCTGTCATCGCCTACAGCCTGCTGCGCTCCCTGACCCATTTGCGCGCGGCCTGCGGCACACTGGCCACCCGCTGCGTCCCCGGCATCACCGCCAACCGCGAACACCTCCGGGACACGGTCAACCGCTCCGTCGGCCTGGTGACCACGCTCGCCCCGCACATCGGCTACGCCGCCGGCACCGCCCTCGCCCGCCAGGCCCTCACCACCGGCCGCACCATCAAGGATCTCGCCGCCGAAGCCGGTTTGCTCACCATCGACCAACTGGACGCGATCCTGCGGCCCGAGAACCTCACTCGGCCCTTGCCCTGACGGACGAGCACCTCCAACCGATGCACCTCGTTCACACCAGTTCGCGTTGCGGTGTCGGCTCCGATCGCCCCGCCGGTGCGGCCGTCGGTTCCCATTGTCTGGTGGCACGTATGTAGCCGTGGACCACTGAGCTCATAGCCAGAATGAGAAGGGGGCCGGACACCCATGGATGTCCCGCCATCTCCGTCGGCAGAAAGCGGTACGACACCAGGAGTGCGGCGAACACCGTCGTACCATGGGCGACCAGCTGGATTCCCGAACGGTCCCAGCCCCGTTCGTGCGAGCGCAGAGCTGCCTCGATCGTGAGCGTGAACACCGCGCCGGCCACGAGATCCGCGCCGTAGTGGAGGCCGAAGCCCAGCGTCGCGCAGAGCGTGGCGACCAGCCAGAGCGCGCCCGCGAAGCGCAGAACGCGCGGACCCCTGCGGGAGTGGATGAAGATCGCGGTGGCCCACGCCGTGTGCAGGCTGGGCATGCAGTTGCGCGGTGTGATCTCGTCGAATGACATCGGGTGCGGGGTGTTGACCGGCGGCGGCGTGTCGGGCCACAGGTTGGCCACCGCCCAGTGCCCGCCGTCGGCGCCGTAGGCGAAGACCGGTCCGACCACCGGGAAGATCATGTAGACGGCCGGCCCGAGGAGGCCGATCGCCAGAAAGGTGCGTACCAGATGATGGCGCGGAAAGCGGCGCTCGGCCGCCACGTTGCGCAACTGGTACATGGCGACGACGACCGCGGCCACCGGCAGCTGCGTGTAGACGTAGTCGAGGAGATGGGCGCCGACCGGACCGCTTGCCCTGACAAGCCGGCCCACCACCCACGACGGATCGCCCAGCGCGTGATCGGCCGTCGCCACGTACTGGTCGAGCACCGCGGGGCGGGTCTTGGAGGTGATGAGCAGCCAGGTGTCGCCGGTCTTACGGCCGGCCACCAGCAACAGGGCCAGACCCACGCCCTTCAGCAGCAGTATCCGTTCCTGGCCGGTGCGGCGCGTGACAGCGATGACCGCATAGCCCAGGATCACCCACAGCGCGCCGTTGCCGAAGGGGTGGCCTCCGGTCAGCTTGGCGCCGACCGCCCACCGCACCAGCAAGAACACGATGTCGATGCCGACCGCGGCACCAGCCGCGATGAATCGCTCCCGCCGGGTGAGCACCACCATCATCAACGCCATACTGGCGTACAACAGAAAGCCCGATTTGGGGAGGAATATAACCTCTCTCGCCTGGCTGGCGATCGGCCCCGGTAAGCCGTAGCGGCGTGCGGCCACCTCCAGCGCGATGAGGAATCCGAGGACGGCTACACCCGCCGTGGCACACAGCATCGCCCGTGGCTGACGCCACACGGCGGACGCAATCATCCCGTTTTCTCGCGAAAACACCCACGATGCCTTTCAGTGCAGGACGGATATGGGGGGCGATCGTCGTGAATTCGAACATGCTAACGGAGCAGGGCGGGTGAGGTCCCCTGGTTATGGGTGATGCGAGCCCGGCATCGCTCAGAACATGGTGTTGTCGTTCTTGGAGGTGGGCGGGACGACCTGGAGGACGTCCCAGTGTTCGACGATCTTGCCGCCCGCATCGAAGCGGAAGACGTCGATGCCCGCGTACTCCTCGTCGGGCCAGATCTGATGGCAGTGCAGGATGACGTGGTCGCCTTCGGCGAAGGCGCGCTTGAATTCGACGCGCTTGCCGGGGTATTCGGCGGCCATGCGCTCGAAGTAGTCGATGAACGCCTGCTTGCCGTCGGCGACGTGCGGGTTGTGCTGGATGTAGGTGTCACCGGCGAACCGGTCGATGGCCTCTGCCGGGCGGCACTGATTGAACATCAGGTGGTAGAACGCCTTGGCCGTGGCCTTGTTCTTCTCCGGGTCGCTCATGGTGTCTCCGTAGGGTCTGGCGCCGGTAATCCGGGGTTGCTGAGGTGGGTGCCGGTCCGCTGTCAGAACAGGCCGTTGGAGTGCGGGAGCTCTGCGGGTACGGGGGCGACGATGTCCCAGTGCTCGACGATCTTGCCGTCCTCAACGCGGAAGAGGTCGTAGTACGCGGCGGGGACGCCGAACTCGCCCTCGGACTGGAGCAGTACGAAGTCGCCCTCGGCGATGACCTTGTGGACGGTCTTGTAGACGAGGTTCTTGCCTTGCTCGGCCCACTTCGCGGCGGCGGCGCCGAAGCCGTCGAGGCCGTCGGCCGCTTCCGGGTTGTGCTGGTGGTAGGACTCGGTCGAGATGTAGTCGGCCAGTACCGAGTAGTCGGCGCCCTTGAGGACCTTCTCGGCGAACTCCCCCACCAGGGCGCGGTTGGCCTCGGTCCCGTCCAGGCCGGCCGGCTCGGTGGGGCCGTCGGTCTGGGAGCGGCCGGAGGCGGTGTCCTCGACCAGCGGGGTCAGTGCGTCCCAGTGCTCGGCGAGCTTGCCGTCGGCGTCGACGCGGAAGATGTCGAAGGCGACCAGCGGGTCGGGGCCGAAGCCGTGGTAGGTGCCGTGCAGGGCGACCAGGTCGCCGTCGGTGATCACCCGGGCGCCCTCGTACCGGAAGCCCTCCGGCAGGCCGGCGACCAGTCGGCGCAGAGCCTCGGGGCCGTCGGCGGCCAGGGCGCTGTGCTGGCGGTAGTCGGCGGCGACCCAGCGGTCCACCGCGCTCGGGTCCTGCTTTCCGAACAGCTCGGCGGCCGCGGTCAGGACGGTGTTCCTGGCGTTGCTCATGACGGTTCTCCTCACGAGGTGGCTTACTGCTTTCCGACATCGGCTCGACTCCGGGAGCGGCCGGCACCTTCACGCTAGGGGAGATGAACTGGCCGAATCAGATACGCTGGCGACCCACGATGGTCAAAAAGCGACACGTTGCCGATCGCGGCATCCCGGAGATCTCCTTTGCGGCGCCCGCCGGCACCCCCGCCAGCGTGGAGGTGCTGTCCCTCGCCGACCTGCGCCACCGGGTCCCCGCGGAGCGGCTCGTGGCCCCCCGGCGCCCGGACTTCCACCACCTGATCGCCCTCACCGGCGGGACCCTGCGGCACACGGTCGACTTCACCGCCTACGCCCTCGACCCCGGCTCCTGGCTCTGGGTACGCCCCGGGCAGGTCCACCAGTGGGGCGACCTCACCGACGCCGACGGCACCGTGATCCTGTTCCGCCAGGACTTCCTCGACCCGGCCACCACGCACAGCGCCCGCACCGAAGACCCGCACGCCCCGATCCTGCGCCGCCCCCTGCCCGACGACGAAGCGGCCCTGCGGCTGGCCGCCGATCACCTCACCACCGAGTTCCACGCCCTCGGACACCTGCCCCTGGAGATCCACACCGCAGCCCTGCGCCACCTGCTCGCGGTCCTCGTCCTGCGGCTGGCCCACCTCACCGCACCCGCCGGCCGCCCCGCCCCCGGACCCGGCGCCACCTACCTGCGCTTCCGCGATGCCGTGGAAAGGGACTTCGCGCGCACCCGCCGGGTGGAGGACTACGCCGAAACGCTCGGCTACGCGGCCCGCACCCTCTCCCGCGCCACGCTCGCCGCCGCCGGACTCGGTGCCAAGGAATTCATCGACCGCCGCGTCGTCCTGGAGGCCAAGCGCCTCCTGGCCCACAGCGACCAGAGCGCCGCCCGCATCTCCGACCGTCTCGGCTTCGCCAGCGCGACCCACTTCAGCAAGTACTTCCACCACCGCACCGGCCAGACCCCGATCGCCTTCCGCGACACGGTCCGCGGGCACACCGCGAAGTGACACATGGCGGCCGCACGCACAGCCGCCCCTGAACTGTGTTGTCCCACCACATGTGCCCTGACGTGCGCCTTCATACCGTGTACCGACACGCACCCGGCCCACCGCACACGAGGAAGTGGCGCACATGGCCTCCGGAACCACCGCTCCCGCGTCCCCCGCAGGCCTCCCCGTATCGTCGCCGCCAGTCTGATCGGCACGACCATCGGTACGACGACGCACCGTAGTGCGACCTGCGGCACAGCGATCGCGCGGAACTGTTGGAGGCGGTTGCGGTCCTTGCAGAGGCCGCGGTCGAAGGTCGGCGGTCTGCCGCCGGACTGTCCGCGTGGTAGGCGGTTGGCCTTCTGGTCCGCCCGTTCCGGGAGACGTTGCCGGTGTCACGGCAATAGCCAGGGGCGGGCCCCTGCTGTCACAGGCGAGGTGAAGCTTGGTGATCAACCCGCGGCGTGACCGGCCGAGCGCTTGGCCGGCCGCCGCGCGTGCCGCATCTTCCGGTTCGTCCCCCGCTGACTCCCTCTCTTTACGAGCCCCGACGGCATGCCGGTGGGCGCGTGCGATGGTGGAGCCCACCGACACTGTCCGTTTCACCGGGCCCCTCGCGTCGTCGCGCACCTGGACGCGCTCAAGCACTTACGCCCAGGCCCCGTCTGCCTCCCAGCGAGCGAAGCGTTCCTAGAGGGTCTGCCACGGACCACAGCGCTCGGACAGGTCCCGCCAGGGTGCCCCGGTCCGCAGCCGCCACAGCACGCCGTTGATCACCTGCCGGTGATCCCACCACGGACGCCCCCGCCCATCAACGCCCGGCAGCAAGGACACTGTCCGCTCCCACGCCGCACTCGTCGACTCGCTCCGGCGCACGGCGAGATCCATGATCAGGCAAGTCCTTTCCGCCTGGTGGGTCATGTGCGTGGTGCAGCCGTCACGCGTCTTGTCGTGCTGCTGCGGCGAGCAGGACCAGCGGGAGACGCGGACGCGGTCGTACCGGTTGGCCAGGAAGCCGCCCCGGACCGAGCCGACGATCTCGTTCACGATCCCGGCGCCGAGTTCTTCGGTCACCGTCAGAAGTCGTACGGCTTCTTGGTGCTCCAGTTCAGCACGTCGGCCTCGTTCCAGCTGAACTGCGGCTTCTGGCCCTTGGTGTCGACGGAGTAGAAGGGGCCGTTGTGACCTTGATCAACCTGAACTACGCGTCCCGGACGGCGCTGGTTTCGATCACTCGCGAGCCCCTGAGCCGCTCTTCCCGAGTCGGCATGGGCGCCACACGCATAGACAACCCTCGAACTATGGTGCCCCACCACATGGGCCCCTGACCTGCATCTTCCTACCGTGTGCCGACACGTACCCGTCCCCACCGCACACGAGGAAGTGGCGCACATGGCCTCCGGAACCACCGCTCCCCCACCCCCCGCGAGCCTCCCCCGTATCGTCGCCGCGAGCCTGATCGGCACGACCATCGAGTGGTACGACTTCTTTCTGTACGGCTCGGCCGCCGCGCTGGTGTTCAACAAGCTGTTCTTTCCGGACTCCGATCCGCTCGTCGGGACGCTGCTGTCGTTCCTGACGTACGCGGTGGGGTTCGCGGCCCGGCCGCTGGGGGCCCTGGTGTTCGGGCACTACGGTGACCGGCTGGGGCGCAAGAGGCTGCTGGTGCTGAGCCTGCTGATGATGGGCGGGGCGACGTTCGCGATCGGATTGCTGCCGACCCATGCGAGTGTCGGGGCCGCCGCGCCCGTGCTGCTGACGGCGCTGCGGCTGGTGCAGGGGTTCGCGCTCGGTGGTGAGTGGGGCGGGGCCGTGCTGCTGGTGTCCGAGCACGGGGACGCGCGGCGGCGCGGGTTCTGGGCGTCGTGGCCGCAGACG
Organism: Streptomyces sp. NPDC020299; assembly: GCF_044387825.1. Lineage (NCBI taxonomy): Bacteria > Bacillati > Actinomycetota > Actinomycetes > Kitasatosporales > Streptomycetaceae > Streptomyces > Streptomyces sp. NPDC020299. Next base: position 403,805 of record NZ_JBIRWL010000001.1, read on the forward strand.
GGGGCGCCGGCCGGGCAGTTGCTGGCGACCGGTGTGCTGTCGCTGCTCACCGCCCTCCTGTCGGACGACGCCTTCGGCAGCTGGGGCTGGCGGATCCCGTTCCTGCTGTCCGGGGTACTGGTCGTGGTCGGGTTGTGGATCCGGCTGTCCGTCGACGAGTCGCCCGTCTTCCGGGAGGCGCTGGAGCGGGCCGAGGCGCGCAAAGCCACCCGCGGGGACGATGCCGACAAGCCGCCGCTGGTGTCCGTGCTGCGGCACCACTGGCGCGACATTCTCGTGGCGATGGGCGCGCGCATGGCGGAGAACATCAGCTACTACGTGATCACGGCGTTCATCCTCGTCTACGCCACCACGTCGGCCGGCGTCTCCAAGCAGACGGCGCTGAACGCCGTGCTCATCGGCTCCGCCGTGCACTTCGCCGTCATCCCGGCCTGGGGCGCGCTGTCCGACCGCGTCGGCCGCCGGCCGGTCTATCTGCTGGGCGCGGCCGGGGTCGGACTGTGGATGTTCCCGTTCTTCTCGCTCGTCGACACGGGAACGTTCGGCAGCCTCGTCCTCGCCGTGACCGTCGGGCTGGTGCTGCACGGCGCGATGTACGCGCCCCAGGCCGCGTTCTTCGCCGAGATGTTCGCGACCCGGATGCGCTACTCCGGCGCCTCCATCGGCGCCCAGTTCGCCTCCGTCGCCGCCGGTGCGGCCGCGCCGCTCATCGCCACGGCCCTGCTGGCGGACTACGGCAGTGCGACCCCGATCGCGTTGTACGTGATCGCGGCGGCGCTGGTGACGCTGGTCGCCGTGGGCGTGGCCAGGGAGACGCGGCACCGGGATCTCGCGGAGGTGGGGGACGCGGACGCGGTCGGCACCGAGGCCGTCACGAGCCGGGCGGCCGGCGCGCGCAGCGTCTGATCGGCTTCCGGCATGCCCCGACCGGCCCCCGTACGGCCCTCCGTACGGGGGTCAGTGCCGTGCCGGTGCCGCGAACCGGTGCAGGCGCAGGGCCAGTTGTATCTCCAGGGTCCGAGCGGGGTCCTGCCAGTCGTCGCCGAGGAGGCGGCCGACCCGCTCCAGTCGCTGGGCGACCGTGTTCACGTGGACGTGCAGTTCGTCCTTGGTGCGCGCCGGGCTCATACCGCAGGCGAAGTACGCGTCGAGGGTGCGCAGCAGCTCCGTACCGCGCCGCTCGTCGTAGGCCACCACCGGGCCGATGGTGCGCTCGACGAAGCCGGTGACGTCCCGCTCGCCCGCGAGGAGCAGGCCGAGGAAGCCGAAGTCCGCGGCGGCGGCGCCGTCTCCCGGGCGGCCGAGGAGGCGCAGTGCGTCGAGGCAGCGGCGGCTCTCGGCATAGGCGGAGGTCACCTGGCCGGGGTGTGCGGCGAGGTCGGCGGCGGGGGCTGAGGCGCCGACGGTGACCGGTTCGTGGACGGCCGTGCCGAGCTGGTGGGCGGTGCGGCGGGCGAGGTCCGTGGCGGTGTCGCCGGGGGCGAGGGGCAGCAGCAGGACGGTCCCGCCGTCGCGGGCGGCGGCGAGGCCCTGGCGGGTCGCGGCGAGGTGGGACGCGGCGGCCCACAGGCGGCGTCGGGCGTCGGCCTCCTGGTCGGCGTCGGCGGCCGGACCGTCGAGGCGGGCGGCCAGGACGACGTGGGTGGCGTCGAGGTCGGCGTGCAGCCGGGAGGCGCGGTCGCGCAGCAGGCGGGGATCGCGGTCGCGGGCGTCGAGGAGGTCGTCGAGGAGTTCACCGCGGACGCGCTGTTCGGCCTCGGCGGCGGAGCGGCGGGCGAGCAGCAGCAGGGAGGTGACCATGGCGGCACGTTCCAGGGTGCGCTGGTCGACGGGGTCGAGGCCGGGGTGGCCGTACAGGACGAGCGCGCCGAGGAGTTCGTCCCCGGCGGCGACCGCGGCGATCCAGTCGTCGCCGTGCCGGACGGCGTGTCCTTCGGCGCGGGAGCCCTCCAGGGCCTGCGGCGGTGCCGCGAGGGCATCGGCGAACTCGACCCTGCCGTCCAGGACCTCGGAGACCGCGGCGGCCACGTCATGGACCCCGCCGCCGCGCAGGACGAGTTCGGCGAGCCGGTCGTGGACGTCCGAGGCACGTTCGATGACCGCGCTGCGGTCCCGGATGATCTCGTTGGCCCGTTCCAGTCCGGCGAGGGCCGCGCGGGTCTCGGTGAGCAGGTTGGCGGTGTCGATCGCGGCGGCGGCGAGGGCGGCGAAGGAGCCGAGCAGGGCGATCTGCTCGCGCTCGAAGACCCGCGCCCGCCGGTCCGCGGCGAACAGCACGCCGATGACGTGCGGGCCGAGCATCAGCGGCACCCCGAGGATGGAGACCAGGCCCTCGTCGCGCACACCCGCGTCGATGGTGTGCGTGTGCTGGAAGCGCGCGTCGTGGAAGTAGTCCTCGGTGACGTACGGCCGGGCGGTCTGGGCGACGAGCCCGCCGAGGCCCTCCCCCATGCCCAGCCGCAGCTGCTGGAAGCGGGCCGCGACCGAGCCCTCGGTCACGCGCATGTAGGTGTCGCCCCTGGCCGGGTCGTTGAGGCTGAGGTAGGCGACGTCCGTGCCGAGCAGTGAGCGGGCGCGCTGCACGATCGCCCGGAGGACGGCGTCCAGGTCCCTCAGGCCCGCCAGGTCGTGCGCGGTCTCGAAGAGCGCGGACAGCTCCGCCTCGCGTCTGCGCCGTCCTTCCAGTTCCGCCCGGACCCGCAGGGCGAGGGCCTTGGCCTCCTCCAGCGCGGCGATCCGGTCGGCCGGACGGCCTTCGGCGCGGGCGAGCAGTACGGGCTGCTCGTACGCGTCCGCCGAGGCGCCGCGGGCCAGCAGTTCGAGGAAGGGCGCCTCCGTGCCGCCGTCGGGCGGGGCGGCGGCACCGGCCGGCGCCCCGGCGGCGGTGGCGGGGCGCTCGGCGGACTGCACGTGATCGCGGGACATGCTCACAGGATTCCGTATCGTCCGGCCGTCCCGTCAGGCCTGTGGAAAACTTCCCCGCCCGGGGACGCCGGGCCGTTCAGTGGGCCGTCCAGCCGCCGTCGAGCACCAGCGAGGTGCCGGTGACGAAGGACGCCTGCGGGCTGCACAGGTACGCCACGGCCTCGGCGACCTCGTCCGGTTCGATGAGCCGCTTGACGGCGCTGTCCTGGAGGAGCACTTCGGACAACACGCGCTCTTCGGGAACGCCGTGCGCCTGCGCCTGGTCGGCGAGCTGCTTCTCGACCAGTGGGGTGCGCACGTAGGCGGGGTTCACGCAGTTCGAGGTGACGCCGTGGGGGGCGCCTTCCAGGGCGGCCGTCTTGGACAGTCCTTCCAGGCCGTGTTTGGCGGCCACATACGCCGACTTGTAGGCGGAGGCGCGCAGGCCGTGGACGGAGGACACGTTGACGATCCGGCCCCAGCCCTGCCCGTACATGTGTGGCAGAGCGCCGCGGATGAGGCGGAACGGCGCCTCCAGCATCACGGTCAGGACGGTGTGGAAGACATCGGGCGGGAAGTCCTCGATGGGCCGTACCAGTTGCAGCCCGGCGTTGTTGACCAGCACGTCGGTGCCGGCGGCGGCGTGTTCGGCGGCGTCCAGATCGGTGAGGTCCAGTACCTGCGCCTCGACGGTGCCCGCCAGGTCCCGGGCCCGCTCGGCCAGCGCGTCCAGGCCCGCCGCGTCCCGGTCGACGGCTCTCACCTTGGCTCCGGCGGCCGCCAGCCGCAGCGCGCAGGCGCGGCCGATGCCGCCGGCGGCGCCGGTGACGAGGGCGGTGCGGCCGCCGAGGTCGAGGGAGAGGGCGTGCGGGCCGGGCGGGACGCTGGGCGAGGTCATGCCGACCACCCTAGGCAGCGTCCAGCCCCCACCGCATATGGGCCGGACACATACTTCAGCGGGGAGTAGTGGCGTCGGATCCCATGGGGTCGAACCAGGTGGGTGCGTCGGACATGGCCTGCTTGATCCGGAACACCGCGAACTCGTTGAGTTCGGGCAGGGCGTCCACCTCGAACCAGCCCACCTCGAGCGACTCGTCGTCGTTCACCCGCGCCCGGCCGCCGACGGCCCGGCAGCGGAAGGTGATGTCCATGTACTGGCAGACGTCGCCGTTTTCGTAGGTGACGGGGTCCAGCGCCTGGACGAGGACCACCCGCTCGACCACGCAGTGCACCGCGGTCTCCTCGTGGACCTCCCGTACGGCGCAGACCGCCGGCTGCTCACCGGGCTCCGGGATGCCGCCGATCACCGACCATCTGCGGGTGTCGGACCGGCGGCCCAGCAGCACTCGGCCCTCGTCGTCGAAGACGATGGCGGTGACTCCCGGGAGCCACAGCAACTGGTGTCCCGCGGAAGCGCGGATCGTACGGATGAAGTCAGGAGTTGCCATGGACCGACCCTAACGGGCCGGTTCGGCCACTCCCGTGAACTCGGCAGGGCGCACGACCCGCGTACGGCTACGCGTCGGCAGCGCGCCTACGGCGCAGGCCGGACCCGATCGCCCAGCCGAGTCCGCCCGCGGCGACGAGCACCAGGGCCATCTCGGGCAGGATGCCCAGCCGGGTGGCGGGCGTCTCGGAGGTGCGCAGCGGCACCTTCTGGACCAGGTAGGCGGGCACGAACATGCCGGTCTTCTGGGTGATCCTCCCGTCGGGCATGATGACCGCGCTGACGCCGCTGGTGACCGGCACGGTCACGGTCCGGCTGTGCTCGACGGCGCGGATGCGGGACATCGCGAGCTGCTGGTAGGTCATCTCGCTGCGGTCGAAGGTCGCGTTGTTGCTCGGCACGGAGATCATCTGCGCGCCGTCGGTGACCTCGGACCGCACGGCCCAGTCGAAGGCGGCCTCGTAGCAGGTGACGAGGCCGACCTTGGCACCGTCGAGGTCGAACACGCCGGGCTTGGTGCCCCGGCTGAAGTCCTGGCGGACCATGGTGGTCCAGTTCTTGTTGATGGCCCCGAGCATGGACCGCAGCGGGAGGTACTCGCCGAACGGCTGGATCTGCCGCTTGTCGTACGTCTGTGTGGGGCCCTTGGCCGGGTCCCACAGGATCTGCTCGTTGTACAGCTTGCCGTCGCGCTCGACGACTCCGCCGACCGAGATGGGCACGCCGACGGCCCGGGCCGCCTCGTCGATGACGATGGCCGCGTCGGCGTTGGCGAAGGGGTCGATGTCGGAGGAGTTCTCCGGCCACAGGACGAAGTCCGGCTTGGGCACCTTGCCGGCCCTGACGTCGGCGGCCAGCTTCTTGGTCTCGCGCGCGTGGTAGTCGAGCACGGCGCGCCGCTGGGCGTTGAACTCCAGGCCGGAGCGCGGCACGTTGCCCTGGATGACGGCGACGGTCGCGGTGCCGTTCTCGGCCTTGTCGCTCACCAGCGGCCGGGCGGCGACCGCTCCCGCGACGGGAACGGCGACGCTCAGCAGGGCGGCGGCAGCGGCCCCGCGCCGCACGGCCCGGGTGCGGCGCCCCTCGACGACGAGGCGCCCGGCCTCGTACAGCCCGAAGCCGCACAGCACGACCGCGAAACCGAGCACCGGGGTGCCGCCCACGGCGGCGAGCGGCAGGAAGACGCCGTCCGCCTGCCCGAACGCGATCTTGCCCCAGGGGAAGCCGCGGAAGGGCACGCGCGCGCGTACCGCCTCGCCCGCTATCCATACGGCGGCCGCCCAGACCGGCCAGGCGGGCAGCTTGGAGACGGCGGCCACGCCGACGCCGACCAGCGCGACGAAGATCGCCTCGATGGCGACCAGTGCGAGCCAGGGGCCGGGGCCGACCTCCACGCCTGTCCACACCAGCAGCGGCAGCAGGAAGCCCAGCCCGAAGAGGTAGCCGAGGCCGAGCGCGGCCTTCCAGCTGCGGTCGCGCAGGACCCAGGCGAAGCCGGCGAAGGCGGGCAGCGCCAGCCACCACACGGTGCGCGGCGGAAAGCTGAAGTACAGCACTACTCCGCAGAGCGCGGCGGCGGCGGCCGGGATCAGCCGGGCCAGCCGGTTGCCGAGCCCGGTGGGCGGGGTCCGCGGCTGCAGCTGGTCGGACTGGTCCACGGAAGTTGCGGTGACGGTCACTCCGGGAGTGTACGGCGGGCGACGCCGGCCTTGGCAGGACGGTCCGGAGCGCGACATGAGGGCTACATACAGCACTCCTACGGTCAGGAACCGCACCTTTCCTGCGCAACTCGTCCACAAAACGGTCATCAACCGTTACGGTGTGCCCAGCTTCTGTCATGCGGCCGGCCAGGGCGTGGGCGGCGGGGGCTGCCACAGGTCGGGGGACCGGGTACGGGGGGCGGCGGGGTGGGATCCACACGGACGGCGTCCGCGGCGCGCGCGGAGCCGGACAGCGACAGACGAAACGTTTCTGACGTGATGGGCGTCATCGTGCTCGGGGCCTGCGCCGTCTGGTCCCTGATCAGCGCGGCGGCGCACGACGGCCGCCCGGAGGGTGTCCTCCTCGCGGTGCTCGCGGTGGCCGCCGGATACGCCTCGGGCCGGATCTCCGGCTCGCTGCTGCCGGTCGCGGCACCCTGCGCGGGGGCCCTGGCCGGGCTCGGGCTGGCGGTGGCCCTGCCGTATCTCGGCGCGGGGCCCCAGGTCACCACTCCGCTCGGACACGCCGGCGCCTGTGCCGCGCTGTTCACCCTGGCCGCCGGAGCCGCCTGCTGCGCGGCCTGGGCCACGTCCGCTCCGGCACCGCGGTTCGCCCTGCGGCTGCTGGCCGCCGGGATCGCGGTGACCGCGGCCGTCATGGGATCGGCCACCGGGTGCGCCATCGGCGGCACCGTCCTGCTGTGCTCGCTCGCCGCCGGCCGGATGCGCCCACGCGGCCTCGCCGTCGCGGGCCTTGCCCTGGCGGCGACGCTGGTCACCGGGACGGTGTGGGCGGTGGCCGGGAAGGTCCTGCCGGCCGGGCTCACCACGTCCCTCGGGGGCCGGCTCACCCCGCGCCGCATCCAGCTGTGGCAGGACGCACTGCACCTGGCCCACCGGGAGCCGGCTCTGGGCGTGGGCCCCGGCCGGTTCGGCGAGCTGAGCTCCACCGCGGCCCAGGCGCCGTGGCCCGACGGCAAGCCGCACTCGGCGCCGTTGCAGCAGGCCGCGGAGCAGGGGCTCGTCGGCGTACTGCTCCTGGCCGCGGCGTTCTGCTGGTTCCTGTACGCCCTGTGGCGCTCGCCCCGCTCCACGCCGGTCGCGCTCACCGCGGGCGCGGCCCTGACCGGGCTCGCCGCGATCGCCGCGGTGGGCGACGCGCTGAGCTTCACCACGGTGTCGGCGGGCGCCGGACTGCTGGCCGGGCTGGCCACGGCCCGGCCGCTCACGCCCGACGGACCGGCGGGCGACGGGAGAACTCCCGTACGCGACAGCTTCGTGAGCTGAGGCGACCGGCTCAGTGAGCCGTGCCCTGGGTGACCGTGCGCAGCCGTTCCCGGATGACGCGCACCGCCGACTCCGCGTTGTCCACCGTGATCGTGAACGTATGGCCGTCCCACAGCCGCAGCACGATGCCCTCGCCCCGGCGCACGACGACCGCGGTGCCCTTCTCGGGCCGCCAGCGATAGCCCCAGCCACCCCAGTGGCGCGGGGTGACGTTCGGATCGAAATCGGCGCCCGCCACATGGGAGAGGGGGATGCGGCGGCGCGGCACACCGACGTGGCCGCAGCGCACCTCGAGGCACTCCTGGTCGACCTTCAGGCCGACATGCACGAACGCGAGGGTGCCGAAGAGAACCAGCAGACCTGCCGCGATGCACCCGACGACGGACATCACCAGCGGGGCGACGCCGGACGTCCAGGCGGAGTCGACGGCCAGCTCGACGCCGAGCGCCACGCAGGCCGCACCGGCCAGCGCCAGCAGCCACTGGACACGGTTCGTGGCGCGTCCGGTCCACACGTCGGCGTGGGGCGCGCTCTCGTCGTGGATGTGGTGCCTCATATCTATGAGACTACTCAGGTTTCGCTGCGCGGGTACCGCGTCGCGGAGGGTCACGGTGACGGGCGGCGCTGCCGGCCCCGGCTCAGCGGGCCGGAGTGGCGGCCGCGAGCAGCCGGCCTTCCTCGTAGCGCAGCGCGGTGTCGGGCAGCTCGGCCTCCCGGCCGCTGAGCAGCACCGTGAGGGAGCCGTCGGCGGACGCGTCGGGAGCGGGCGGCTCGCCCATCCTGCGCAGTGCCTGCGCCACGACCGCTCCGGCGGTGCCGTGCAGGATGAGCGGGGCGCGGCCCGGCTTCTGCACGGCCGCACGGATGCGGTCGGCGACGAGTTCGTAGTTGGTGCAGCCCAGGACCAGGGTCGTGATGTCGTCGGGGGTGCGTGCCGCGGCCGCGGCGACCGCTGCCTCGATCGCCGCGTCGTCGGCGTGGTGCACGGCGTCGGCGAGCCCCGGGCAGGGCACCTCGGCGACGTCCACGCCCGCCGCGAACATCTCGATCAGCCCGCGCTGGTAGGAGCTCCCGGTGGTGGCGGGCGTCGCCCAGATCGCGACGGGCCCGCCGCCCGCGGCGGCGGGCTTGATCGCCGGGACCGTGCCGATGACGGGAATACCGGGCTCCAGGCGAGCCCGCAGCTGGGGCAGGGAGTGCACGGACGCGGTGTTGCAGGCGACGATCAGGACGTCGGGACGGTGCGCGGCGGCGGCCGTGGCGACGGCCAGGGCGCGTTCGGTGATGTCCTGAGGGGTACGCGGCCCCCAGGGCATGCCGTCAGGGTCCCAGGACAGGACGAGATCGGCGTCCGGCCGCAGACGGCGTGCCGCGGCGGCGGCGGGAAGCAGTCCGATCCCTGAGTCCATGAGCGCGATCTTCACCCGGCCACGATAGACGATGTGCCCTTGAGGGCCGCCCCGGTGGGGCAGACTGCGCGCGTGAGCGCCATCGTGTGGACCGCCTCCCTGTCCCTCGCCGCATGGCTGTGGCTGCTGCTGTGTCAGGGCTTCTTCTGGCGCACGGATGTCCGGATGCCGCCGCGCCGGGACCCCGGGACGTGGCCCTCGGTCTGCGTCGTCGTGCCGGCCCGGGACGAGGCCGCCGTCCTGCCCGCGAGCCTGCCGTCGCTGCTGGCGCAGGACTATCCGGGGCGGGCGGAGGTCTTCCTCGTCGACGACGGCAGTACGGACGGCACCGGTGAACTGGCCCGCGAGCTGTCCCGGCGCCACGGCGGACTGCCGCTCACCGTGGACTCCCCCGGTGCGCCGCCCGCGGGCTGGACGGGCAAGCTCTGGGCCGTACGCCACGGCATCGCCCTGGCACGCGCGCGCGACCCCGAATATCTGCTGCTGACGGACGCGGACATCGCGCACGCGCCGGACAGCCTGCGGGAGCTCGTCGCGGCGGCGCGCACCGGCGGCTTCGACGTCGTCTCCCAGATGGCCCGGCTGCGGGTGGAGAGCCTGTGGGAGCGGCTGGTGGTGCCGGCGTTCGTCTACTTCTTCGCGCAGCTGTATCCGTTCCGCCGGATCGGTGTGCGCGGGGCGCGCACGGCGGCCGCGGCGGGCGGCTGCGTCCTGCTGCGCGCGGAGACGGCCGGGCGGGCACGGATCCCGGACGCCATCCGGCACGCGGTCATCGACGACGTGGCACTCGCGCGCGCGGTGAAGGCGGACGGCGGTCACATCTGGCTGGGCCTGGCCGACCGGGTGGACAGCGTGCGCCCCTATCCGCGGCTGCACGACCTGTGGCGGATGGTCTCGCGCAGCGCCTACGCGCAGCTGCGGCACAACCCGCTGCTGCTGCTCGGTACGGTCGCCGGGCTCGTCCTGGTCTATCTGGTGCCGCCCGCGGCCGTGCTGTCGGGCGCGGCGGCGGGCAACGCGGCCGCCGTGGCCACCGGAGCGGCGGCGTGGTCGGTGATGACGGTGACGTACGTCCCGATGCTCCGCTACTACCGGCAGCCGCTGTGGCTCGCTCCGCTGCTCCCGCTCACCGCTTCCCTGTACCTCCTCATGACGGTCGATTCCGCGGTGCAGCACTACCGGGGGCGCGGGGCGGCCTGGAAGGGCCGTACGTACGCCCGGCCGGACGCCGTGCCGGACGAGGGCTGACCCCGGCCGGGGCCGCTACTTCCGGCCGGGGGTCCAGTTCATGCCCCACCCGTAGGCGCGGTCGACCGTCCGCTGCGGGCTCACCCCGTGCTCCGGGACGAGGTAGCGCGCCTCGCGCCGGACAAGCAGGTCACCGCCGGTGTTGGTGATCAGCGCGAGCGCGCACACGGTCGACTGGACCGTGCACTCGTCGAGCGAGAAGTCGATCGGGGCGCCGTGCTGGGGCTGGAGGGTGACGGTGGCGTGCAGGTCGGCGAACGAGTCGGCGCCCTCGTAGACGGTGACGAAGACGAGGATGCGCCGGAAGTCGTGCTGGTGGTCGAGGTTGACGGTGAGGTTCTCTCCGCTCGCGACGCCACCGGTGCGGTCGTCGCCGTCGAGGTGGATGTACGGCGGCCGGTGCAGCGAGCCGAAGGCGTTGCCGAGGGCCTGTACGACTCCCTTGCGGCCGTCGGCGAGTTCGTACAGGGCGCACAGGTCGAGGTCGAGGTCCGCCGCGCCGCGCCGTCCGCCCCAGCCGGGGGACCGTTTGCGCGTCTGCCAGTTGAGGTTGACCCGCAAGGCGCCGGACGTGCCGCCCTGCTTGGCCAGGGACACGGTGGGGGCGGCCTTGGTGAGCGTCACCTTGGTGAGGCGCACGGGCGTGGCGGCGGGGGCCGGAGGCGGTGGCGCGGTGACCGGCGCGGTCACGGGCGGGCTGGTGGGCATCGGCGGGGCGGGGGGAGGCGTCAGGTGACGAGGCGGGGCGGGGGCGGCGGCCGGAGCCAGGGCGGCTGGAGGCGCCAGGGTGGCAGGCGGCGCCGGATGCTGCGGCTCGTCCACCGTGATGCCGAAGTCGGTGGCCAGGCCCTCCAGTCCGGTGCTGTAGCCCTGGCCCACGGCACGGAACTTCCAGGCGCCCTGGCGCCGGTAGAGCTCCCCGAGGACGAAAGCCGTCTCGACGGTCGCGCCCGGGCTGTCGAAGCGGGCGACGACGGTGTCCCGGGCGGCGTCCCTGACCTCGATGTACAGGCCCGGCACCTGGCCGAAAGCACCGCCGTCCGCGGAGGCGGCGAGGACCACCCGCTCGATCACGCCCTCCACGCGCGCGAGATCCACCACAAGCGTGTCGGTCACCCGCTCTCCGGCGTTCCGCTTGCCCTCGTGCCGGACCGCGCCGGAGGAATGCGCGGGCTGGTTGTAGAAGACGAAGTCCCCGTCGGAGCGGACCTTTCCGGATGCCAGGAGCAACGCCGAGGCGTCCGCGTCGGGGACACCGGGTCCGGGGCGCCAGCCCAATTCGACGCGCAGGGCCGTCGTGGGCACCGGCGTATTGGATCCTTTCGACATTGTCATGTCCGCCCCCATCGCGGGTCGCCGCCGGGTCGCACCCGGTCCGTCCTCGTCATCCCTGACTCATGTCCTGAGTCATGTCCTGACTCAGGCCTGCCTCATGCCTACCCGGACAACCTATTCGCGGGGCCTGGCGAACGCCCGTGAAGGGCACAGGAAGATCGCGGCCAACCCTCGGTAACCCGCCCGGAACTCGGCCTTTACAGGATCGAGGCCTTGAGTAACGTCCATTTTTGCCAAGTTCGCTCGGATTAGGGATCCCTGGTCACCGCCGACACGGAAAACAACCCTCTTATCGGTCTCCCCAACCAGCACACTGTGGGCTTAACTTATGTGCCATGACCTCCCCCCGCTCCACTTATGGTGGCGGCTACTACTCCGCCTCCTTCCCGGACACCCCGATCTACGACTCGCTCGTGGCCGAGCGGGGCACCCCGCAGATCGCCCCGATCCGGGTCCCCGCCGCGTACGACTCGGGCAGCCACCTGCCCGCGCTGCCGTCGGCACTGCCCGCGCTCCCGTCGGGCCCCTCCCAGCAGGCCCCCGTCTACGGCTATCCGCAGGCGCAACAGCCGGCCCCGCTGCAGCAGGCGCCCACCGCGTACATCCCGCAGCAGGCCACCGCGCCGCGCGGCTACCCCGGCCCGCAGCCGCAGCAGCCCCGGCCCATGGCGCAGGGCACCGGCTACGAGGCGATGCGCCCCGCGGCCCCGCGGCCCGCGGCTCCCTACCAGGAGCCGTACAACAACCAGCAGTACCGCGGCTACTGACCGGCGTCCCCAGTTGTCGCCGCCAACTGGCACGATGACGTCATGGGGAACGCCGAGCTGCAGTCGATCCACGTCCATCCGGTCAAGGCGCTCCGGGGCTTCTCGCCCCGGGAAGCCGTGGTGGAGCCCTGGGGGCTGGCCGGAGACCGGCGCTGGGCACTGATCGACGACGGGGGAAAGGTCGTCACACAGCGCGAACAGCCGCGCCTCGCGCCGGCCGCTGCCGAACTCGTGTCCGGCGGCGGCATTCGTCTGTCCGCACCCGGCCGGGCGCCGCTCACGGTCCCCGTGCCACGGCCGGCGGGCACGGTCACGATGGAGATCTTCGGCACCAAGGTGGAGGCCGTCCCGGCCGAGGAGGCCGCTGCCGCCTGGTGCACCGAGTATCTGGGAACCTCCGTCCGCCTCGTCCACATGGACGACCCGGGCACCCGCCGCCCGGTGGATCCGGACTACGCGCTTCCCGGCGAGACCGTGAGCTTCGCCGACGGTTTTCCGCTGCTGGTCACCACCACGGGCTCCCTCGCCGCCCTGAACTCCCTCATCGCGCGGGGCGACCACGCCCACGAAGGGCCGCTGCCCATGAACCGCTTCCGGCCGAATCTGGTCGTGGCGGGCACGGAGCCCTGGGCCGAGGACGACTGGTCGCGCGTCTGTGTCGGTGAGGTGGTCTTCCGCGTCGCCAAGGTCTGCGGGCGGTGCGTCGTGACCACGACCGACCAGGAGACCGCCGAACGCGGCCGGGAACCCCTGCGCACCCTGGCGCGCCACCGCCGTTTCGGCGGCGGGCTGATCTTCGGGCAGAACCTGGTGCCCGAGTCCCCCGGCACCGTCCGGGTGGGGGACCCGGTGCGCGTCCTCGAGTAGCGCTCCTCGAACAGCGCTCAGCTCGCGCCGCCGGACGGGAACCGGAGGGCCGGGGCCGGTCGTTGGCAGGGCGTGAGAGGTTGATGAGAGGTCCCGGTCCCGGTCGGAGGTGATGTGGCTCTCTCTTCGACCAAACTTGCGGGCGAACGGCTCCGGCGGGGGTTATCACGGAGCGGGAAGGGGGGTGCGGGACGGTGCGGGCAATCGGCGGACTCTGGCGCTGGCGGAACAATCCGCTGCGCCGCACGACCGATCTGGTCGAGGCGTGGCTGGCCCTCGTGACCCTGCTGCTGATCGTGGTGGCCGCTCCCGTGATCGGCTCACTCGTCGGCGCCGTGGCCCAGGACTCCCTGCAGCGGTCGGTCCGGGCCCAGCACGACTCCCGTCACCTGGTGACGGCCACGGTGACGCGCAAGCTGGACCCCGCCCCGCTGGACCCCGAGCCCGACACCACCGCGCACGACACCCGCAACCGGGTCCTGGCCACCTGGACAGCCCCCGACGGCACCCGGCAGCTCGACACGGTCCTGATACCCCTCAAGTCCCCGCACCCCGGTGACCACTTCCGGCTCTGGACCGACCAGCACGGGCACATGGCCGCCCGCCCACTGGACTCGGCGACGGCCACGACCCACGCCGTGCTCGCCGGGTTCGGCGCGGCGATGCTGGCCGCGGGCGCGGTCGAGGGCGGCAGACGCCTGGTCGTCTGGCGCATGGTCCGCCACCGGTACGCGCGTTGGGACCAGGCCTGGGACCGGGCGGGTCCGGACTGGGGCAAGGCCGGCACCGGCAGCTGACGGCCTTGCGGCTCTGGTCAACCCACCGCCCGCCCGCACGCTACGGTGGTCCGGCCGAACCCTTCGGCAATCAACCCGCGCGCGAGCGAGCCGCAGGGGCGCGCCCCGAAGGCGAACAAGCCTGCAATACGACGAGGTGGGGGCACAGCAACGCCATGGCACAGGGCACGGTCCAGGTGACGCACACCGGCACATCGCGGTGGCGGCGCCGCACGGGTGAGTACGTTTCGCTCGCCGCCGCTCTGGAGGCCGCGGCCGACGGAGACGTCCTCACCGTCGCCCCGGGCACGTACCGGGAGAACCTCGTCGTCCAGCGGGCGGTGACGCTGCGCGGCCCCGAGGGCTCGCCCGGCTCCGTACGCATCGCGCCCCCGGACGGGGTGCCGTTGACGGTGCGTGCCTCGGCGGTGGTGCGGGACCTGCACGTCGAGGGTCAGGACGCGGCCTCTCCCGCCCTGCTCGTCGAGGAGGGTACGCCGGAGCTGATGGACGTGCGAGTCGTCACCCGGTCCGCCGCGGGCATCGAGGTCCGCGGGGGCGCCCGTCCGACCGTGCGCCGCTGCACCGTCGACAATCCGGCCGGCGTCGGCATCGCCGTGCTGGACGGCGGGGGCGGGGTGTTCGAGGAGTGCGAGGTGGTCGCGGCCGGCCAGTCCGGTGTGGCGGTCAGCGGCAGCGGGCACCCCCGGCTGGAGCGCTGCCGGGTGCACCACTCGTCGGGCTCGGGTCTGAGCGTGACCGGCGAGAACTCCGCGCTGGAGGCGGTGGGGTGCGAGGTGTACGAGGTCCGGGGGTCCGGGGTGCAGGTCAGCGCGCGGGCCACCGCCCACCTGACCGACTGCGATGTGCACCGCACCACCGCGGACGGTGTCACCCTCGACACGGACGCCGTGCTCACGCTCGCCGACTGCCGTATCCACGACATCCCGGAGAACGCGGTCGACCTGCGCTCCCGCTCGGTGCTGACCCTGACCCGGACGACGGTGCGTCAGTTCGGGCGCAACGGCCTGTCGGTGTGGGACCCGGGCACCCGTGTGGACGCCAACCAGTGCGAGATCTTCGACAGCACGGGCGACTATCCGGCGGTGTGGGTGAGCGACGGCGCCACCGCGGTGCTCGACTCCTGCCGGGTGCACGACGTGCCGGACGCGCTGTTCGTACTGGACCGTGGCTCGCGCGCGGACGTGGTCGACAGCGATCTCACCCAGGTACGCAACACGGCCGTGTCGGTGAGCGACGGGGCGACCGCCCAGCTCGACGACTGCCGGATCCGGGAGGCGGCGACCGGTGCCTGGTTCCGTGACCACGGCAGCGGCGGCACGCTCAGCAACTGCACCGTGGACGGCACCCAGACGGGCGTGATCGTCACCAAGGGCGCCGACCCCGTCATCGAGCGGTGCACGGTCGACTCCCCCGCGGAGGCGGGTTTCTACGTGTCGGCGGGCGGCCGGGGCAGTTTCCTCGGCTGCCGGGTGACCGGCAGCGGCGGGTACGGTTTCCACGTCATCGACGGCTGCCGTACGACCTTGCGGAAGTGCCGTACAGAGCGGTGTGCGCGCGGCGGCTACGAGTTCGCGGACGGCGGGCCGGACGCGGCGCCCGGCAGCGGTCCGGTCGTGGAGGACTGCACGAGCGACGAGAGCGGCGGTCCGAGACTGTCCGCGGCGCGCGAGACGGCCGTGCAGGCGACGAACGGATCCCCCGGCCTGCTGGGCCTGATGCCCGATCAGCGGGCCGACGCCCCGCAGACCCCGGCCGCTGTCCCCGTCACGCCGGAACAGCCGTCCCGGACGTCCAAGGACGTGCTCGGTGAACTGGACGCGCTGGTCGGCCTGGAGAGCGTCAAGCGGGAGGTCCGCGCCCTCACCGACATGATCGAGGTGGGCCGGCGCCGGCAGCGGGCGGGTCTGAAGGCCGCCTCCGTCAAGCGGCATCTGGTCTTCACCGGCTCCCCCGGCACCGGCAAGACCACGGTCGCCCGCCTCTACGGCGAGATCCTCGCCTCCCTCGGGGTGCTGGACAAGGGGCATCTCGTCGAGGTGTCCCGGGTCGACCTGGTCGGCGAGCACATCGGCTCCACGGCGATCCGCACCCAGGAGGCCTTCGAACGGGCGCGCGGCGGTGTGCTGTTCATCGACGAGGCGTACGCGCTGTCGCCCGAGGACGCCGGCCGTGACTTCGGCAAGGAGGCCATCGACACCCTCGTGAAGCTGATGGAGGACCACCGGGACGCGGTGGTGGTGATCGTCGCCGGCTACACGGCGGAGATGGAGCGGTTCCTTTCCGTCAACCCCGGTGTGGCCTCCCGCTTCTCCCGGACCATCACCTTCGGTGACTACGGCCCCGAGGAGCTGCTGCGGATCGTGCGGCAGCAGGCGGACGAGCACGAGTACCGGCTGGCCGCGGGCGCGTCGGAGGCCCTGCTGAAGTACTTCACGGCCATTCCCAAGGGCCCCGCGTTCGGCAACGGCCGTACGGCGCGCCAGACCTTCGAGGCCATGGTGGAGCGGCACGCGAGCCGGGTCGCGCAGCTCGCCGAGCCGACCACGGACGACCTGACCCTGCTCTACGCCGAGGACCTGCCCGAGCTGCCCTGAGGTTCGCCGTGCACGTGCCGCGGGCCCGGCAGACCGGGGCACAGCCGGGCCAGCAGACGTGCCCGCTCCTCGGCGAACACCGGGTCGGCCTGGTAGTCGGAGTGGCCGAGCAGGGGCGCGGGCAGCGGGTGCGCGGCGGTGCGGCCGTACGCCAGCGGGTCCGCGAGCGGGGTGTGGTCCACCGCGGGGCCGCAGTCGCCGGGCAGGCGGATCGGGCCGCCGATGGGGTCGGTGAGCCGGTAGAGGTTGCGCCAGCAGGCGACCTCCCGGTGCAGCGAGGCGAGCGCGGCCGGGCCGAAGTGGGCCGGGAACCAACGACCGTACAGACGTTCGAGTGGGGAGCCGTACGTCAGCAGGGCGACCCTGCCGCGCACGGCGGGCGTGAGCTGCCAGGCCGCGGCGGCCGCGAGCACACTGCCCTGGGAGTGCCCGGACAGCACCAGACGTCCGCCGGTGCGCCGCGTCCAGGTGGCCATCCGCCAGGTGAGGTCCGGTACGGCGCGCTCGGCGTAGCAGGGTGGTGCGAAGGGGTGCGCGGCGCGCGGCCAGAAGGTGCCGACGTCCCACAGGATGCCGATGGTGCGCCGGGCCGAGGCGTCCTTGTAGGCGCGCCGGCCCCAGGTGACGAACAGTAGGAAGCCGAGGCCGACCAGCCAGGACCCCAGCGCCTGCGAGGCCTCGGCGGCACCCCGGACAACATCGTGGGTCCGCCGGGCGGCCTCGCCCGGGGCCCGGTGGGTCGCCCGGGCACCGGCCAGGGCCCCCGCGCCGAGCAACAGGGTGGCGGCGGCGAGGACACCGACGATCAGTGGCCCGCGGTCGGTGAGGGCGGCCATGGCGCGGGCGCGGGCGATTCGGCGGCTGCGTGCCGGGTCCTCGGGTTCGCCCCGGTGCTCGCGCTCGACCCGGCGCCGCTCGGCGCGGGCGAGCCGGTGGGTGCGCCGGGCCAGCCGGGCCGCCATCGCCAGCAGCACCAGGAGCAGGGGCGGGATCATGGACGCCTGCCAGGTCAGCAGCACCGGCGGGCCGTCGATGGCGGCGCCGGTGCCGTCCAGCCAGTCGGCCACGCGCTGCGCGACACCGCCCGACATCACACCGCCGAGCGCGCAGGCGAGGAGTACGACCGCAGGTCCGCCGAGCCCGCGCATCGCCGCGCGCGGATCGGGGGCCGAGCGGTGCAGCAGGTGCGCCACCACGCCGAGCACGACGGCCAGCAGCCCCTGGACGAGGGCGAGGCCCGCGAAGGCCGTGTCGCCGGGCAGGCGACCGGCGGAGTACCAGCCCGGCCGCGACCAGCCGGCGTACAGCATGACGAGGCCGAGCAGGAGGAGGGCGCCGAGCGGCAGCCGTCGTACGAGGTGCTCGTCGAGCTCCTGGTCGAGGCGGTTCTCGCTGCGGCCCCGACGGCACACCACGGCCACCGTGACGGCCGCCCAGGCGAGCAGCGCCACCGCCAGCAGCCGGCCCAGGGTGTCCAGGGCGGCGGGCCCGCCGGGCCGGCGGTCGAAGCCGGCCACCGGGATCAGCACCGCCGCGGCGACCGTGAGCAGGCCCGCGGCGGTGTGGGCGGCGCGCAGCCGGGCCACCAGGCGGCGGCCGTACCAGAAGCCGGGGCGGCCCAGCGAGGTGGGGCCGGTCTCCTCGTCGGGCTCGGGCGCGCGGTCGAGCGGCTTCTGGGATTCGTACGCGCTCCAGGTGCGGTGCGAGAGGTACCAGAGGAGGGCGGTGAGGGCGGCCGGTACCAGGGCGGCCACGGCGAGCCGCCGCCCGGGCCGGCTCCACCAGCCCGCGCCGGACCCGGCGGGTGAGAGGAAGCCCAGCCAGGAGTGCCGGCGGGCGCAGGGGCCGGTGCCCGCGCACTGCCAGGCCGCCAGGTCGAGGGCGACCTCGCAGGCCGCCGCGACCAGCAGGACGGTCAGCGTGAGCCCGGCCAGCCGCACCAGCAGCCCGTACAGCCGCGCCGTGCGGGGCCGGCCGGGCGCGGCGGGGCGCATCCAGTGGGCGAGGTTGACGACCATGAACGGCAGCAGCAACAGCCACAGGGCGCGTGCGCCGTTGCCGGAGGTCAGGTTGCACCAGACGTACGCCTCCGGCACGGGTCCGGCACGGTGGCCGCCGGGTCTCTCCCCTCCGTCGGTCTCCCCGGCATCGACGTCCTCGGCTCGCCGGAACACGGCCGCCGTGTCGTCGCCGGTGACCCGTACCGTGCGCGGATCGCCGAGCATCTTCTCCGGTGTGGTGCCCCCGACCCCGTGGACCAGGAGTTCCAGGGCGGCTCCGGTGTCCTCCGGCCGCGTGGCGAGGCCGTGCGCGCCGCCCGCGACGGCACGTTCCTGTGCACGTTCCACTGTTCGCACTTCCCCCGTGACGCGCCGATGGCTTGTGTCCGCGCATGTACCAGGATCACCCGTTGCACTGTGACCTACACCACTCATCATGGAATCTCCCCGATCCGCATGAAGAGCGGCGGTACATGTGATGTCCGAATGACATGTGCGCGTCGACGCGGCAGTGGCGCCACCGGGGCCCGCACGTGACAAGATGAGACGCCCGCGCACCGGGGACGGACGGAACGTCCTGGTCGGAGCAGGTGCGAAGCGAGGCGGGCGGCTGAGGCGAAAGGACCGGAGCGTACGTGAGCGAGAATCAGAACCTCCTCGCGGAGCAGCGGCGCGCCCTGATCCTCGATGAGGTCCGGCGCCGCGGCGGCGTGCGGGTCAACGAACTGACCCGCAAGCTCGGCGTGTCGGACATGACCGTGCGCCGTGATCTGGACGCCCTGGCCCGCCAGGGGGTGCTGGAGAAGGTGCACGGCGGCGCGGTGCCGGTCGTCGAGGCGAGCACGCACGAACCCGGCTTCGAGGCCAAGTCGGGGCTTGAGCTGACCGCCAAGGAGGACATCGCGCGGTCCGCCGCGGAGCTGGTCACGCCGGGCACGGCGATCGCACTGTCGGGCGGCACGACGACGTATGCGCTGGCCCACCACCTGGTCGAGGTACCCGACCTGACCGTGGTGACGAACTCGGTACGGGTCGCGGACGTCTTCCACGCGGCGCAGCGCTCCTCGGGGCAGCGGCAGGGCGCGGCCACGGTGGTGCTGACCGGCGGGGTGCGCACCCCGTCCGACTCCCTGGTGGGGCCGGTCGCCGACCAGGCGATCGCGGCGCTCCACTTCGACATGCTGTTCCTGGGGGTGCACGGGATATCGGTGGAGGCCGGGCTGTCGACGCCGAACCTGGCGGAGGCGGAGACCAACCGCCGGCTGGTGCAGTCCGCGCGGCGCGTCGTGGTGGTCGCCGACCACACCAAGTGGGGGACCGTGGGGCTGAGCTCCTTCGCCGCGCTGGAGCAGGTCGACACGCTGGTGACGGACGCGGGGCTGCCCGCCGAGGCACGGTCGGAGATCGCCGAGCACCTGCGGCGACTGGTGGTGGCGGGCGAACCCGACGAGGGTGCAGACATCTGACGACCCGTCAGCTAGGGTGACCGGCCGAGCGTCCGCTGCCCACCAGGTTCCCACGAGGGGGTCTGTCACCCATGTCTCACCGTCTGCGCCCGGTGGGGATCGACTTCACCGGGACCGCCCCCGTCCGGCTGGTGTTCGCCCGGGAGATGGCCGCGGCGCCCGAGGCGGTCTTCCGCGCGCTCGCCGAGGACGTGCCCGGCTGGCAGCAGTGGTTCTCGGCGGTGGTGTCCGCCCGGCCGACCGAGACCGGACGCCGGATCCGGCTGCGGGGCGGCACCCGCTTCGAGGAGTCGGTCCTGCTCGCCGAGCCCCCGGAGGTGTACGCCTACCGCGTCGACGTGACGAACGTTCCCGGCGCCCGGGCCTGGGCCGAGGAGTGGCGACTCACCCCGGCCGGCACCGGCACCCGGGTACGGATGACCTTCGCCCTCGACGGCACGCCCCCCTTCCGCCTGATGTGGTCCCTGGCCCGCCCGGGCGTGGGCCGGGCGTTCCGCAGGGCGGTAGCGGCACTGGACCGGCGCCTGGCCTAGGACTCCTCGATGCCGAAGGGGTCCTCCAGTGTCGGGACGCATGGCGACAGCAGCGGCTCCGTGTGCTCGCTCACCGCGCCCCGGACGAGCCGGAGAACGCGGACCTCGTTCCCGTGGCCGGGGTCCTCGTCATCGCGGATGTGGACGAGTCGTAGGACCCGGGGGCGACGGGTCCCACATGGGCCCGGAGCCCGTCGACGATCCGTCTCAGCCGGACCTCGTCGTCGCCGACGCTCTCCCGGACCGTGATCCAACCGTGGTACTCGGAAACGGGCCGGCCCTAGGGGGAGTCGCTCCTGGACCGCCGGGGCGGGTCAGGCCGGCCACACGCCCGTCAGCAGGAGTGAGTCGATCGCCGCGGCGTACGGGGTGATGTCCAGGCCCTGCTCCGCCAGCCACGCGTCGGAGTAGTACTTGTCGAGGTAGCGGTCGCCGGGGTCGCAGAGCAGGGTGACCACGCTGCCCGTGCGCCCCTCGGCCACCATCTCGGAGACGATCTTCAGGGCGCTCCACAGGCCGGTGCCGGTGGAGCCGCCCGCCTTGCGGCCGATGGACCGCTCCAGCGCACGTACGGCGGCGACGCTGGCGGCGTCGGGGACCTTCATCATGCGGTCGACGGCGCCGGGCACGAAGCTGGGCTCCATGCGGGGGCGGCCGATGCCCTCGATGCGGGAACCGCAGTCGCAGGTGACGTCCGGATCGCCGGTGGTCCAGCCCTCGAAGAAACACGAGTTCTCCGGATCGGCGACACAAATGCGGGTGTCATATTGCATGTAGTGGACGTAGCGCGCGAGGGTCGCCGAGGTGCCGCCGGTGCCCGCCGTGGCGACGATCCACGCCGGCTCCGGGAACCGCTCCAACCGCAGCTGCCGGAAGATGGATTCGGCGATGTTGTTGTTGCCGCGCCAGTCCGTGGCCCGTTCGGCGTAGGTGAACTGGTCCATGTAGTGGCCGCCGGTCTCCCCCGCGAGGCGGGCGGACTCCTCGTACATCTTCCGGGAGTCGTCCACGAAGTGACACCGGCCGCCGTGGAACTCGATGAGGCGGCACTTCTCGGCGCTCGTCGTGCGGGGCATCACCGCGATGAAGGGCACGCCGATCAGCTTGGCGAAGTACGCCTCGGAGACGGCCGTCGAGCCGCTGGACGCCTCGATCACCGGGCGACCCGGACGGATCCAGCCATTGCACAGGCCGTAGAGGAACAGGGACCGGGCGAGGCGGTGCTTGAGGCTGCCGGTCGGATGAGTCGACTCGTCCTTCAGGTACAGGTCGACGCCCCACTGCTCGGGCAGCGGGAAGCGCAGCAGGTGCGTGTCGGCCGAGCGGTTGGCGTCGGCCTGCACTTTGCGGACGGCCTCTTTCAGCCAGTCGCGGTACGTGGTGTCACTTCGGTCGACGTCGAGGGTGGCGCCGGTCCGGGTCTGTGGGGTGGTACTCACGGCGGGACTCCTTACGCTTCGCTCCGACGGCGCCTCGCGCGGCCTACAGACCGATCATAAGCACCTTCCGCACCGCTTCCCACCTGCATAAACGCATCTTTGGGCGACTCAAAGGCGCCCCTGGGGCAGGCTGGTTCGGACCATGTGCGAACCGCAGGGGGCGCATTCATGCGAGTGCTCCGGGCGCCGGTCGCACGCACGCCCCGCGGACTGGTGCTCGGCGGCACACGCGGGCAGACTGCACCGACGGGACGGGGGCGCACACTGGATCACACGGATGTACGAAGGGCAGGGCTGGATCACGACCCGGAAGGGCTCGGGTCCGGCCGGCGACGCGCAAGGGGGCGGCGAGGGATGGCGGAGCCGGAGTTCACGGCCACGGGCGTGCGGATCGGAAAGCGGCTGCGTTCGCTGACCCGGGCCGGACAGGTCCGGATCAACGACGGCAGGCTGGAGTTGCTCACCAGCTACGGCAGCGAGATCGACAGCGCGCCGGTGCAGGCGGTGCGCGCCTCCAAGCCCTGGTTCGCCCCGGAGGACCGGGCCCTCGCGGACCTCAACGGGAAGCGGTACCTGCTGACCCTGGGTGAGCACGACCCCGCCCCGGGCGAGCCGGGGCCGCCCGGGGCACGCCGGTTCATCGAGGCCGTGCGCCGGGCCGCCGGACACGGCGGCTGAGCGCGGCGAGTTGCGGGACCGCACCCCTTGCGTCACTCTGGTTCCACGTCACTCTGGGTTTACCGGCGATAACGCTGCGAACCAGCCCGCCGGCCACGACAGCAGGCGGACGTTTGGACGCAAGCACCCTGCTGGATCTGTTCTCCGTGTTCTCCGTGTTCCTCCGGGTTCGACCGGACCTCACATCGGGGAGTCGCAGCCGTGATCAGTCATCCAAAGCACTGCACGGTGGAGCTCCAAGCCCTGCCGTCGCGGATCGGCCAGGTCCGCAGAATCGTATCTGCGCAGTTGCGCTACTGGCATCTGGACGCGTTGATAGACCGGGCCTCGCTCGGTGTGACCGAGTTGCTGAGCAATGTTCACCGGCACGCCCAGCCGGACAAGTTGTGCACGGTGGAGATGGAGCTGGTCCTCGACCGGCTCATGGTGTCGGTGCGCGACCACGATCCGCGCCTGCCCGTGGCCGGGGACATCGCGGACCTCGGACCGCTGGCCACCTGCGGGCGCGGGCTCGCGATGGTGGCCGCGGTGAGCGAGAGCTGGGGCGCGCGGCCGGACGGCGAGAAGGGCAAGGTCGTGTGGTTCACGCTGCCCGCACCCTCCGCGACCGAGCGGCAGCCGGCCCGTCCCCCGCGACGCGTGACCACCGAGGCACCCGCACGCCGTTTCGAGCCGGTCGCAGTGGAACCCGCGGCCTGCACCCCTGTCCCGGTCCACGCTCCCGTCCGGTCGACCGTCGCGGGTTGACCGGGCGGGAGCCCGGGCGGGCGGCTCGGCCGGGTCACAGGGCGCTCATGCCGCACCGCCCTTGCCGATCCGGCCGAAGTGCTCCTCCAGGACGGAGAGCCGGCGCCAGTACTCGTCCTCGTCGATCTCGCCGGAGGCGAAACGGCGGCCGAGGACGGCGATCGGCGCGTCGCCCGCCGGGCGTCCGCCGTCCGTCCCGCGCCAGGGTCCGCCGCGCCCGCGCCGGACGGTGTGGCGCAGGAAGGTCACGACGCCGATGACGACGGCCGCCCAGATCAGCGGGAAGAAGAGGATCCACGGGCCGGGCCCGCCGTCCCAGTTCGCCAGCGTCTGCATCTCGGTTCATCTCCCCAGTCGGAAAGCGTGTGTTCGGTGACGCTTCGAGACTGGCTCCGGGGAGGGGTCCGGGTCGTCGTACGGCCAGCGGCAGTGCGCGTACCTCCTGGGGAGTACGAGCATCCCTTCGCGCTGCTCCACAAAGGCCTCGACACCTGTAACTACTAGTATGTACAGTAGGGGCATGAGCACTTCGGACCGACTCATCGAGTCCACCCGTGAGCTGTTGTGGGAGCGCGGTTACGTGGGCACCAGCCCGAAGGCGATCCTGGAGCGCGCGGGCGCCGGACAGGGCAGCATGTACCACCACTTCAAGGGAAAGCCCGACCTCGCGCTGGCGGCGATCCGGCGGACGGCCGACGAGCTGCGGGCCACCGCCGAGGGAGTACTCGCCGGGCCGGGGACGCCGTACGAGCGCATCGAGGCGTACCTGCGCCGCGAGCGCGACGTGCTGCGCGGCTGCCCGGTCGGGCGGCTGACGATGGATCCGGACGTCATCGCGAGCGACGAGCTGCGCGCACCGGTCGACGAGACGCTCGACGCGATCCGTGAGCTGATCGCCGGAATCGTCGAGGAGGGCAAGGAGCAGGGCCAGTTCGCGCCTTCGCTGGACGGCGAGGAGATCGCGGCGACGGTCCTGGCCACCGTCCAGGGCGGCTATGTCCTCGCCCGTGCCTCCGGCTCCCCCACTGCCTTCGACGCCGGCGTCCGAGGGCTGCTGTCCCTCCTCGCCCCGCGATAGGAGCCCACGTGCGCATCACGAGGAAACGCCCCGACACACAGCAGGGTCCGGCGGAGAACTTCACCGGCACGGTGTGGCTCGACGAGGTGGCCGCGCCCGAATCCCCCTCCCGGCTGCGGATGTTCAACGTGCACTTCGCGCCCGGCGCGCACACCGCCTGGCACCGGCACCCGCACGGCCAGGTGCTGCACGTCCTGGAGGGCGAGGGACTGGTCCGGCGCAGGGGCGGCCCCGTCGAGGCGATCCGGGCCGGCGACACGGTGTGGATCGAGCCGGGCGAGTGGCACTGGCACGGCGCGGCGCCCCGCACCTTCATGACGCACCTCGCGGTCGTCGAGGCCGCCGACGACGGGACCACCACCGAGTGGGACGCGCGCGTGGCCCCCGACGACTACCCGGCCTGAGGAAGGATCCCGGCATGCACGCGCTGCAGTACGAGCTGACGTTCCCCGCCGACCACGACATGGAGATCATCCGCTCCCGGGTGGCCCGCATCGGGCACCGGCTCGACGACTGGGAGGGCCTCGGCCTCAAGGCGTATCTGATGCGTGCGCGCGGGGCGCACGGATCGCCGGTCAACCAGTACGCGCCGTTCTACCTGTGGAACACCGTCGAGGGCATGAACCGCTTCCTGTGGGGCGGTGCCTTCCAGGGGCTCGTCGACGATTTCGGGCGGCCGGTGGCACGGCGGTGGTCGGGGCTGGCGTACGAGGAGGGAGCCGCCGCGGGCTCCCGGGCCGTCGTCGCCGTGCGCCGGCGCGAACCGGTGCCGGACGGGGCCGAGTTGACCGGGGTGATGGCGGAGGCGGTGCGTGAGACCGGACGGCTGGCCGCCGAGGACGGTGCCGTGCTGGCGGCGGCCGCCGTGGACACGCACCACTGGGAGCTGGTCCACTTCTCGCTCTGGGAGCACGACACACCCAAGGCGCCCGGGGACGTCTTCCAGGTGCTGCACCTGTCGGCACCCGGGAGGGAACGGCTGCCCCGCGGACGGCAGTGGTGACGGCAGTGGGGAGCGCCACCGTCCGTACGGTGCTCGGCGACATCCGACCCGAGGACCTGGGCGTGTGCGACGCGCACGACCACCTCTTCCTGAGCAGCCCCCGGTTGCCCGGGCAGGAGCTGAACGACGCCGCCGCCGCGCGCGCCGAACTGGACGCGTTCCGCGCGGCGGGCGGGGCGAGCGTGGTGCAGTGGACGCCGTACGGAATGGGCCGCCGGGCCGCCGACCTGCCGCCACTGTCCCGGGCCGCCGGGGTGCGTCTGGTGTGCGCCACGGGGCTGCACCAAGCGGCGCACTACACCCCGGAGTCGCTCGCCGGGCTGCGCGGCCGGCTCGCCGCCGTGTTCGTCGCCGAACTGACCGAGGGCATCGGCACGTCCGGGGTCCGCGCCGGACTGATCAAGGTGGCGGGCGGCTTCCACGCCCTCGACGCGCACGCCCGCTGGACGATGACCGCCGCGGCCGAGGCGCACCACGCGACGGGCGCGCCGATCGCCGTACACCTGGAGCTGGGCACCGGTGCGCTCGACGTACTGGACCTGCTGTGCGGCGAGTTGGGCGTGCCGCCGCACCGGGTGATCCTCGGGCACCTCAACCGCTCCCCCGACCCCGTGGTGCAGCGGCAGGCCGCGGACTCCGGCTGCTGGCTGGCGTTCGACGGGCCGTCCCGTGCCCATCACGCCACCGACTGGCGGATGCCGGATGCCGTACAGGCCCTGGCCGAGGCCGGGTTCGGGCACCGGCTGCTGCTCGGCGGGGACACGGTGGTCGCCGGGGGACGATCGGTCGACGGCGGGCCGGGGATGCCGTATCTGCTGCGCCAGGTACGGCCGCGCCTGGAGGCCGTGCTCGGCCCGGAGCCGGTGCGGGCGATCCTCGCCGACAACCCCGGGCTGGCGTTCGCCGTCGACTGGCGGTGAGTCGCCTCCCCCGGACGGGTCAGGCGCTCGTCTCCGTCAAGTGCCGGACGACCGGCTCCAGGTAGTCGACGAGCGGGCCGTCCAGGGCGGTCAGTTCGTCAGGTGAGCGGAGCAGAGTGATCCGGTCGAACTCGGGATCGTGGCCCTCGGCCTTCTCCGTGGCGGCCAGGGCCGCGTACCGCTCGTGCAGCAGCGCGGCGGGGCACGGTGGGGCGAGGAACAGGACACCGACGGACCCGTTGCTCCCACGGGTGGCGAGCCGCAGGGTCAACGCCTCCGGCACGGTGTCCGAGCCGATCTCCTCGGCCAGTTCACGGGCCGCGTGCCGGCGCAGGGCGGCCACGTCCAAGTCCTCCCCGGAACCCGGCGGTTCGACGTTGCCGCCCGGCAGCTGCCAGCGGCCCGGGGCGGCGGTCCACGGCGCCATCCGGCCCACCAGCAGGCTCCCGTCGTCGGCCGGCTGCGCGACGGACACGAAGAGGGACGGCAGCCAGGCGGGGGCTCCCGGGACCCTGCGCAGGGCGCGCGACCGGTATGTGGTGCGGGTCCAGGACAGGACCAGGGCGTGCGGTTCTTCCACGGCCAGTCCCGTGAGGGCCGCCAAGGGACCGTCGAACAGGGCCGGATTGGCCCGGACCGCCTCCTCCCACACGCGGTCCATCGCCGAGCGTTCCCCCGGGGACAGCTCGGGCGGCGGCGTCTCGACCAGCCGGATGTCCCGCGCCCGCAGGAGTTCGACGGCAGGCGGCTCGGTCATCGCAGCGCCCCCAGTGGATCGTCGAGCACCGGCTGCCAGGCCAGCTCGGCCGCGCCGACCAGGCTGTTGTGGTCGAGGGTGCAGGGCAGGATGGGGACGCCGCCGCTCTGGCCCCACAGGCTGCGGTCGGCGACGACCGCGCGGAGCCGGTCGGGGTCGGCGTCGAGCAGGGTGCGGTGCAGGCCGCCGAGGATGATGCGGTCGGGGTTGAGGATGTTCACCAGGCCCGCCAGGCCCAGGCCGAGGCGGTCGATCAGCGCCTCGGCGGCGGTGCGGACCGTCGGGTCGGCGTAGTGGTGGCCGACCAGGTCGATGGCCTGCTGGAGCAGGGACATTTCGGGGCCCGGGTCGCGGCCCGCCTCGATGAGCAGGGCCAGCGGGTCCGCCTCGACGTCGAGACAGCCGCGGCTGCCGCAGTGGCAGGGGCGGCCCTCGGGGTTGACGGTGAGGTGGCCGACCTCCAGGGCGAGTCCCGAACTGCCCGTGTGCAGGCGGCCGTCCAGCACCAGGGCGCCGCCGACGCCCCGGTGGCCGGTGGCCACGCACAGCAGGTCCCGGGCGCCCCGGCCGGCGCCGTGCCGGTGTTCGGCGAGCGCGGCGAGGTTCACGTCGTTGCCGGCGAAGGCGGGCCCGGTGATCCCGGCCGCGCGCACGCACTCGTCGAAGATCCGGCGCACCGGCGCGCCCACGGGCCAGGCCAGGTGCAGCGGATTGAGGGCCAGGCCGTCCGGTTCGGCCACCGCCGACGGCACGGCGAGCCCTGCGCCGACACAGCGCCGGCCGGTACGGCGCAGCAACTCGGCGCCCGCCTCCACGACGGAGCCGAGCACCTTCGCCGGGTCGGCGTCGACGGTCTCGCAGCCGGGCGCGGTCGCCACGATCCGGCCGCCGAGCCCGACCAGCGCCGCCCGGAACCCGTCGGCGTGGACCTGCGCGGCCAGCGCGACGGGCCCGTCCCCGGCGACCTCCAGCCGGTGCGAGGGACGCCCCTGGGAACCGGCCGCCGCGCCGGGCCGGGCGTCGACCCGGATCAGGCCGAGCGCCTCCAGTTCGGCGGCGACCGCGCCGGCCGTCGCCCGGGTGACGCCCAGTTCGGCGGTGAGGACGGCCCGGGTCGGCGCCCGCCCGGTGTGCACGAGCTCCAACGCGGGCCCGAGCGCACCGCGCCCCCGGTCCAGCCGCGTCCTCGAGGTGGTCCCATCCCCCGCTGCCCGGGGGTCCGCCTTGCCGCTCATGAGGGCGAGTCTCCCATGATCCGTTGACCGCACGGTCGGCGCCGCGAGCCAGTGCCCCGGCAGGCGACGTTCGCCCGTCAAGGAGCGGCGTCCGGTGCGTGCTCTCGCCGTGCCGGCCGGAAGGCCCCGTCGACGGGCCGGACGTACTTGGGCTTTCGGCCGGTGCGGCGAGTGGGGGCACCTCCCACGCCCTTGAGGCAGTGGGAGAGCGTGCCGGGCGTCGCGACGGGGCGAACGTCGCCTGTCGGCGTACTAGAAACCGCTCACCCGCAGGGTGATGTTGAGCCGCCCGGTCAGCCCGAGCGCGGGCGGTGCCGTTCCGGCGTGCACCCGGGGCACGCCGTGGTAGGCGAGCCTGGACGGGCCGCCGAAGACGAACAGGTCGCCGCTGCGCAGTTCGACGTCGGTGTAGGGCCTGGCCCGGGTCTCGGTGTTGCCGAAGCGGAACACGCAGGTGTCGCCGAGGCTGAGCGAGACCACCGGCGCGCCGGAGGTCTCGTCGCTGTCGCGGTGCATGCCCATGCGGGCGTCGCCGTCGTAGAAGTTGATCAGGGCGATGTCGTACTCCGCCCCCGTGGCGGCCTCCGGGCCGAGCGCGTCGGCGACCGCGCGGCGGCCCAGCTCGCCCAGCCAGGCGGGGAAGGGCTTCACGGGGGTGCCGTCGCCGTCGACGACCGTGCGGGCGTAGGCGTACGGGTACCAGTGCCGGCCCAGACAGACCTGCCGGGCGGTCATCGTGCCGCCGCCGGGCGTGCGGACGGTGCGCAGGCCGGCCGGCGGGCGGGCCCATTCCCGGCAGGCGGCCAGCAGCTCGCGCTGTGCGCCGGCGTCCAGCCAGTCCGGGACGTGCACGGCGCCCGGCACGACGTGGGTGCGCCCCCTGGGAAACAGCTCCGCCTCCATACCCCCATCCTGCCCGACGGGCCCTGAGCTGCGGCTCGGCTAGCCTGGACGCACGATGAACGACCGTATGACGACTCCGTGGGGCGAGTTCGAGCTGTCCCGCCACCCCGAGGATCCGCGCGACAGGCTGCGGGCCTGGGACGCCTCCGACGCGTATCTGCTCCGGCATCTGGCCGAGGAGCGGATCCCCCTGTCCGGCGCGGTCGTGGTCGTCGGGGACCGCTGGGGCGCCCTGGTCACGGCACTCGCGGCGCACCGGCCGGCGCAGATCACCGACTCGTACCTCAGCCAGGAGGCGACCCGCGCGAACCTCGCCCAAGCCGGTGCGGAAGCCGGCGCGGTGCGCCTGCTGACCACCCAGGATCCGCCGCCCGGGCGCATCGACGTCCTGCTGGTCCGGGTGCCGAAGAGCCTGGCGCTCCTGGAGGACCAGTTGCTGCGGCTGGCGCCCGCCGTGCACGAGGGCACGGTCGTCGTCGGCACCGGCATGGTGAAGGAGATCCACACCTCGACCCTGCGGCTGTTCGAGCGGATCCTCGGCCCGACCAGGACCTCACTGGCGCGGCAGAAGGCCCGGCTGATCTTCTGCACCCCGGACCCGGCGCTGGAGCGCCCGGCCAACCCTTGGCCGTACAGCTACGACCTGCCCGACGGCATCGGCGTGGCCTCCGGGCGTACGGTCGTCAACCACGCGGGCGTGTTCTGCGCGGACCGGCTCGACATCGGCACCCGGTTCTTCCTCCAGCACCTGCCGGGCGCCGACGGGCCGCGCCGGGTGGTGGACCTCGGCTGCGGCAACGGCGTCGTCGGTACGGCGGTGGCGCTGGCCGACCCGGCCACCGAGGTGCTGTTCGTCGACGAGTCGTACCAGGCGGTGGCGTCGGCGGAGGCCACGTACAAGGCCAACGGGGTGCCCGGGCACGCCGAGTTCCGCGTCGGGGACGGACTGGCCGGGGTGGCCCCCGGCAGCGTGGACGTCGTTCTGAACAACCCGCCGTTCCACTCCCACCAGGCGACGACGGACGCGACCGCCCGGCGCATGTTCACCGGGGCGCGGCACGCGCTGCGGCCGGGCGGCGAGCTGTGGGTGATCGGCAACCGGCACCTGGGCTACCACGTGCAGCTGCGCCGTCTGTTCGGCAACAGCCGACTGGTCGCGAGCGACCCGAAGTTCGTGGTGCTCAAGGCCGTGAAACGGGCCTGACCCAGCAGCGGGTACGGGCGAGCCACGCTTGCTTTTTCTTGCAAGTTAATGCCAGCTTTCGAGCATAATCAAGCATTTGGTTCCGGCCGGGGTGCGCTAGGGTCGCGGCATATCGGGAAACGGAGGCCGCTGATGTCACGCGACGCCCGCTGGAAGGCGCTGCTGGAGCTGCTCGTCGAACGCGGCCGCCTGGAGGTCGAGGAGGCGGCGGCCGAGCTGGAGGTGTCGCCCGCGACGATCCGCCGGGACTTCGACCGGCTCGCCGAGCAGCAGATGCTGGTGCGCACCCGGGGCGGGGCGGTGGTGCACGGGGTGTCGTACGAACTGCCGTTGCGCTACAAGACGGCCCGCCACGCCTCTCAGAAGCAGCGCATCGCCGAGGCGGTCGCGGCTCTCGTCGCGCCGGGCGAGGCGGTGGGCCTGACCGGTGGCACGACCACCACCGAGGTGGCCCGCGCGCTGGCCGTGCGCGGCGACCTCGCCTCGGGCTCACCCGCGCTGACCGTGGTCACCAACGCGCTCAACATCGCCAACGAGCTCGCCGTGCGGCCCCAGTTCAAGATCGTGGTGACCGGCGGGGTGGCCCGCCCGCAGTCGTACGAACTCGTCGGTCCGCTCGCCGACGGCGTGCTCGGCCAGATCACCCTCGACGTGGCGGTGCTCGGAGTGGTCGCCTTCGACGTCGAGCACGGCGCGGCGGCGCACGACGAGGCGGAAGCCGCGATCAACCGGCTGCTGTGCGAGCGCGCGGAGCGGGTGGTCGTCGCCGCCGACTCCAGCAAACTGGGCCAGCGGGCCTTCGCCCGGATCTGTGCGGCCGATTCGGTGAACACACTGGTCACGGACACGGAGGTGGACCAGGAGACCGTGCGCCGGTTCGAGGAGGCGGGGGTGCGGGTCGTCGCGGTGTGACCCCGGCTCCCGGACGTGGGGCCACCCGGCCCGCCGTCAGATCCCGCCGGGGGCCGCCCGCACGAACCCGGCACCCCGCTGGTCGTTGCAGCCGAGCGCCGGCCGGTCACCCGGGTCCGGCCAGGTCTGCTGGGCCTGCAGGGCGACACTCACCAGCGTCAGCAGCAGGTCCACGTCGCTCGCGGCGTCGAGACGGATGGTCACCCACTGCGAACCCGGGACGATACGGATCGCCCCCGAGCCCTTGAGGTTCTTGGCGAAATGCCGGATGGCGCGGGCCGTCAGCCGCAGATCGACATCCCGGTCCGAGTGGAAGTGGGCGATCTCGCCCCCGGCCGAACTCACCGCCTGCCCCAGGCCGCAGCTCGGCGCCGCCTGTCTCAGGTCCGGCCAGGTCGCCAGTTGCGCAAGCGCGCGCGAGGCCAACGTCATGGGCCCATCATGGCGTGCTCACCCTCCCGCAACCAGCGCGTGAGCGAGTATTAACCGCTCCGTATCAGCGACTTGTCCGAACTCGCGCCTTCTGCACCCCGGATCAAGTCGGCGATCATCAGCGGGCCGCACCTCTTGTACCTCGTTCGTGTCATGGGTCTCCAGCCGCACCTTCACTCCGGACTCACAACGGCTACATTCACCCGTCACAGAAGTAAGCGTCACCAAGGGGGACGAATGAGCCAGCAGTACCCACACCAGCCGAAGAAGAAGGGCAGCACGGGCAAAATCGTGGGCTTGGGCTGCCTCGGCGTGGTCGCCCTGTTCGTCATCATCGCCATCGCCGCCGCCGGGGGATCCGGCAAGAGCGGCAGCGGCGCGACCGCCACGTCGCAGAAGAACAGCGGCAGTCACGCCAGGTCCGGCGGCTCCCAGGCGGACAAGGCGGCGGACACCGTCGTCTTCAAGGTGTGGGGAACCGCACCGAGCGGCGCGGCCGGCCCGCTCGACATCACCTACGGCTCGGACAGCGACAACCGGCAAGGGCACTGGAAACAGGACGGGTTCACCGCGACGCTGCCGCTGCACAAGGAAGCCCTGTACTACAGCCTGACGGCGCAGCTGGCGGGCTCCGGGGACATCCACTGCTCCGTCACCATCGCAGGGACGACGAAGACCGGCCACGCCTCCGGGGGTTACAACATCTGCTCCGCCCAGCTGAACTCCGGCTTCGGCGGCGACTGGGAGGGATGACGGGACATCCGTGAGGTCCGCCCCGCCGAGCACACGATCGACGGGGCGAAACAGCCAGACCTCCGGCGGGGTCAGGGCTTGACGGGCTTCCCGCGTCCCCAGCCCCAGGCGAGCCGGTCGGCGCCGGTCTGGTTGGTGGTCTCCAGCCAGGGCCGGGAGGCGTCGCCGACGAGCTTCTGCATCGAGTAGATGTCGTCGGTGCGCAGGCCGGGCCAGTACACGGACCCCATCCCGAGCTTGCGGAAGGTGTCGGTGTCGGCCTGGATGAAGTTGATGAAGTTGTTGTCGGCGGCCGGGTGGTCGTAGTCGAGGCCCGTGGTCATCGGGGCACCGAACTCGTCGGCGACGGTGCGGTTCGCGCAGTCACCGAGGCGCTCCTTGAGGTCGGCCGCCCACTGGTCGTAGGTGGCGTAGTCCTTCCAGAACCCGTAGTGGTGCAGCGACAGGTAGGTGCCCTTCAGCCGCGGGTCGGCGCAGACCGAGGTGACATGGTCGTTGTAGCCGGCGCCGCTGACGAACACCCGGTTGCGGGGGACGGAGGAGTAGGTGTCGAGCCACTTCGCGGCTATGTCGGCCCATGCGGTGTCGGTGTAGCCGTGGGGCTCGTTCATCGGCTCGAAGTAGACGTGCTTGTCGTTCTTGTAGGCCTTCACCACGGTGTTCCACATGGGCCAGTAGGTGGCCTCGTCGTCGATGAAGCCGTCCTTCTTGGCGCCCGTGCCCTCCCAGTAGGACAGGATGACCTTGAAGCCCTTGTCCGAGGCCGCGTCGATGACCGCGCGGTACGACTTCCAGTACGCGCCGTTGACCGTGTACGGGTTGATGGGCAGCCGGACGGTGTTGGCGCCGAGGTTGGCGCGGAACGCCGAGATGATCCGGGTCGCCTTGGCGTAGGTCCGGGCGTAGTTGTCGGAGGTCGACAGGCCGGACAACTGGAGGTAGTCGTCGGCGTAGTTGTCACGCGGGTCCGCCCAGTTGACGCCCCTGAACTGGCTCGTTCCGCTCGGCGCGGCGGAGGCGGCGGACGCGGCGGAGGCCGCGGGGCTGCCGGCCAGGGTCGCACCGCTCACCGCGGTGATCGCGACCGCCACGCAGGCGGCGCGCAGTCGGGGGGTGAGGCGGTTGCTGGCGGGGGTCTTGCTCATCGACGTGCCCTTTCCAGAGGTGGCGACTCGGCGCCTCACATGTTTACGTAAACATGACCTCCCGTCGCAGGGGATGTTTACGTAAACTCGGCGGCGCCGGAATCGTGGCATCCACCCCAGCGGGCGTCAAGGTTCCTCACGCGTAACATCTGGTGGATCGCGTAACAGGGCCCGGGGCCGGGTCGAGGGAGGCACGAGTGGTGGAGCGGGGCGGCTCGGGCGTGCCCGGCGGACGTCGCAAGCAGCGTGTCTCCATGGCCGACGTCGCCAAGCTCGCCGGGGTCTCGTCCCAGACGGTCTCCCGGGTCTCCAACGGCCATCCCGGGGTTGTCAGTTCGACCCGGGAGCAGGTGCTCGCGGCGATGCGGGAGCTGGGCTACCGGCCCAACAGCGCGGCGCGCGCCCTCAGGTACGGCCAGTTCAACACCATAGGCGTGATCCTCTTCAGTCTGTCCTCGACGGGCAACAGCCGTACGGTGGAGGCGATCGCCACGCACGCGGCGGCCGAGGGGTACGCGATCACGCTCATCCCCATCGACGTCCCGACCCAGGACAACGTCCGGGGGGCCTTCACCCGGATGGGAGAGCTGGCCGTCGACGCCGTCATCGTCATCATGGAGATCCACCTCCTCGACACCGGCACGGTGCGCCTGCCGCCCGGCGTGCACGTCGTCGTCGTGGACTCCGACGCCGGCGACCGCTACAGCGTGGTCGACACCGACCAGGCGGACGGCGCCCGGAAGGCCGTCCGGCATCTGCTCGACCTGGGCCACCGGACCGTGTGGCACCTGACGGGTCCCCGGACGTCCTTCGCCGCCCAGCGCCGCACCCAGGCCTGGCGTGCGGTCCTGGAGCAGGCCGGGCGCCCGGTGCCACCGCCCCTGCACGGCGACTGGTCGGCCGAGTCGGGCTACGCGGCGGGCCTCGTGCTCGCCCAGGAGCCGGACTGCACCGCCGTGTTCGCCTCCAACGACCAGATGGCCCTCGGCCTGCTGCGCGCCTTCCACGAACTCGGCCGCCCGGTGCCCGGGGACATCAGCGTCGTCG
Source organism: Streptomyces sp. NPDC020299 (assembly GCF_044387825.1). Taxonomy (NCBI): domain Bacteria; kingdom Bacillati; phylum Actinomycetota; class Actinomycetes; order Kitasatosporales; family Streptomycetaceae; genus Streptomyces; species Streptomyces sp. NPDC020299. Next base: position 438,415 of record NZ_JBIRWL010000001.1, read on the forward strand.
GCTTCGACGACATCCCCGACGCCGCGTTCTTCGTCCCGCCCCTGACCACCGTCCACCAGGACTTCGCGGAGGTGGGCCGGCGCTGCGTCGGCAAGGTGCTGGAGCAGATCCGGACCGGCGGGGGGTCGCGGGCCGGGACGGACCTCGTACCGACGAGTCTGGTGGTGCGGCGGAGCACGGGGGCGCCGCCGGGGTGACCTGGAGGCGGTCCGGCCTGCCGGTCACAGGCAGGCCCCCGTCACAGGACATCGGCGAGGCGGTCCACCTGGTCCGGGTCGAGGCCGTAGCAGTACAGCATGACCTCGTCGGCGCCGAGGTCGGCGAAGCCGGTGAACGTGTAGGAGGCGTGCATGTTGACCCGGGCGTCCTGCACGTCTTCCGGGCCGCGAGCGACGTTGACCTGCGCGACGATGCGCGGTGCTCCGTCCCGGCCGCCCCGCGAGCGACGCCGGTACCGGCCTAATGTCCGGCAGTACGCGTGGCGAGGTCCTCGTCAGTGATGGGGCGGACCACCCGGCAAGGGGTTCCGAGCGCGACGGTCATCGGGGGGATGCTGCGGCTGACGACGCTGCCGGCGCCGATGACCGACCCGTATCCGATACGGACGCCGGGCAGGACCACCGCGTTGCTGCCGATCCACACCTTGTCCTCGATCACGATCGGCTCCGAGAATCGTCCGAAGTCAGCGCGTCGCGAGGGATGCACCGGGTGTCCGGTCGTGGTCAGCGTCACGCTGGGAGCGATCATGACATCGTTGCCTATGCGGATGTCCACGTCGTCGACGAACGTGAGGTTCACGTTCCCGAAGAAGTCGTCGCCGATGTAGACGTTGCTGCCGAATCCGGCGTGGAACGGCGGCAGCAGCACCGTGCGTTCACCGACCGAGCCGAAGATCGCGACAAGCAGCGATCGGCGCTTCTCCGGTTCGCTCGGTGGTGTGTGGTTGTACTCGAAGATCTGCTCGGTGCGGCGCCGAGGGGCCTGGAAGGCCGCCTCTGACTCTGTGTAGACGAGCCCCTTGGCGATCCGGGCCAGGACTTCTTCCTCGTGAGCAGGCGTCACCAGCGGAACGCTCCATTCGTCCGACTCCTCGGGCACAGGCCCGACGCGCCCCGGTCTTCGCGCGCCCCCAGAGCCTATGCGGACCCCGAAAACGCCGTGCCTGATTTTCGGACCGTGGATGGTGGTCCTCAGGCGCCCCACACGCCCTCACCGCGCGGGCACGCGCCGATGGCTGACCCACGTTTCGGCAGCTTCCACCATCGCCTCCCGCCACGGCGTGCCAGGCCTCCGCCTGGCGAACAGCTTGTACATACGCAAGGTGTCGGCCGGGAAAGCATCGATCGCCCTCGGGTCCGCTCTCACCCATGCCGTGCAGTCGGACGCCGATGCCTCGGTGTCCCGGGCGCTGTGTCCGGCTGCCACCAGGCACGACGTACCGACACGGATCGATGAACCCCGCGCCGCGCGTCGGCCACGCCCAGTCGACGGCCCAAAGCCCCTGCTCTCCGACGATCAGGTCGCTCGGGTTGCCTCACGCGCATCGTACTCGGCGGCGGCGTCGATGCCCGGGCGCACGAGGCGTAGGGCTTCGGCGTTGTCCTGCCCTCGGGCGACGACCGCGCCCACGAGTGCCGAGAGAGTATGGCGGGGCACACCGGGCCGGTCGGTCCAGCTCGCCCAGTACCGATCCTCTCGGGTGATCGTCTCGCCGCGTCGAACACGATGGCGTCGATCACCCGGGCACCCTACGGGACCGGCTTGCCGTGTGGTGATCGCGCCGGGGGCAAGTGCCCTGGCGCCGTCCCGAGGCCCCTTGCTCCGTGCGGTCCGCCCTCCTACCCTGCCTTTGTGCCGCAAATAAACAAAACCCGAACGCACAACGCCGTGCCGGGCGACGGCCACGCCAACCCGCTCACGCGGCTCCGTATCACGCTGACCGTCTTCTTCGCGCTGGACGGCTTCATCTTCGCCGGGTGGGTCGTCCGGATCCCCGCCATCAAGCACCAGACGCATGCCTCGGCCAGCTCCCTGGGGCTCGCTCTGCTCGGGGTGTCCGCGGGGGCGGTCGTCACGATGATGCTCATCGGGCGTCTGTGCCGCCGTTACGGCAGCCATCCCGTCACCGTGGTCTGCGCCGTGCTGCTCTCCCTCAGCGTCTCGCTGCCGCCGCTGGCCCACTCGGCGCCCGCGCTGGGGGCCGTACTGGTGGTGTTCGGGGCGGCGTACGGTGGCATCAACGTCGCCTTCAACAGCGCCGCCGTCGATCTGGTGAGCGCGCTGCGGCGACCGGTGATGCCCAGCTTCCACGCGGCGTTCAGCCTGGGCGGCATGCTCGGCGCCGGGCTCGGCGGGCTGGTCGCGGGGTACCTCTCCCCCACCCGGCACCTGCTCGGTCTGACCGTGATCGGTCTGCTGGTCACGGCCGTGGCAGGGCGTACGTTGCTGCGACTCGAGCCTCCGGTACGGCAGGTGCCACTGGTGGCCGACGATCGCCCGGCGTCCGACGAAGGCACCCCGCGACACCCCCACCGCCCCGACCGCCGCACCCGCGGTCTCGTCGCCGTCTTCGGCCTGATCGCGCTGTGCACCGCGTACGGCGAGGGAGCCATGGCCGACTGGGGCGCGCTCCATCTCCAGCAGGACCTGGACGCCTCTGCCGGGTTGGCGGCGGTCGGCTACTCGTGCTTCGCGCTCGCCATGACCCTCGGCCGGCTGACCGGCACGGCCCTGCTGGAACGCCTCGGCCGGACCCGGACCGTGATCGCCGGGGGCGGCACCGCGGCCGCCGGGATGCTGCTCGGCTCACTCGCCCCCGATGTCTGGGCAGCACTGATCGGCTTCGCCGTCACGGGGCTCGGGCTGGCCAACCTCTTCCCGGTCGCCGTCGAGCGCGCGGGCAGCCTGGCCGGTCCCTCCGGCGTCGCCGCCGCCTCCACCCTCGGCTACGGCGGCATGCTCCTCGGGCCGCCCGCGATCGGGTTCATGGCCGACTGGTTCTCGCTGCCGGCCGCGCTCACGAGTGTGGCCGTGCTGGCGGCCGTGGCGGCGCTGATCGGTTTCGTGACGCGGCGGTCGGCCGGGGGGTGACGCCCCTTCGGTCGCGGCGGCCACCGCGGTCGTCCTCAGAGGGCGTCGAGATCGACGCCGGTCAAGTGACGACTGACGTCCCACAGCCGCGCCGCGACCGAGTTGTCGGCGAGATGACTCCACACCGGTTCACGGCGGGGCTTGCCGCGCAGGCCGAACATCCGCGGTCCCCATACCTCCCCGCCGCGCACGGCCGGGTCCAGCACCGCTCGCACCACCGGCCACGCGCCGGCGTCCTTGCCCTGGACGAGGAGGGCGGCGGGTGCCGCACGCAGCCCCTCGCCGGCGGTCCGCACATGCACCGGGGGCCGCGACGGGGTGAGGGAGTCCAGGGCGCCGCCGGGGTGGGCCACGACGCTCGTCATCGTGCTGCCGACGGCCCGCAGACGGCGGTCGAGTTCGAGTCCGAAGTACATCTGCGCCAGCTTGGAACGCCCGTAGGTGCGCTTCGGCCGGTAGTCCCGCCGGGACTGGAGGTCGTCGAGGTCGAGCCGTTCGGACTTCGCCGCGAAGCTGCCCACGGTCACGACGCGGGCGGCCGGTGCGGCCGAGAGCAGAGGAAGCAGGTGGTGGGTGAGCGCGAAGTGGCCAAGGTGGTTCGTGCCGAACATGAGCTCGTGGCCGTCGGCGGTCCCCCTGCGCGGTGGAGCGTCGAGCGCCACTCCGGCGTTGTGGACCACCGCGTCCAGGCGGTCCGTACTCAGGGATTCCACGGCCGCTCCGAGCGTCGACAGGTCGGCGAGGTCCAGCCGTACGGCACGCACCCGTGCGCCGGGCACACGCGCGCGGATCGCGGCCAGGGCGGCCTCGGCCCTCGCGGGATCGCGGCTGCCCAGCACCACGCCGGCCCCGGTCGCCGACAGCTGCTCGGCGGCGAAGTAGCCGATGCCGGCGTTGCCCCCGGTGATCAGGAAGACCCTGCCGTCGGCACGGGGCAGGTGCCGTACGTCCCAGGGCGCGGCGGAGGATTCGGACGGCATGACGGCAGGCTCCCTTGCTGCTGGAGGGCGGAGAGGGGCGAGATCACTCCCGAGGGAGCGGCTCGCCGCCCAAACTCCCAGCGGCCACCGACACATCGCCTACGGATCACCGACAGCCCCGACGGACGGCCGGCGAAATGCGGTGCCACCCCGCCCGGCCCATCAGGCACACTCACCTCATGGACACAGCCGACCACCTGCAGACCCTGGACCGCGAAGGCCGCCTGCTCGCCGCGGCCGCCACCGAGGCGGGGACCGCTGCCAAGGTGCCGGCCTGCCCGGAGTGGCAGGTGCGGGACCTGCTGCGGCACACGGGCGCGGTGCACCGCTGGGCGGCGGGGTTCGTCGCCGACGGGCACGGCGAGCCGCGACCGCTGGACGAGGGGCCCGATCTCGACGGGGACGAGCTGGTGAGCTGGTACCGGGACAGTCACCGGCGGCTCGTCGACACCCTGGCCGCCGCGCCGGCCGACGTGGCGTGCTGGACCTTCCATCCGGCGCCCTGCGCCTCGCCGTTGGCCTTCTGGACCCGACGGCAGGCGCACGAGACGACGGTGCACCGGTACGACGCGGAGTCGGCGGCCGGCGGCGCGGCGTCCCCGATCGCCACCGACTTCGCCGTGGACGGCATCGACGAGTTGCTGCGCGGCTTCCACGCCCGTCCGAGGAGCCGGGTCCGGACCGGGTCGGCGCGCGTCCTCGGGGTGCGGGCCCTGGACGCGGACGCAGTGTGGACCGTAAGGCTGTCCGACGGGCCGCCCGTCACCAGCAGGGCCGCGTCCGGGGACGCGGAAGCCGAACTGGCCGGTCCGGCCGATCAGTTGTACCTCGCGCTGTGGAACCGGCTGCCCGTGCCCCAGGTGACCGGAGACGCCGCGCTGGCCGCGCTGTGGCGCGAGACCTCAGCGATCGGCTGAGTCGGTCAGCATCCGGGTCAGCACCGCGCGCTGCACCGGCCGAACCTCGCCGTGCAGCGCGCGCCCCTTCTCCGTGAGTCCCACGCGGACGCCCCGGCGGTCTTCGGGGCACATGGCCCGCTGGAGGAGTCCGTCCTTCTCCAGGCGGGCGATCAGGCGGGACAGGGCGCTCTGGCTGAGGTGGATGCGGTCGGCGATCTCCTGTACGCGGTAGGCGCAGCCGCCGTCCGCCGCGGAGTCCTCGGAGAGCAGGTCGAGGACCTCGAAGTCGCTTGCGCACAGGCCGTGTCCATGCAGGGCGCGGTCGAGTTCGCACTGGGTGCGGGCGTGCAGCGCCAGGATGTCCCGCCACTGGTTCACGAGCTCCTGCTCGGCCTTCTTCGCCGCCATGAGCGCACCGTAGCAGAGAAATCCAATTGTTGCATCGTAATTAAATGCGCTTGCATCTCATGCATGCGCATGTATTGTCTTCCGCATGACCTCTCCGCTCACCACCCCCGCGGCCCCGTCCCCGGCGGTCCGCTGGACGCCCCGGCTGTGGGGCACCCTGCTGGTGCTGTGCGCCGCCATGTTCCTGGACGCGCTCGACGTGTCGATGGTCGGCGTGGCCCTGCCCTCCATCGGCTCCGACCTCCACCTGTCCACGTCGACGCTGCAATGGATCGTCAGCGGCTACATCCTGGGATACGGCGGACTGCTCCTCCTCGGCGGCCGGACCGCCGACCTGCTCGGCCGGCGCCAGGTGTTCCTGGTGGCCCTCGGCGTGTTCGCCCTCGCGTCGCTGCTCGGCGGACTGGTCGACTCGGGGCCGCTGCTGATCGCCAGCCGTTTCATCAAGGGTCTGAGCGCCGCGTTCACCGCGCCCGCGGGCCTGTCCATCATCACCACGACCTTCGCCGAGGGCCCGCTGCGCAACCGTGCGCTGTCGATCTACACCACCTGCGCGGCCACCGGCTTCTCGATGGGCCTGGTGCTCTCCGGCCTGCTCACCGAGGCCAGTTGGCGTCTGACCATGCTGCTTCCCGCCCCCATCGCGCTGGTGGCGCTGCTCGCGGGACTGAAGCTGCTGCCGCGCAGCACACGCGAGAAGGACCACGACGGGTACGACATTCCCGGCGCCGTGCTCGGCACCGCCTCCATGCTGCTGCTGGTCTTCACCGTCGTGCAGGCGCCGGAGGCCGGCTGGGCGTCGGCCCGTACCCTGCTGTCGTTCCTGGCCGTCGCCGCGCTGCTGACCGTGTTCGTCGCCGTCGAGCGGCGCTCACCCGGCCCGCTGATCCGGCTCGGCGTGCTGCGCTCGGGTCACCAGGTACGGGCGCAGCTCGGCGCGATGGCGTTCTTCGGCAGTTACGTCGGCTTCCAGTTCCTGGTGACGCTGTACATGCAGTCCCTGCTGGGCTGGTCGGCGCTGCACACGGCGCTCGCCTTCCTGCCCGCCGGTGCGCTGGTGGCGGTGTCCTCGACCAAGGTCGGCTCGATCGTGGACCGGTTCGGCACCGCACGGCTGATCGCGGCGGGCTTCGCGCTGATGGTCGCCGGGTACGCGCTGTTCCTGCGCGTGGACCTCCACCCGGTGTACGCGGCGGTCATCCTGCCGTCGATGCTGCTGATCGGCGCGGCCTGCGCGCTGGTCTTCCCCTCGCTCAACATCCAGGCCACCAACGGGGTCGAGGACCACGAGCAGGGCATGGTCTCCGGTCTGCTCAACACCTCGGTCCAGGTGGGCGGCGCGATCTTCCTGGCCGTCGTCACGGCGGTGGTCACCGCCCACGCCCCGGCCCACGCGACCCCGCAGGCCGTACTCGACAGCTACCGTCCGGGGCTGCTCGTGGTGACGGGCATCGCCCTCGCCGGGCTCCTCATCACCCTCACGGGACTGCGTGGCCGGTCTGCCGCGCAGCAGACCGTCGTGGTCGCCAGGTCCACCGTGGAGAGGGAGGCGGACGTGGAGCGCGTGGCGGTCCGCGACTGACGGGGGACGCCTCCCCGCGTGCGCCCGGCCGGAGTTGGTTGCTCCGCCGGGCGCACGCCTGTGAGACTGGGGGGATGGACGGGTACGGGGGACGGCGGACCAAGGCCGAGCAGGACGCCTGGACCGTCGAGATCGGGTACGCGCTGGTCAGCGCGGTGTTCGTGGCGGCGCTCGCGTTCGGGGCCGTCGGCGGGCCGGCGTTGCTCTTCGATCTGCCACGCATGCTCTCGGCGGTGCTGCTGCGCGTCGGCGGCACGCTGGCGGCCGTCGCCTTCGTGGCCCGGGTGGTAGGCGTGCTGGTGAGCTTCCGGCAGGGGACTCACCCCAGCCAGCCCGGCCGTACCAACCCCGACTCGTAGGCCAGTACGACCAGTTGGGCCCGGTCCCGGGCGCCCAGCTTGACCATCGTGCGGCTCACGTGGGTCTTCGCGGTGAGCGGGCTGACCACCAGGCGGCGGGCGATCTCGTCGTTGGACAGGCCGATGCCGACCAGCGCCATCACCTCCCGTTCCCGCTCGGTGAGCGCGGCGAGGGCGTCGGCGGCCGCGGGCTCCTTAGAGCGGGCCGCGAACTCGGCGATCAGCCGGCGGGTCACACCGGGCGACAGCAGCGCGTCGCCGTCGACCACGGCCCGTACGGCGCGCAGGAGTTCCTCCGGCTCGGTGTCCTTGACCAGAAAGCCGGAGGCGCCCGAGCGGATCGCCTCGAAGACGTACTCGTCGAGCTCGAAGGTGGTGAGCATGACCACCTTGACGTCCTTCAGGCCCGCGTCGCCGGTGATGCGGCGGGTCGCGGCCAGGCCGTCCAGCAGGGGCATGCGGATGTCCATCAGGACGACGTCCGGGCGCAGTTCGCGCACCTTGCCGACGGCCTGCTCGCCGTCCGCCGCCTCCCCGGCCACCTCGATGTCCCGCTGCGCGTCGAGCAGCGCCCTGAAACCGGCCCGCACCAGCGACTGGTCGTCGGCGAGCAGTACCCGGATCACTGATCCTCCCTGGAGTGCAAAGGCAGTACGGCGAGCACCCGGAAACCTCCGTCGGGGCGCGGGCCGGCCTCGATCGTGCCACCCAGCGCGGCGGCCCGCTCCCGCATTCCGGCCAGGCCGTTCCCGCTGCCGCCCGCGTCCGCGCCGGTCGCGGGACCGTCGTCGTCGATCATGAGCCGCAGCGCGCCGCCTTCGTGTGCGAGGCGCACGCGCGCGTGCCGCGAACCGGAGTGCCGTACGACGTTGGTGAGGGCCTCCTGGACGATACGGAAGGCGGCCAGGTCGGCGCCCGGCGGCAGCCGCGGCGGCTCCCCGTCGACCTCGACGGTGAGGCCCGCGCTCGCCGCCTGTTCCGCCAGTTCGGGCAGCCGGTCGAGGCCAGGCGCGGGGGTGCGCGGCGCGTCTCCGGGGGTACGCAGGGTGTCGAGGACCTGGCGTACCTCGCCGAGCGCCTCCTTGCTGGCGTCCTTGATGGTGGTGAGCGCCACCCGCGCCTGCTCGGGGTCGCTGTCCAGGAGGGCGAGGCCGACGCCCGCCTGCACGTTGATGACGGAGATGCTGTGCGCGAGGACGTCGTGCAGTTCGCGGGCGATGCGCAGCCGCTCCTCGTCGGCGCGCCGCCGAGCCGCCTGGGCGCGGTCGGCACGCTCCCGGGCCCACTGCTCGCGCCGTACCCGGACCGGCTCCGCCAGCGCGACGACGGCCAGCACCCAGGTGGCGACGACGATCTCCGCACCGACGCTCGCGCCCTTGTCGTGCGGCGGCGGCAGCCAGCGGTACAGCCAGAGCGCCACCATCACGTGCCCGGCCCACAGCAGCCCCAGCGCCGCCCAGGCGGCCCGGCGGTGCCCGGTGACGACCGCGCTGAAGGAGCTCACGGCGACGGCCAGGAAGACCGGCCCGTACGGATAACCTGCGGCCAGGTAGACCAGGGCGGCCGCAGCGGTGCCGAACGCGACGACCACCGGGTGCCGCTGCCGCCACAGCAGCAGACCGGAGGCCAGGAGCAGCAGCGCACGTCCGGGGACATCCAGCGGCTCGCGGCCCGGCTGCTGGTGTGCGGCGAAGTGGGAGCCGATCACCACGAAGGCGGTGATCAGCACGGTGGAACGCCACGGCCAGTACGGGCCCCGCACCTCGGCGGCGTCCGGATCATGCCAGTACGGCCCGTGCCCGTACGGCCCGTGCCACCGCCGCCCGTGCCACCGCCGGCGCTCGTGCCACCCTCGCGGCCGGTACCCCCGTGCCGGCCGGTCCCCCCGCCGCGACCGGACCCGGCGTCCGTACTGCTCTTCCATGACGGCCACGCTAGACGCGGCCGGCCCGCGTCGGCGTCCGCCGGGCGAGGTGATCACGCGTACTCCCCTGGAAGTACGGCGCCCCGCCGTACAGGGACCTACCGCAGCCCCACTCCGTGCGCCAGCCCGGTCACCGCGTGCCGGAAGAACGTCTCCCGGTCCTCCACCACCCGGTGGAACTGCCCGAACAGCTCGAACCCGACCAGCCCGAACAGCTGGGCCCAGGCCGCCACCAGCGCGGTGGCCGCCTCGGGGGGCAGGGCGGGGGCGAAATCGGCGACCATGCGTTCGGCCTCGGGGCGCAGTTCGGCGGGGAGCGGCAGGTCGGCGAGGCCGGGGCCCTGGTGGGTGTCCCGGACGATGCCGATGAGGAGGAGGCCGACGCGGGAGGCGGCCCGGACGGTGGTCTCGGGGGCGGAGTAGCCGGGCACGGGCGAGCCGTAGATCAGCGCGTACTCGTGCGGGTGGGCGAGCGCCCAGCCGCGCACCGCCTCGCACACCGCCGTCCAGCGGGTCACGGGGGCGTCGGAGGCGGTGTCATGGGCCTTCTCGGCGGCCTCGCCGAGGGAGTCGTAGGCGTCGATGATGAGCGCGGTCAGCAGGTCGTCGCGGCTGGGGAAGTAGCGGTAGAGCGCGGAGGAGACCATGCCGAGTTCGCGGGCCACCGCGCGCAGTGAGAGCTTGGCCGCGCCCTCGGCGGCGAGTTGTCTGCGCGCCTCGTCCTTGATGGCCGCAGTGACTTCGATCCTGGCCCGCGCGCGGGCGCCCTGTGCGGTGCTCATGCTTCTCAGTGTGCCATGGAACGAGAGCGCTGCACACAAAAGAGAGCACCGCTCTTGCTCGGGGCGCCGAAGTCGTGCACACTCTTCTCGAGCGAGAGCACCGCTCTCCCAATAGCGAGAGCACCCGCTCTCCCATACGCAGGGGGTCTCATGTCCACGCACGTCAAGAAGCCGGGCTGGTTCACCGTCAACGTCTTCAACCGCTTCGTCGCATGGCTGACCCGTCGCGGCGTCAGCGTGTGGGGCTCCCGGGTCCTGGCGGTCCGCGGCCGCAAGAGCGGCGAATGGCGTACCACCCCGGTGAACCTGCTGACCGTGGACGGACAGCAGTATCTGCTCGCCCCGCGCGGTCACGTCCAGTGGACGCACAACATGCGCGCGGCCGGCGGCGGCGAACTGCGGCTGGGCCAGAACGTGGACGTGTTCACCGCGGTCGAGGTCGGCGACGAGGAGAAGGTCCCGCTGCTGCGCGCCTACCTCAAGCGCTGGAAGGCCGAGGTCGGCGTCTTCTTCGACGGAGTCGGTCCCGACTCCCCCGACGACGAGATGCGCCGCATCGCCCCCGACCACCCGGTCTTCAGGATCACCGTCACGAACTGACGGCGTCTCCGGCCGCGGAGGTCCGCCGGTCCATCGCGGTCAGGGCACGCTGGGCCATCGGATGCGTACGGACGAGCTCGCCCAGCGAGGTGGAGCCCTGCGTGATCTCCTTGAAGGCCCGCCAGGCGGGCCTGAAGCCGGTGAGGGCCGCGTGGAACAGGCCGGGGCGGCGCTCGAAAGCGGCCAGCATCCGCTTGCCCACGCTCATCTCGACGCCGAGCCCCGCCTTGATCGCGAACGCGTAGTTCAGCGCCTGCCGACGGGTGTCCACGGCGTCGTGCGCCTCGGCGATCCGGACCGCCCACTCCCCCGCGAGCCGCCCCGACCGCAGGGCGAAGGAGATGCCCTCCCGGGTCCACGGCTCCAGCAGTCCCGCCGCGTCCCCGCAGACGAGGACCCGGCCGCGCGAGAGCGGGGAGTCGTCGGCGCGGCAACGCGTCAGGTGCCCGGAGGAGATGCTCGGCTCGAAGCCGGCCAGCCCGAGGCGGGCGACGAAGTCCTCCAAGTACCGCTTGGTGGCGGCGCCTTCGCCGCGGGCCGAGATCACGCCGACCGTCAGGGTGTCGCCCTTGGGGAAGACCCAGCCGTAACTGCCGGGCATCGGCCCCCAGTCGATCAGGACCCGGCCCTTCCAGTCCTCGGCGACCGTCTCCGGCACCGGGATCTCCGCCTCCAGGCCGAGGTCGACCTGCTCCAGCTTCACCCCGACGTGCGCTCCTATGCGGCTCGCGCTGCCGTCGGCGCCGACCACCGCGCGGGCCAGCAGCGTCTCGCCGCCCTGGAGGACGACGGCGACGGTACGACGGTCCGGCACCGCCGAGCCGTGCTGTTCGACCCGCGTCACGGTGACGCCGGTGCGCAGCTCGGCGCCGGCCTTCTGCGCGTGCTCGACCAGCTGCTGGTCGAACTCGGGCCGGTTGATCAGCCCGAACAGCATCTGCCTGGAGCGGCGGGTGCGCGTGAAGCGTCCGTTGTGGGAGAAGGTGACCGCGTGCACCCGGTCCTGCAAGGGCAGCTCGAAGCCGGGGGGCAGGGCGTCGCGCGAGGGGCCGATGATGCCGCCGCCGCAGGTCTTGTAGCGCGGCAGCTCCGCCTTCTCCAGCAGCAGTACGCGCCGCCCCGCGACCGCCGCCGCGTAGGCGGCCGAGGCCCCCGCGGGCCCCGCGCCCACCACGACGACGTCCCACACCCGCTGCACGTCGTCCGCCGAAGAGTTCTCGCCGCTCACGATGGTCCGCTGCTCCGATCAAGCCGTCTGCCGCACCTGTCCCCCGCATCCTACGGCGGACGTCGCCGCAGGTTGCTGTGGGAGGATCGGTGCACTCACCGGTACAACGTCGCACCCACGAGGAGCGTGCCCATGTCGTCGAATCCGCTCGCCGAGACCGTCGCCGCCCTGATGCCCAGGGCCAAGGCGGAGCTCACCGAGCTGGTGGCCTTCAAGTCGGTCGCCGACTTCGGCCAGTTCTCCCGGAGCGAGAGCGAGGGCGCCGCGAACTGGGTCGCCGACGCGCTGCGCGCCGAGGGCTTCGAGGACGTGGCGCTGCTCGACACCCCGGACGGCACGCAGTCGGTGTACGGGTACCTGCCGGGCCCTGAGGGTGCGAAAACGGTTCTGCTCTACGCCCACTACGACGTGCAGCCGCCGCTGGACGAGGCCGCCTGGACCACGCCGCCCTTCGAGCTGACCGAGCGTGACGGACGCTGGTACGGCCGCGGGGCCGCCGACTGCAAGGGCGGCGTGATCATGCACCTGCTCGCGCTGCGCGCGCTGAAGGCGAACGGCGGCGTCCCGGTGCACGTCAAGGTGATCGCCGAGGGCTCCGAGGAGCAGGGCACGGGCGGTCTGGAGCGGTACGCGGAGCAGCACCCCGAGCTGCTGGCGGCGGACACGATCGTGATCGGCGACGCGGGCAACTTCCGCGTCGGCCTGCCGACCGTCACCACCACCCTGCGCGGCATGACCCTGGTCCGCGTGCGGATCGACACCCTCGGGGGCAACCTCCACTCCGGCCAGTTCGGCGGCGCCGCCCCCGACGCGCTGGCCGCGCTGATCCGCGTCCTGGACTCGCTGCGCGCCGAGGACGGCTCGACCACCGTGGACGGGCTCGAGCCCGAGACCCGCTGGGAGGGGCTGCAGTACGACGAGGAGCAGTTCCGTGCCGACGCCAAGGTGCTGGACGGGGTCGGCCTGATCGGTGACGGTACGGTCGCCGACCGCATCTGGGCCCGCCCGGCCGTGACCGTGCTCGGCATCGACTGCCCGCCGGTCGTCGGTGCCACCCCGTCCGTGCAGGCCAGTGCCCGCGCCCTGATCAGCCTGCGGGTGCCGCCGGGCGTGGACGCGGCCGAGGCGGCCAAGCTGCTCCAGGCCCACGTGGAGGCGCACACGCCGTGGGGCGCGCGGGTGCAGGTCGAGCAGGTCGGCCAGGGCCAGGCCTTCCGCGCCGACACCACCAGCCCGGCGTACCAGGCGATGGCCGACGCGATGGCGGTCGCCTACCCGGGCCAGGAGATGCAGTACGCCGGGCAGGGCGGCTCCATCCCGCTGTGCAACACCCTCGCCGCCCTCTACCCGCAGGCCGAGATCCTGCTCATCGGCCTGAGTGAGCCGGAGGCCCAGATCCACGCGGTCAACGAGAGCGTCTCCCCGGACGAACTGGAGCGCCTGGCGGTGGCCGAGGCCCACTTCCTCACGCTGTACGCAGCCGGCTGACCGCCCTACCCGAGACGGCGACGAGCCGACCCCGACCGACACCCGAACGGCCGACTCCGGCACCACAATCACCGGAGCGGCCACGGGCCCCGGCCACAACCCACCGGCCGTGCGACCGACCAGCCGACCACGAGCGACAGCGCTGTACGCAGCCGGCTGAACCGCTCTGCCCGCAGCAGAGTGCCCTCGCCCCAGGGCGGGGGCCCTGCCTACCGTCGGTGTATGGATGTCATCGAGCTGCTTCCCCGTCTGCACCTGCTGCGCTTCCCGGTCGGACAGGCCTATCTCTGGCGTGACGGCGACGAGTTGACGCTGATCGACGCGGGAGCGGTCGGCTCCGGCGGGGTGATCGCGGATGCCGTGCCGGCCCTCGGGCGGGAGCCGTCGGCCGTGCGGCGGATCGTGCTGACGCACTTCCACGAGGACCACGCGGGCGGGGCGGGCGAGTTCGCCGCGCTGAGCGGGGCCGAGGTACTGGCGCACCGTCTGGACGCGCCGGTCATCCGGGGCGAACTGCCCGGCCCGCCACCGGTGTTCGAGGACTGGGAGCGGCCGATCCACGCGGAAGCCGTGCGGAAGCTGCCACCGGGCGAGCCCGTCGCGCCGGAGCAGGTCACCGAACTGGACGACGGTGACGTCCTCGACTTCGGCGGTGGCGCCCGCATCGTCCACGCCCCCGGTCACACCCACGGCAGCATCGCCGTCCATCTCCCCGAGCACCGTGTGCTGTTCACCGGGGACGCGGTGGCCGCGGCGCCGGTCACCGGGACGGTGCTTCCCGGCGTGTTCAACCTCGACCGGGCGCGGACCCTCGCGTCCTTCCAGCGGTTGGCGGATCTCGACGCGGACGTGGCCTGCTTCGGCCACGGCGATCCGGTCGCCGGGCGGGCTTCGGCTGTTCTGCGCAAAGCGGCGGACGGATACGGAGTGCCGGGCTGACCATGGCGGCATGTCCCTCCCTCAACGCCTCGCCGCCCACACCGCCGTCGCCACCTCCCTGGACCTCCTCAGCGACCGGGAACTGGCCGGGCGGGTGGCGGCGGGGGCGCCGCTCGGCACCGGGATCGGCGGGAGAGCCGTCCGGATCGCGGTCGAGGGCCAAGAGGTCTTCGTGAAGCGGGTGCCGCTGACCGACCTCGAACGGCGGCCGGACCACGTACGGTCCACGGCGAACCTCTTCGGCCTGCCCCCGCAACTCCACTACGGCATCGGCGCCATCGGCAGCCCCGGCTTCGGCGCCTGGCGGGAGCTCGCCCTGCACACCATGACGACGAACTGGGTGCTGGCCGGGCACTTCCCGGGCTTCCCCCTGCTGCACCACTGGCGGGTACTGCCCGACACCCGATCGCTGCCGGACGAACTGGCCGACGTGGACCGGGCCGTCGCCTACTGGGGTGGCAGCGCGGGCATCGCCGAGCGCATCGACGGCCTGCGCACGGCCTCCGCGAGCCTGACCCTGTTCCTGGAGCACATCCCGTACACCTTGCACGACTGGCTCGACGCCCGGCTGCGTACCGGATCGGCCGACGCCGCGTGCGCCACGGCGGCGGCGGGCCTGGCGGCGCTCACGGACTTCCTCCACGAGCGCGGGCTGCTGCACCTGGACGCACACTTCCGGAACATCCTCACCGACGGCCGGCAGCTCTACCTCACCGACTTCGGTCTCTCGCTCAGCCCGCGGTTCCGGCTCGCCGGGGACGAGCGCGCGTTCCTGGACCGGCACCGCGCGTACGACCGTGTCTACACCACGTACTACCTGGTCATCTGGCTGGTCACCGCCCTGTACGGGTACGGCCGCGAGGAACGCGGGGTGTTCCTGCGCGCCTGCGCCGACGGAACGCGGCCCGAGGAGATCGAGTCTGTCCCCCGGGCCGCTGCCGCGCTGATCGAACGCCACGCGCCGCTCGCCGTGGCCATGGACGACTTCTGCCGCGGCCTGGAGCGGGAGAGCAGGCACACACCCTTCCCCCATGCCGAGCTGGACCGCCTCTACAGCAGTTGCAGGCTCTCCGCGTAGTGGCAGGCGACCGGGTTGCCGCCGCCCCGGTCGATCAGCACGGGCACCTCCTCGACGCAGGCCGTGCGCTGGGTCTCGCTGAGCCGGTTCGCGAACTTGGGGCAGCGGGTACGGAAGCGGCAGCCGCTCGGCGGGCAGACCGGGCTCGGCACGTCTCCCTGCACGATGATGCGCTGCCGGCTGCGTTCCTTGCGCGGGTCGGGCAGCGGGGGCAGGGGTGCGGAGGTGGTCTGCGTGGGGGCGCTCATGCGGAGTCCTCCTCGGGGGTGCCGGCGGACATCTCGTGCGGGTAGCCGACCGTTTGAAGTGCTCTCCCGGCTGAAGCCGGGAGATTCCCGCCTACCTTGCGGTAGCGGGCTTGACGCGCTAGGCGCGCCTGACGACGGTCAGTTAACCCTCGCTTTCCCCTCAGAACCTCCCCAGGCGTGCAAAGTCGGTTGTTCTCGACCCCGTAACGGCAAAATTCCCGCCAGTATCGCCAAATCGCGTCCATGACGTGGCATCAGCCGATCGGAACACCGGCCTCCAGGTACAGGGCCGCGCCCCGCTCCCGCGCCCGCAACGCCCACCGCAGCCGTTCGTAGCGGACCGGCGGCAGCATGTCGGCGGCCTCCTGCTCGGTGACGAAGCGCCAGCCGCGCAGCTCGGGTCCCGGCAGCAGCAGCCGGCCGGTCTCGGCGGAGTCCAGCCGTCCGCCGTCGAACAGGAACCGCAGCCCGCCGTAACCGGGGGGCACGGGCCGCTCCCAGTCCACGACGAGCAGCCGTGGTACGCCGTCCAGCCGTATCCCGGTCTCCTCGGCGACCTCGCGCACGCCGGCCCGGGCGGGTGCCTCGCCGCTTTCCACGACCCCGCCGGGGAACTCCCACCCGGCCTTGTAGGTGGGGTCGACCAGCAGCACCCGGTCCCGCTCGTCGAAGAGCAGGACGCCGGCGGCGACGGTCTCGGCCGTGGGCTCCGGGGTCTGCACGATGTCGCAGACCGGCACCGCCCCGCTGCCGACGGCCTCGGCGAGCCGGACGGCCGTCTCGTACGGGGTGAGGTCGCTGGTGTCGACCGGATGGGCGTCCGCCATGAGCCATGAGGCCAGGGCGGCGCGATAGGGCTCGATGTGGTCGTACGACCACTGCCGCACCCGCATCTCGCCGTCGGGAAGGTCCGGCACGTCCCGCCCGGCTATTCGCTCACGCAGGATCGTTTCGGCCGGAGCGAGGAGGACATGCCGTACCGCGATGCGGCGGGCGGCGAGGCCGCCGAAGATCTCGTCGCGGTACTCCTGGCGCAGCAGGGTCATGGGAACCACGAGGGTCCCGCCGAGCTCGGCGAGCATCGCGGCCGCCGTGTCGATCACGAGCCGTCGCCAGATCGGCAGGTCCTGGAAGTCGCCGGCCTCGGCGAGGCGCTTGGGCGGCAGCAGGTACGAGAGCGCTCCGCCGATGACCTCGGGGTCGAAGAGCGTGCTGTTCGGGATCAGCTCGATCAGCTCCCGTGCGGTCGTGGTCTTCCCCGCACCGAAAGCGCCGTTGATCCAGACGACGGTCACGGACTCCCCCTCTTCTGTTGGCCCCCTGTGGCTTGCCCGCTCCACACTGCCACGGAAACCACTCCCAGGAGAGGGCGCGCCCACGCGGTGCCGCCGCCCCTTGTGACGGGGCAACGGCACCGCGTTGGACGGGCCGGCGTGCTACCGCTGGGCCGGCGTCTCGTCGTCGCGGGCGAGGCCCTCCTCGCCGATGACACCGTCCGCGGAGTCGACGGTTCCGGAGACGTGCGGGTCCCCGACGACCTCGTGACGCGTCGCGTGCGACGGGGTGATGGCGGCCACGACGAAGCCGGTGGCGAGGGAGGCGATGGCGAGCATGCTGCGCTTCTTCATGCCCGGATCAACTGCGTAAGCGGGCCGGGGTCACGCGGCTGGCGCCGAATCCCGTGGCCGGGTGATCGTTTCACCGCTATCGTCCGAGGTCACGGCCTGCCGGAACCGCGGCGGCCCCGACCCCGAAGGCGACCGCCATGACCGGCCCGCGACCCACTACCACCCTCTGGCGCCCCACCGGCCCCAAGGAGCTGGAGCTGGTCCGCGAACTGGACTGGCGGGCCTGGCCGCCCCGGCTGCCCGAGCAGCCGATCTTCTACCCGGTCCTCAACGAGGACTATGCGATCAGGATCGCCCGCGACTGGAACGTCAAGCACGACGGCGCCGGCTTCGTGACCCGCTTCGCGGTCGACTCCGCCTTCCTGAGCCGCTACCCGGTCCGTCAGGCGGGCGGCGAGACGATCCTGGAGCTCTGGGTGCCCGCGGAGGAGCTGGACGAGTTCAACACCCACATCGTGGGCACGATCGAGGTGGTCCACGAGTTCCGCTGAGCCGCCCGAACACCACCCCGAGGGCTGGACCGTGCGGCCCGGGTCACCGCCACACGCACCCGTGCGGCCCCCGGGCCGGACGTCGGCCACCGGTGGACGGTGACCGCGCCTTCGGGGAGGCCGGCCGGATCGGACGGCTGCCCGTACCTCGGTGACCGGCCGTGGCTCACGGCCGCCGACGGCCGGGACCGGTGGAGCGCGACACCAGCGAACGAGAGCGCGGTGGACGCGGGGCACCCGATCACCTTCGGCCTATGGGGATACGCCAAGGGGCTCGGGGCGCACACGGACGACACGGAGGCCGCCTCGGCCGGCGGCCCGGTCCGCTCAGGGACTGAACGTTCCTGCTCGGTCCCGTCACACCCCCGCCGCGGTCGTGTCCGGCCGCAGGGCCAGGGCGGCCGCGGCGGCGCCCACCAGGCCGGCGTCCGTGCCCATCTGGGCGGGCGTCACGGTGAGCCCCTGGACGAAGGAGAGCGTGGCGTAGTCGGCGAGGGCCTTGCGGAGCGGCTCGAAGAGGATGTCGCCCGCCTTGCCGACGCCCCCGCCGATCACCGCGACGTCGATCTCGACCAGGGTGGCGGTGGCCGCGATCCCGGCGGCCAGGGCCTGCGCGGCGCGTTCGAAGGACGCCACGGCGACCGGGTCGCCGGCGCGGGCGGCGGCGGCCACCGCGGCGGCGGAGGTGTCGCCGTCCGGGCCCGGCCGCCAGCCGTTCTCCAGCGCGCGCCGGGCGATGTTCGGGCCGCTCGCGATCCGCTCCACGCAGCCGCGCGAGCCGCAGGGGCACAGGTCGCCGTCGAGGCCGACGCTGATGTGGCCGATGTGGCCCGCGTTGCCGGTCGGTCCCGGGTGCAGCCGCCCGTTCAGGATCAGGCCGCCGCCGACCCCGGTCGAGACGACCATGCACAGGGCGTTGTCGTGGCCCCGGGCGGCGCCCTGCCAGTGCTCGGCGGCGGCGATCGCCACACCGTCGCCGATCAGTTCCACCGGCAGCCCACCGGTGACCGCACGCACCCGGTCGACCAGCGGGAAGTCACGCCAGCCCGGCACGTTCACCGGGCTCACCGTGCCGGTGGCGGCGTTCACCGGGCCGGCGCTGCCGATGCCGACGGCGCCCGCGCGTGCCCACAGGGGCGACCCGGTCAGATCGCCGAGCACCTCCTGAACGGCCCGCATGATGGTGTCGCCGTCCTCCTGCGCGGGCGTCGCGCGCTGCGCTCGCACCAGGATGGAGCCGTGGGCGTCCACCAGCGCTCCGGCGATCTTGGTGCCGCCGATGTCGAGCGCGGCCACGAGGTCGGTCTGCATCAGAGTGATATCTCCCCGTCAACCAGGTCAAAAAGGGGTGGCCGGTCGCGGTGGGGGCGCGGGCCGGAGATTGCGATGGACAGTCTCTCGCGGGCATGACAACGTTGTCCAGGCTCTATGCTCGACGCCACATCCTCATACAAACCGATGACCGATGCATCACCCTCTGGACAACAAGCCCGACAGGACAGGACAGCGCATCGTGCCCGAGACCATCCGCCGAGCAGACCGCCACTCCGGGAGCCGCTACGGAAACCGTCCGACCATGAAGGACGTGGCCGCACGGGCCGGCGTCGGCCTGAAGACGGTCTCCCGCGTGGTCAACGGCGAGCCGGGCGTCACCCCGGACACGGAACGCCGGGTCCAGGAGGCCATCGACGCGCTGGGCTTCCGCCGCAACGACAGCGCCCGGGTACTGCGCAAGGGCCGCACCGCGAGCATCGGCCTGGTCCTGGAGGACCTCGCCGACCCGTTCTACGGTCCCCTCAGCCGCGCGGTGGAGGAGGTGGCCCGGGCCCACGGCGCCCTGCTGATCAACGGCTCCAGCGCGGAGGACCCGGAGCGCGAGCAGGAGCTGGCGCTGGCGTTGTGCGCGCGGCGCGTGGACGGGCTGGTGATCATCCCGGCCGGGGACGACCACCGGTATCTGGAACCGGAGATCAAGGCGGGCGTCGCGACCGTGTTCGTGGACCGTCCGGCCGGGAACATCGACGCCGACGTGGTGCTGTCCGACAACTTCGGTGGCGCCCGCTCCGGCGTCGCCCACCTCATCGCCCAAGGCCACCGCCGGATCGGGTTCATCGGCGACATGCCCCGCATCCACACCGCGGCCGAGCGGCTGCGCGGCTACCGGGCGGCCATGGAGGACGCGGGAATACCCGTGGCGCAGTCCTGGATGTCCCTGGGCGTCACCGATCCGCAGCGGGTGCGCCGGGCGGCCGAGGAGATGCTCTCCGGGCCCTCCCCCGTCACGGCCGTCCTCGCGGGCAACAACCGCGTGACGGTGACCGTGATCCGCGTCCTCGCCGAGCACCGCCGCCGCGTGGCCCTCGTCGGCTTCGACGACTTCGAGCTCGCCGACCTGCTCCAGCCGGGCGTCACGGTCGTCGCCCAGGACTCGGCCGCCCTCGGCCGTACCGCCGCCGAACGCCTCTTCCGCCAGCTGGACGGCGCCCTCGTCGCCCCGGAGCGCATCGAGCTGCCGACCCGGCTGATCACCCGCGGCTCGGGCGAGCTGCCACCGGCGGACTGAGCCGCCCATGACAGGCCGCACACTGGAAGAACTCGGGCTCGCCGAGGCGCCGCGCGAGAACCCGCTGAGCTACCCGGGCGCCCGGCCCGCCGACTCCGGGCTGCTGCTCGGGGACCGGATGCTGCCGCTGGACCGCCTGGTGCACGAGGACCGGACGCCGGTCGTGGCGGTCGGCTCCAACGCCTGCCCCGCCCAACTGCGCCACAAGCTGGCCGGGTTCGGGATCACCTCGGCCCTGCCGATGGTGCGGGCCCGGGTGCGGGGGCTCGACGTGGGCGTCTCCGCGCACGTCAGCCGCATGGGTTATGTGTCCGCCTCTCCTGTGGGCGCGCCCGGGGTGTCCCGGGAGTTGTTCGTCATCTGGCCGGACGCGGAGCAGCTGGCCGTGATCGACGCCAGTGAGCTCAACTTCGACCGTGCCTGGCTGCCCACGCCGCACGTGCGGATCGGGCTGGCCGACGGCTCGACGCTGCCCGGCGCGTACGCGTACGTCAACCGGCACGGGGTCCTGCACGACGGCGACGGCGCACCCCGCGCGCACCCCGGGCAGCGGGCCCTGATCGGCGAACTGCTGTCGAGGTCGGCCGAGTTGCGGGAACTGTTCGGTGTCACGCCCGAGCAGTTCTGCGCGCGGGCGCGCGCCGACGTCGAACTGTGCGCGCGGGGCACGCGGTTGTTCGCCGAGCGGAAGTGGGTGACGGCGTCCGGGCTGGAAGCGTACGTCGCCTGAGGCGGGCGGCCCCCGGGCCGGCCCGTTATCCGGCCGGCGCCGCGAAGCCCTCCAGGCCGGCCCGGGCCAGTCCGGTCAGCCGGGCCACCTCGGCGAGGTCGAGGGCGCCGCAGTCCAGGCCGCGCAGCAGATAGCCGCTGAGGGCCTTGGCGGTGGCGGGTTCGTCCAGGACGTCGCCGCCCGTCCGGTCGGCGTACCGGGCCAGCCGGGCCGCCGCCTGTTCGAAGCCCTCCCGGTAGAAGGCGAAGACGGCCGCGTAGCGGGTGGGGAGATGGCCGGGGTGCATGTCCCAGCCCTGGTAGTAGGCGCGACCCAGGGCGCGGCGGGTGAGGCCGTAGTGCAGCCGCCAGGCGTCGTGGACCTTCTCCGTGGGGCCGACCGGGAGGACGTTCGTCGAGCCGTCCGAGAGGCGTACGCCGGTGCCGGCCGCCGCCACCTGCATGATCGCCTTGGCGTGGTCGGCGGCGGGGTGGTCGGGTGCCTGGTGGGCGGCCGAGACGCCGAGGCAGGCGCTGTAGTCGAAGGTGCCGTAGTGCAGTCCGGTGGCGCGGCCCTCGGCGGCCTGGATCATGCGGGCGACGGTGGCGGTGCCGTCGGTGGCCAGGACGGCCTGGCTGGTCTCGATCTGGATCTCGAAGCCGATCCGGCCGGGCTCCAGGCCACGCGCCCGTTCGAAGGCCTCGAGGAGGCGGACCATGGCGGTGACCTGCTCGGCGTACGTCACCTTGGGCAGCGTCAGCACGAGCCCGTCGGGCAGACCGCCGGCCTCCATGAGGCCGGTGAGGAAGATGTCGAGGGTGCGGATGCCCCGGTCACGCACCGGCGCCTCCATGCACTTCGTCCGAATGCCCATGTACGGGGCCGCGGTGCCCTTCTCGTACGCCTCGGCGATGAGGCGGGCCGCGCGGGCCGCCGCCTCGTCCTCCTCCGCGTCGGGGCGGCGGCCGTAGCCGTCCTCGAAGTCGACGCGCAGGTCTTCGACCGGCTCGTGCTCCAGTTTGGCGCGGACCCGGGAGTGGACCGGCTCGGCGAGGTCGTCACCGAGGCCGAGGACGGCGGCGAAGGAGGCGGCGTCCGGGGCGTGTTCGTCCAGGGCCGCAAGGGCCCGGTCGCCCCAGGAGCGGATGGTGCCGGCGGCGAAGACGTCGCCGGGGACATAGACGGTGTGCACGGGCTGGCGGGTGCCGGGGTCGCCGGGGTAGCGGCGCTCCAGTTCGGCGTCGACCGGGGCGAGGGAGGCACTGATCTCCTCGCTGACGGTGCCCGCGAGGCTCGTCGACACCTTCTCCTGCCGGCCCTGGCTCATTCCACACCTTCCGCAGGCTTTCCGCTGTACGGAATCAACAATCCGTAGAACGAAGTTATCCGTGCGGCTTCCCGCTGGTCAACACCCCGTCCCCAGCCCGAGCCGCCGTGTTCACCCCTCGTGCCAAGAACCCCTGGGCCCTCTTTCGCACGACGGTTCGCCCCTTCATCCTGATCAGTCGGGAGGGAACCACATGCCGGACACCACCAGAATGACCCGCCGCAGGGGCCTGAGGACGGCGCTGGCCACCGCGATCACCGCGCCACTGCTCGCCACGGTGACGGCCCCGGCCGCCAGAACGGCCCCCGCGGCGGAACCGGCCTCCGTCGCCGGGCCGACCGGCCGGCGCCTGGGCGTCATGACGTTCAATCTGCGCTTCGCGGGCACCACCGGGCCCAACAGCTGGGCCGTGCGCCGCCCGGTCATGCGGGCGCTGTTACGCCATGAGGCGCCCGATGTCCTCGGTACCCAGGAAGGCCTCTACCAGCAACTGCGCGACATCCACGCCGACCTCGGACCGCACTACGACTGGATCGGCACCGGCCGCAAGGGCGGCAGCCACGACGAGGCCGTGGCGGTCTTCTACAACAACCGGCGCCTGGCTCCGGTCGAGCACGACACCTTCTGGCTCTCCGACACGCCGAAGGTGATCGCTTCGAACACCTGGGGCGCCGCGCTCCCCCGCATCGCCACCTGGGTCCGGTTCCGCGATCTGCACGACGACGGGCGCGAGTTCCACCTCCTCAACACCCACCTCGACCACCGCGCCCAGTACGCCCGCGAACGGGCCGCGGCGCTCATCGGCCGGCGGATCGCGGAACTCGGCCTCTCCCGGCCGTTCCTCGTGACCGGCGACTTCAACTCGGCGGCCCACGACAACCCGGCCTACGACACCCTGCTGGACGCCGGACTCGTCGACACCTGGGACGCGGCGGCCGAGCGGAGCAAGCTGTACGCGACCTTCCACGGCTACCAGCCGCTCGTTCCGGACGGCGACCGCATCGACTGGATCCTGGCCGGCCCGGGCGTCACGACGCACCGGGCCACCGTCAACACCTACGCGCGGGACGGCCAGTTCCCCAGCGACCACCTGCCCGTACAGGCGTCCGTGACCCTGGGATGAGGCGAGGCCCCCGTGACCGGCGTGGTCACGGGGGCCTCGTTCAGCCCGGTGGCGATCAGCCCTTGCGGGTCTTGATCTCCTCGGTGAGCTGCGGGACGACGTCGAACAGGTCGCCGACGACGCCGTAGTCGACCAGGTCGAAGATCGGGGCCTCGGCGTCCTTGTTGACGGCCACGATCGTCTTCGAGGTCTGCATACCGGCGCGGTGCTGGATGGCGCCGGAGATGCCGTTGGCGATGTAGAGCTGCGGCGAGACCGACTTGCCGGTCTGGCCGACCTGGTTGGTGTGCGGGTACCAGCCGGCGTCCACCGCGGCACGCGAGGCACCGACAGCCGCGCCGAGGGAGTCGGCCAGCGCCTCGATGATCGAGAAGTTCTCGGCGCCGTTGACGCCACGGCCGCCGGAGACCACGATCGCGGCCTCGGTCAGCTCCGGACGGCCCGTCGACTCACGGGCGGTGCGGCCGGTGACCTTGGTGCCGGTGGCCTTGTCGGAGAAGGACACGGACAGGGCCTCGACGCTGCCTGCGGCCGGGGCGGCCTCGACGGCGGCCGAGTTCGGCTTGACCGTGATGACCGGGGTGCCCTTGATGACACGGGACTTGGTGGTGAAGGACGCGGCGAACACCGACTGGGTGGCCACCGGGCCCTCGTCGCCGGCCTCGAGGTCGACGGCGTCGGTGATGATGCCGGAGCCGATGCGCAGCGCCAGACGGGCGGCGATCTCCTTGCCCTCGGCGGAGGACGGGACCAGCACGGCGGCCGGGGAGACGGCCTCGACGGCGGCCTGGAGCGCGTCCACCTTCGGGACGACCAGGTACTCGGCGTACTCCGAGGCGTCGTGGGTGAGGACCTTCACCGCGCCGTGCTCGGCGAGGGTGGCGGCGGTGTCGGCGGCGCCGTTGCCCAGCGCGACCGCGACGGGCTCGCCGATACGGCGGGCCAGCGTCAGCAGCTCCAGGGTCGGCTTGCGGACGGCACCGTCCACGTGGTCGACGTAGACGAGGACTTCAGCCATGGGATTGCTCTCCTGCGAAACGAAGTTGAGGGGCGGTCAGCGACTGCGGGGCCTTAGATGAACTTCTGGCCCGCGAGGAACTCAGCGAGCTGCTTGCCGCCCTCGCCCTCGTCCTTGACGATGGTGCCGGCCGTGCGCGCCGGGCGCGCGTTCGCGGCCTCGACCTTGGTGAACGCGCCGTCCAGGCCGACCTCCTCCGCCTCGATGTCGAGGTCGGACAGGTCCCAGGACTGAACCGGCTTCTTCTTGGCGGCCATGATGCCCTTGAAGGACGGGTAGCGCGCCTCGCCCGACTGGTCGGTGACGGACACGACGGCCGGGAGCTGCGCCTCGAGCTGCTCACTGGCGGCGTCGCCGTCGCGGCGGCCCTTCACGGTGCCGTCCTCGACCGAGACCTCGGACAGCAGGGTGACCTGCGGGACACCGAGGCGCTCGGCCACCAGCGCCGGTACGACACCCATGGTGCCGTCGGTGGAGGCCATGCCGGAGATCACCAGGTCGTAGCCGGCCTTCTCGATGGCCTTGGCCAGCACCAGGGAGGTGCCGATGGCGTCGGTGCCGTGCAGGTCGTCGTCCTCGACGTGGATCGCCTTGTCGGCACCCATGGACAGCGCCTTGCGCAGCGCGTCCTTGGCGTCCTCCGGGCCGATGGTCAGCACGGTGACCTCGGCGTCGTCAGCGTCATCGGCGATCTGGAGCGCCTGCTCGACCGCGTACTCGTCCAGCTCGGAGAGCAGACCGTCCACGTCGTCCCGGTCGACGGTCAGGTCATCGGCGAAGTGCCTGTCGCCAGTGGCGTCGGGCACGTACTTCACAGTGACAACGATCCTCAAGCTCACGCCGGCTCTCCTACTGCATCGTCTTTTCCGGTCTGCCTCTTGCAGGCAGCATAGGCGCCTCAAGCGGCCGATCCCGGTCGGGGCGACCGCGCGCTCCGAACGAAATATTACTCGTCAGTACACCCAGTTCGTTCCCGCTAAGCAAGCGCTTTGAACTGTGACCTTCGCAACGCAGCGTAACCGGAATCGGACCACCCCGCAGGAGAGGCGGCGCGTGATCAATCCCGCAGACCGCCGAAGCGGCCCTGGTGGTAGAGCAGGGGGCGCCCGGTGCCGGTGGGGTCGCCGAGGACGACTTCGGCGAGCACGATGCGGTGCTCCCCGGCGGGGACCCGCCCGACGACCCGGCAGACCAGCCAGGCCAGCACCTCGTCCAGTACCGGAACGCCTTCCGGGCCGTCGCGCCAGGCCGTGGGCGGGCCGAAGCGGTCGGCGCCGCTGCGGGCGAAGGTGGCGGCCAGCTCCCGCTGGTGTTCGCCGAGTATGTGGACGCCGACGTGGTCGGACTCCGCTATCGCGGGCCAGCTCGAGGCGCCGGTGCTGATGCCGAAGGAGAGCAGCGGGGGCTCGGCGGAGACGGAGGTGAGGGAGGTGGCGGTGAAGCCGACCGGGCCGGCGTCACCGCGGGCGGTGATCACCGCGACACCCGCGGCGTGCCGGCGGAAGGCGGAGCGCAGGAGGTCGGGGGAGGCGAGCTGGAAGGTGCCGAGATCGGGCGTGGCCGTCATGGAGTTGTCCTTCTCCGGGAGGTGGCGGGGATGTCCGTAGCTGCTCAAGAGCCGGGACAGCGCGCGCTCGCGGTGCGGACCAGGTCGACGTGGACCCGTCCGTGGAGCAGGAGTTCCGAAGGCATACGGTCAGGCTGACGATGCGTGGTGCGCCCAGTCAAGTACGTTCCGCGATCTGGGAGCTGCCTCACCGTCACCGGCACCTCCCTCACACGGCCTCTCCGAGCGCCGCGATGACATCGGCCTTGCGCGGCTGGCCGGTGGCACGCCGCACCACCCGCCCCTGGGCGTCGAGGACCAGCACGGTGGGGGTTTTGAGGATCTCGAGTTCGCGCACGAGGTCGAGGTGGTCCTCGGCGTCGATCTCGACGTGGGTGACGCCGGGTACCATCCCGGCGACCTCGCCGAGCACCCGCCGGGTCGCCCTGCAGGGCGCGCAGAAGGCGCTGGAGAACTGCACGAGGGTGGCCCGCTCGCCGAGTTCGCCGCCCAGTTCGGCCGCCCCGAGCCGCTTGCCGTCGTCCCGCCCGCGCACCCGTACTCTCCCGCTCCGCCGCCGTTGCAGCACTCCGTAGGCGCTCGCCACGGCGAGCACCGCCACGCACACCATCACTCCGGTCATCATCCGCACAAGCATTCACGAGACCGCAAAGATTCCCGCCTCCCAGGGGGGTGTCCTATCCGGAATGCTTGATTCATGGACATCGATGTGAGGGGGCCGCGCTTCGGGGCGGCCGTGACGACGGTCGTGCTGGCGGCGGTACTGGTCACCGGGAGCGCGTGGCTGCTCGCCTGGCAGACCCTGGCGTTCGCGCTGGGGGCGGCCGGGGGTGTGGGCCGTCACCGTACGGCTGGCTGTTCCGGAAGGCGGTGCGCCCGCGGCTCGGCCCGCCGGCCGGGTTCGAGTCGCCCGAACCGCCGCGCTTCGCGCAGGCGGTGGGGCTTGTCTTCGCCGGGCTCGGCCTGGCCGGTTACACGCTCGGACCCGAGTGGCTGGGGCTCGCGGCGACGGGGGCGGCGCTCGCCGCCGCCTTCCTGAACGCGGCGTTCGGATACTGCCTGGGCTGCGAGTTGTTCCTGCTGGTCCGGCGGGTGACGGTACGTACGCGGTAATCGCGCACTAAAGCAGTCTTAAGACACCGAGGTGGAGAATAGGCCGACGTGACGAGGATCTCGCCGTGGCGGGGCACCAGGACTGGCTCCCCGCCCGTTCTTCGGGCACGATCTGCGAGACGCCGTAAACCTACGGCTGCGTAACTTTCCCGCCGGGAGCCCCTTTCCCAGGCTGAGCAGAAAGGGTCCACCCCGACCATGGCAGAGCTGGTCTACCGTCCCGTCATCGGTCTCGCCCTGACGATGTTCAAGGCCTGGGACCTGAAGATCGACTGCAAGGGTTCGGAGAACATCCCCCGCTCGGGTGGCGCGGTCCTGGTGAGCAATCACATCAGTTACCTGGACTTCATCTTCAACGGCCTGGCGGCGCTTCCGCAGAAGCGGCTGGTGCGCTTCATGGCGAAGGAGTCCGTCTTCCGCCACAAGATCTCCGGACCGCTGATGCGCGGTATGAAGCACATCCCGGTGGACCGCAACCAGGGCGAGGCGGCGTACGCGCACGCGCTGGACTCGCTGAAGTCCGGTGAGATCATCGGGGTCTTCCCCGAGGCGACCATCTCGCAGTCCTTCACGCTGAAGAGCTTCAAGTCCGGCGCCGCGCGCCTGGCCCAGGAGGCGGGCGTGCCGCTGGTCCCCATGGCGGTGTGGGGCACGCAGCGGCTGTGGACCAAGGGGCAGCCGCGCAACTTCAAGCGCAGCCACACCCCGGTCACCATCCGCGTCGGCGAGGCGCTCGAGGCCTCCCGCGAGCAGTACGCGGGCGCCATCACCCGCCGGCTGCGCGAACGCGTCCAGGAGCTTCTGGACACGGCCCAGCGCGCCTACCCGGTCCGCCCCAAGGGCCCGGAGGACTCCTGGTGGCTCCCCGCCCACCTGGGCGGCACGGCCCCGACCCAGGAACAGCTCAAGGCCGCCGAGGCCCACTGACACCCCGCCCCGAGCACCGCCGGTCCCCGTCGCCTCAGAGTGCGGCGGGGAGCGTCCGCCACAGGTACGGGCGGTCGGGCGCGGCCTTCAGCGCCGCGAGCACGACCGGGTGAGGTTCGGCGTAGAGGTCCGGATAATCCAGTTCGCCCGACTCTGCGTCGGGCTCGAAGGCCAGCCGCTCCCCGTCCAGGGAGAACCGCGCGTCCACGCCCGGCTTGTTGCCGCGCGGGTCCTGCCGGTGCCAGGCGCCGTTGAAGCGCACGGCGACCAGGCCGTGCACCACGTCGAACTTCTGGTAGCAGAGCGCGGTCGGGATGTCCTCGGCCCGTAGCAGCGCGGCCAGGGCGTGGGCCTTGGCGTAGCAGATGCCGGTGCCCTGCTCCAGTACGTCCGAGGCGCGCCAGGTGACGCGCGGGTCGCCAAAGTCCTGGGAGTGCGGGATGGTGTCGCGCACGAACTCGAATGCGAGGCGTGCATAGGAATACGAGTCGTCGGCGTCCTGCGCGAGACGCGCGGCCGTTTTCCGGACCACCGGGTGATGGTGGTCGATGACCTCGTCGGCGGCCAGATAGGCGGACAGGTCGGGTGTCTCCTGGATCAGCTCCATGCCCGCAGAGCATAGGAATGCGATCACCCGAGAGTCAATTACTTTTCAGGTGACCGCATATCTATGCATCTATCGAGGTTGGCGCTTCAGCGCGCCATCTCCTCCTTGACCGCCGCCACGAACGCGTCCACGTCCTCCTCGGTGGTGTCGAAGGCGCACATCCACCGGACGACACCCGCGGCCTCGTCCCAGAAGTAGAACCGGAACCGCTTCTGGAGGCGCTCGCTCACGTCGTGCGGGAGCCGGGCGAAGACCCCGTTGGCCTGCACCGGGTAGAGGAGCTCCACCCCGTGCACCGCCCGCACGCCCTCCGCCAGCCGCTCGGCCATCTCGTTGGCGTGGCGGGCGTTGCGCAGCCACAGGTCCCTGGTCAGAAGGGCCTCGAACTGCACCGACACGAAGCGCATCTTGGAGGCGAGCTGCATGGACATCTTGCGGATGTGCTTCATCCGACGCACGGCGTCCTGGTTGATGACCACGACCGCCTCGCCGAACAGCGCGCCGTTCTTCGTGCCGCCCAGCGAGAGGATGTCGACGCCGACCGCGTTGGTGAACGTCCGCATCGGGACGTCCAGGGAGGCGGCCGCGTTGGCCAGCCGGGAGCCGTCCAGGTGCACCCTCATGCCGTGGGCGTGGGCGTGCTCGCAGACCGCGCGGATCTCGTCCGGCGTGTAGACGGTGCCCAGCTCCGTGCTCTGGGTGATCGACACCACCTGCGGCATGGCCCGGTGCTCGTCCTCCCAGCCGTACGCCTGCCGGTCGATCAGCTCGGGGGTGAGCTTGCCGTCCGGGGTGGGCACGGTGAGCAGCTTGAGGCCGGCCATGCGTTCGGGGGCGCCGCCCTCGTCGACCTGGATGTGCGCGCTCTCGGCGCAGATCACCGCGCCCCAGCGGTCGGTGACCGCCTGGAGCGCGACGACGTTCGCGCCGGTGCCGTTGAAGACCGGGAACGCCTCCGCCGTGGCGCCGAAGTGGCTGCGGATGATCTGCTGGAGGTGCTCGGTGTAGTCGTCCTCGCCGTACGCGACCTGGTGACCGCCGTTGGCCAGGGCTATGGCGGCGAGCACCTCGGGGTGCACGCCCGCGTAGTTGTCACTGGCGAAACCGCGGACCTGCGGGTCGTGATGGCGACGGGCATCGGTCTTCGGGGGGTTCACGGCTTCTCGGTCAGCCACAGGCGGTGTCCGTTCACTTCGGCGGCGGGCTTGCTCCAGACGCCGGTGATGGCCTCCGCCAGGTCCTTGACGTCGGTGAAGCCCGCGAACTTCGCGTTGGGGCGTTCGGCGCGCATCGCGTCGTGCACCAGCGCCTTCACCACCAGGATGGCAGCCGCCGACGTGGGGCCCTCGGCGCCCCCGGCCTTCTTGAAGTAGTCGGCCAGAGCCAGCGTCCAGGCCTCGGCGGCGGCCTTGGCCGAGGCGTAGGCGGCGTTGCCGGCGGTGGGCTTGCTGGCGCCCTCGGCGCTGATCAGCAGGTACCGGCCGCGTTCGCTGCGCTGGAGCGCCTCGTGGAAGGCCAGGGAGGTGTGCTGCACGGTCTTGACGAGCAGCAGCTCCAGGAAGTCCCAGTCGTCGAGGCTGGTCTTGGTGAAGGTCTCGCTGCCGCGCCAGCCGCCGACGAGGTGGACGAGGCCGTCGACGCGGCCGAAGTCCTTCTCGATGTGCGTGGCCCAGTCGCGGGTGGACTGGAGGTCGAGCAGGTCCACCGTGTCCCCGGTGACGGTGGCGCCGCCGCCGGCGTAGCGGGCCGCGTCCACGGCCTCCGACAGCCGCTGCGGGTCGTTGTCCGCGCCGACGACGGTCGCGCCCGCCTCGGCCAGCCTGCGCAGCGTCGCACGGCCGGCGGGTCCGCCCGCGCCGGCGACCGCGATCACCGCTCCGTCGAGAGCCCCGTTCCCCATTTTCGCCTCCTGCTGAGCGGTGTTCGTACGGTCGCTCACGCGGCCACCTTCTGGGCGCCGTCCGCCGTGATGCCCTTGGTGGAGGCGATCACGTTCTTCAGCTTCTTGGACAGTGCCTCATAGAACATGCTCAGCGGAAACTCGTCCGGAAGCACGTCATCCACCAGCTTGCGCGGCGGCTGCGTGAGGTCCAGGGCGTCGGGACCCTTGGCCCACCGGGAGCCCGGGTGCGGGGAGAGGTAGGTGGAGACCAGTTCGTACCCGGCGAACCAGTGCACGAGCTTCGGGCGGTCGATGCCGTCCCGGTAGAGCTTCTCTATCTCGGCGCACAGCTGGTTGGTGACCTGCGGGGCGCGCTCCCAGTCGATGGCGAGCCGGTTGTCGGTCCAGCGCACGACGTCGTGCTTGTGGAGGTAGGCGAAAAGCAGCTGGCCGCCGAGGCCGTCGTAGTTGCGGACGCGCTCACCGGTGACCGGGAAGCGGAACATCCGGTCGAACAGCACGGCGTACTGCACGTCACGGGCCTGCGGGACACCGTCCGCCTGGAGCTTCACGGCCTCCTTGAAGGCGGTGAGGTCACAGCGCAGCTCCTCCAGGCCGTACATCCAGAACGGCTGGCGCTGCTTGATCATGAACGGGTCGAAGGGCAGGTCGCCGTGGCTGTGGGTGCGGTCGTGGACCATGTCCCAGAGCACGAAGGCCTCTTCGCAGCGCTTCTGGTCGTGGACCATCGCGGCGATGTCCTCGGGCAGTTCCAGGCCCAGGATGCCGACGGCGGCGTCGGTGACCCGGCGGAAGCGGGCGGCCTCGCGGTCGCAGAAGATGCCACCCCAGGAGAAACGTTCCGGCGCCTCGCGGACGGCGATGGTCTCCGGGAACAGGACGGCGGAGTTGGTGTCGTACCCGGCCGTGAAGTCCTCGAAGGTGATGCCGCAGAACAGCGGGTTGTCGTAGCGGGTGCGCTCCAGCTCGGCCAGCCAGTCCGGCCAGACCATGCGCAGCACGACCGCCTCGAGGTTGCGGTCGGGGTTGCCGTTCTGCGTGTACATCGGGAAGACGACCAGGTGCTGCAGGCCGTCGGCGCGGTGCGCGGCGGGCTGGAAGGCGAGCAGCGAGTCCAGGAAGTCCGGCACCTGGAAGCCGGCGTCGGCCCAGCGGCGCAGGTCGGCCACGAGGGCCTCGTGGTAGGCGGCGTCGTGCGGCAGCAGCGGGGACAGCTCGACGACGGCGTCGACCACGCGGCGGACGGCGAACTCGGCCTCGGCCGGGTCCGGGGCGCCGTCGGCGTCGAAGTCGATCGATCCGTCCTTGGACTGCCATGGCCGGATCTGCTCCACGGCATCCTTGAGCGCAGGCCACGCAGGGTGCTCAACGACCCTGACCGCAGGAGGAACCTGCTCCTCCGAACCCACCTGCACAAGAATCTCCGTCATGTCCCATCCTTCACAGCAAAACCTCGCGTAGGCACACCGTAGGCATACGGCGTTTCTCCCAGCAAGTAGCGTCTCCGAAAATTATCCTGCGTGACGCCATGGTCACCGCTCTTTTTCCTGCCCAGCATCGCATGGACGCACACTTCCGCTTTAGTCACAGGCATGGGCGGCGCGGACGGGGGTAGGAGGAACAGCCGTACGGATCCAGCCGGTCAATCGTCAGGACCGGCCATCACCCCAAACGCGCGTGTACGTGCGGGTTCAACCCGAGACCCGGCCATTAGGCTGCGAGCCTGCCGCGTGGACAGCGACGTCCGTCCGGTCCGCGCGCGTGCCGAGCCGCCGTCGACGGAAGAGAGTTGAACCTTGAACTTCCTTACCATCGGTCACCGCGGGATCATGGGTGTGGAGCCCGAGAACACCCTCCGTTCCTTCGTCGCCGCCCAGCAGGCCGGCCTCGACCTGATCGAACTCGATCTGCACCTGAGCAAGGACGGCGCCCTGGTCGTCATGCACGACGCGGACGTGGACCGCACGACCGACGGCAACGGTGCGATCGCCGAGAAGACCCTCGCCGAGCTGCGCGCCCTGGACGCGGGCCGGGGCGAACGGGTGCCGGTGTTCGAGGAGGTCCTGGACGCCGTGAAGGCGCCGCTCCAGGCCGAGATCAAGGATGTCGCCGCGGCCCGGGCGCTGGCCGAGGTGATGCGACAGCGGGACCTGGTCTCCCGGGTGGAGGTGTCCTCCTTCCACGACGAGGCGATCGTCGAGATCGCCCGGCTGATCCCCGGTGTCCGGACGGCACTCATCGCCAGCCGCTACGGCCCCGACGTGGTGGACCGGGCCGTGGCGGCCGGCGCCGCGACCGTCTGCCTCAACATCCGCCGCCTCACCCTGGAGGTCGTCGAGCACGCCCGCAAGGCGGACCTGCGGATCATCGGCTGGGTGGTCAACACCCAGGACCACCTGCGGCTCGTGCGGGCCCTCGGTCTGGACGGGGCGACCACCGACTACCCCGAGATCAAGCGCACCGGCCGCTTCACGGCGTGACGGCCGCGCCGTGACGGTCAGGCGAGCGGCTTGACCAGCAGCTCGAACTGGAGGTCGTCGCGCTGCGGGATGCCGAAGCGCTCGTCGCCGTACGGGAAGGGCGTCATCCGTCCCGTACGGCGGTAGCCGCGGCGCTCGTACCAGGCGATCAGGTCGTCGCGTACGGAGATCACTGTCATGTGCATCTCCGTGACACCCCAGCTCTCGCGGGCCTGCCGCTCCGCCTCCGCGATGATCACCTTGCCGAGGCCGGCGCCCTGGAGCGCGGGGCTGACCGCGAACATGCCGAAGTAGGCGTGGTCGCCGCGGTGTTCGAGCTGGCAGCAGGCGACGATCCGGCCGCCCCGCTCGACCGTCAGCAGCCGGCTGTCCGGCGACTCGATGACCTGCAGCACGCCCTCCGGGTCCGTCCGCTGCCCCTGAAGGATGTCCGCCTCGGTGGTCCATCCGGCCCGGCTGTCGTCGCCCCGGTAGGCCGACTCGATCAGCGCGACCAGGGCGTCCACGTCGGCGTCGGTGGCGTCGCGGAAGGTCGGTGTGGCAGCGGTCGGTACGGCAGCGGCGGTGTCCATGGAGGAAACGTCTCCGATCTCTTCTCTGGCGCGGCAGGGCAGCACGAGGCTAACCCTGCCACTACCCTCCGGGTGCATGGTGCACGTACTCAGCAGCCGGACACTCCTGCGCCCCACCGACCCCGAACGGTCCCGGTCCTTCTACGGCGAGCGGCTCGGGCTCGCCGTCTACCGCGAGTTCGGCACGGGCCCGGACCGGG
Source organism: Streptomyces sp. NPDC020299 (assembly GCF_044387825.1). Lineage (NCBI taxonomy): Bacteria > Bacillati > Actinomycetota > Actinomycetes > Kitasatosporales > Streptomycetaceae > Streptomyces > Streptomyces sp. NPDC020299. Next base: position 472,248 of record NZ_JBIRWL010000001.1, read on the forward strand.
GCACCGTCTACTTCCTCGGCGGCGGTTTCCTCGAGCTCTCCGGCCGGTCCGAGACCCCGCCGTCCCCGGCGCTGCGGCTGTGGCTCCAGGTCCCGGACCTGGCCGCGGCCCACGAGGAACTCCTCGCGCGGGACGTCGAGATCGTCCGGCCGCCGGTGAAGGAGCCCTGGGGACTGGTGGAGATGTGGGTCGCGGATCCGGACGGGGTGCCGATCGTGCTGGTGGAGGTACCGGCCGATCATCCGATGCGGTACCGGCCGGGTATCTGACGACGGCTTCAGGTCTCCGGCCGGTGCTCCCAGCCGCGGTCCGTACGGGTCAGTTCGCAAAAGCCCGCGGTGCGCAGCGTGTCGAGAGCGCCGTGGTCGTCGGCGAGTTCGTAGGCGAGGAGGCGGTCGACGCCGGACAGCACGAGCCAGTCGGCGGCGTGGGCCAGGAGCCGGTGCTCCCAGCCGCCCGGGTGCCACTCGGGGTCGATGCGCAGGTTGCCGATGTCGGCGAGCCCGGCGGGACGGGCGTGGCGCTCGGGGCGGGCCAGGACGGTGTCGACCTCGACGAAGCCGACGCGCTGTCCGTCCGCGTACGCGGTGAGGCGGGTGCCGCACTGTCCGAGCGTGCGCTCGACGGTGAGGCCGGGCCGGGGCTCGGGGCGGGGCAGGTCGGACACCTGGGCGAGGAGGATCACCTCGGTGCGCCCGGTGTGCCGGAAACCGGCGCGCTCGTAGACGGAGCGCACATGGGGCCAGTTACGGGGCAGTCCGTATACGGCGGGGGCGGGCAGATCGCCTGATGCGAGCCGGACGCGGACCTGCCAGCGGGCGAACTGGGCGAGGCAGGCGGCCATGAGCAGATCGGCGGCCTTGTCGGTGTCCGGCCGGAACGGGGCCGGCGGATGCCACAGGAACCAGGCGATCTCACCGGCGTCCCGGTAACCGGCGCCGACCTCGGCGTCGGCCCGGTAGCGCAGGAGATGGGCCGCGGCCACGACGTGCCGGCGCAGCTCGGCGACGAGTGTGACCCGCTCCGTCACCCATGGGTCGGTGACGAACTCGTCGGGCTGCCGCTCCAGGCTGCCGAGCACGGTGTTCACGGAGACGGAGACACCGGGGACGACGGCGGCGACATGGGCGTTGACCAGCTCGGTCAGCTGGTCGCGGTCGTCGCGGTGGAAGGGGCGTACCTGGGACATGCGTGACCTCCGGTCCGGAGCGTGATCGGAAGGCCGCCATGCGATGCGGTACGGCAGCAGCGTACGCCGGTGCCGGCGGCGTAAGCGAGAGGCTTTCGGATGGCCGCGCACCGTTGGCGGGGCTAGCGTGCTGCCATGAAGCTCGACGGGCCGGTGACCGGCGGACCCTGCTGGACGGAGCTGGGGACCAGCGACCTGGAGGGGGCCAAGCGGTTCTACGCCGAACTGTTCGGCTGGCGTCCCGAGACGGACCCGCGGCAGGAGGCGGGCGGCTACACGGTCGCGCACCTGGGGGACGCGGCGGTGGCCGCGCTCACCCCGCTGTACCAGGAGTCCCAACCGGTCGCCTGGAACGTGTCGTTCGCGGTGTCCGACGCCGACGCGTCGGCACGGCGCGTGGAGGAGGCGGGCGGGACGGTGATCCTCGGCCCGATGGACGTCTTCGACGCCGGCCGCTTCGCCGTCGCCCTCGACCCGACCGGAGCGGCCTTCCAGCTGTGGCAGGCGCGCGCCTTCCCGGGCGCCGGGCTGTTCAACGCGCCGGGCTCACTGGGCTGGGTGGAGCTGGCGACCCGTGACACCGATCGGGCCCAGGACTTCTACACCACGGTCTTCGGCTGGAGCATCAACGCCTCCGAGTGGTACACGCAGTGGGGCGTCGACGGCGCCGACTTCGGCGGGATGGCGGCGATGGGCGACCGGTTCCCGCCGGAGCTGCCCGCGCACTGGATGCCGTACTTCGCCGTGGCGGACGTGGACGCGACGGCGGAGGTGACGGGGCGGGCGGGCGGCGATGTCGTCATGGAGCCGTCCTCCATGCCCGGCGGCCGGCGTCTCGCGGTGCTGCGGGATCCGCAGGGGGCGGCCTTCGGGGTGTACCGGCCGGGCGAGGCGAGCTGAGCCCCTGCGGACCGGTCACCTCAGCGGTGTCACCGTCACGCGGTCGATGACCGGGGCGTGCGCCGAGCGCTGGCCGTGGGCGTTGCGGCCGGTGCCGTCGAAGTCGGGAAGTTCGTCGGCGGTGAGGGCGACCGTGTTGGCGCCGCGGCGGAGGGTGACGGGGACGGAGAGCTCGAAGAAGTTGTTGAAGTGGAAGGTGGTCGGGAACAGCACACGGCGCGGGCCGGCTCCGTTGACGGAGATGTCGGCGTGGCGGCAGACCGGGTCGGGGTTGTAGTGGGTGGCGGGCGCCTGTTCGCCGTTGGAGTAGCGGATGGTCAGAGCGTGCCGTCCGGCGCGCTCGGCCTGGACGGTCAGGGTGAGCGCGTTCGCCGGTCCGGCTCCGATGCCGTCCACCGCCTTGCCGCCGGTGGCGAAGGTATGGGCGCCGGTGACGTGTGCCCGGCCGGTCAGGACGCCGTCCTCCGCCTGGTACGTGGCGGAGGGCAGCAGGCCGCGGGGCGGTCCGGTCAGCAGCCGGTCCAGGACGAGGCGGTCCGACGCCCCGGTGACCGTGATCTTGTTGATGCCGCCGGCCAGGAATACGGGTACGGCGTCGCGCTCCACGGGCCCGAGCTCCTCGCCGTTGACCGTGAGCAGGCCCTCGCCCGGTCCGATGAGGTCGACGGTGACGCTCGCCTCGCCGTCGGCGGACGCGTGTACCCAGAAGGTGGCGGTGCCACCGCGCGGCAGGACGACCGCGCCGGGTCCGGAGGAACCGCGATGCGCGTAGCTCACCCGCGCACCGTTCCCGAGCGAGGCGTACTCGGCGTCGTACAGCGCGGGCGCGCTCACGTGCTCGTCGCGCAGGGCGAGGTCGAGCCGGTCGACGACCGCGTCGCCGCGGGTCACGCCCAGGTCGGCGTCGTGGGCCGCCAGGGTGAGTGTGTGGCGGCCGGCGGTCAGCTCCACCCGGGTGTCGGTGCGGCCCCAGACCGCCCACTTGTAGCCGAGGGGCAGCCGCAGTTCCCGCGGCCGTTCGCCGTCGACGCGGAGGAAGACGTTGGCGGGGCCCTGTTCGCGCACGCCCTCGGCGAGGTTGTGGGAGTTCGCGAAGACGGCGACGTCGTACGTCCCGTCGCGCGGGACCTCGACGTCGAAGGCGAGGACCAGGTCGGAGCCGGTGCGCAGGCCGCCGACGTGATGGCCGCCGGAGGTGGCGAACTTCTCCACGTCGGCCGGGGATCCCTCGGGCCCGTGCACGACGTACGCCTCCCCGGTGTACGCCGCGTCCTCGGCCTCGTACGTCCACCGCCAGCCGACCGAGGGCGGCACCGGAGCGGCCCCGTTGCCGCCGGGCGACATGATCACCTGGTAGGCGGACATCTCCTCGAGACCGGGCAGGCGCACCGTCACCTTGCCGTCCACGACAGGCAGTTCCAGGTCGGCCAGCCGCAACGGCTCGGCGGAGGCGCCGAGTTGACCCGTCCAGGGAATCTCCTGCACCCGTACGTGCACGACGGTGCCGAACACCTCCGGGTCGACGCCCTCGAGGACGAGGCCGGCGCCGCCGCCACCGCCGCCGAGGAGCACCCGTGCCTGGCGTTTGTCCCGGTCGAGGGCGGCGACACCCTGGAGGGTGTACTGCACGTTGGGATGCGGCGCGGTGACCCGCACGGTGTTGCCGGTCAGCTGTCCGTAGGCGTTGAACAGCCACCACTGGCCGTTGCCCTTGTTGGCCTCCACCGCGGAGTCGTTGAGGTTGCCGTCGATGTTCCAGTACGCCATGTCGGCGTCGACCTTGCACTCCTCCAGGGCGGCGATCCACTGGATCATCTGGCCGGGCACGGACAGATGGAAGTTGTGCGCGTACTCGTTGATGTTGACCGGCAGCGGACCGATCCCCAGCTCCCGCTCCAGAACGCGGTACTTGGCGACATTCCGGCGGATCTCGTCCGGTGACGACAGCTCGTGCCAGGTGACCACGTCGGGGAGGACGCCGTGGTCGCGGGCGAACTCCAGGAAGCCCCGGACCTCCTCGTACAGGATGCAGGTGTTGGGCCCGGCGATGCGCGCGCCGGGGTGCAGTTCCCGGATGAGGCCGGTCAGGTCCTGCCAGGCGGCGAAGTAGCGGGCCGGGTCGTCCCGCCAGGAGACGGTGTCGTAGCTGAACTCCCCCGTGCCGAACATGTTGCCCTCGGGCTCGTTGAAGGGCACGTACACGACATGGGACGCGAGCGGGCCGAGCGTGAGCACCTGCTCGACCTGGCGGCGGACCCGGGCCCGGAAGCCGGCGAGCCGTTCCTCGCCCGTGGCGCCGGGCCACTCGTAGGGGAAGCCGCGGTAGATGTCGGTCATGTAGACGTACACGTCCCGGCCGCCCGCCTCGACGAAGGAGGGCAGGATCTCCAGGGCGTCGGCGCCCGGGTGCTGGGTGCCGTCCTGTGCCTTGGTGGAGACCGTACGGACGTACATGCCCTCGACGACGTTGCGGCTGGGCACGCCGTCGCCGTAGAGCCCGTACAGCGTGCCGCTCGCGCCGCCGTGGACGGGACCGGTGTCGGTGCCGAGATCGACGGTGAGCGTCTGGGCGGCGGGGTCTGCGGCGGTCACGACACCATCCCTGTTCGTTGTTCGTGATTTCGTAGAACAGTCGGCAAGCCGAACGGGATGACCGTAAGGATCACCTCCGGTCCCCGTCAACGGTGGCGGCGGGCGCCGCTCACCCGCGCAGGGCGCCCATCCGTCCCTCCAGCCGGGTCAGCAGCTCGGCGAGCAGGCCGGCCAGCTCGCCCTGGCCCTTCGGGGCCAGGACGGACAGGACGGCCGTCTCGTAGGCGAGCTGCTCGGGGAGGATGCCGTCCACGAGGGCGCGGCCCGCTTCGGTGAGGCGCAGATGGGCGACCCGGCGGTCACGGGAGTCGCCGCGGCGCTCGACCAGGCCGCGCTCGGTGAGCTGCTTGAGGCGCTTGGTGACGGCCGCGCCGGAGGAGAAGGTCTCGCGGGCCAGCTCGCTCGGGGTCAGTTCGTGGCCGGTGCGGCGCAGGGCGCCCAGCAGGTCGAACTCGGCGCGGCTGAGCCCGGCGCGGCGCAGCGGGGCGTCCTCGGCCTGTTGCAGGAGGGCCGCGCAGCGGTTGATGCGGCCGATGACCTCCATGGGCCCGGTGTCCAGCTCGGGGTGGACGTCCCGCCACTGCCGGACCACCGCGGCGACCGTGTCCCCCCGCGCCGCGTCGCCGTCGGCCGCCGGTCGTCCGTTCGTCCCCGTCATGGCCGTACGTCCTCCGTAGTCCTCGTCCCTGCCGAGGGGCGCGGCCCCTGGCGTCGTACCGTCGCGGCGAGCGTACGGTGTCCGGACTGCTCGGCGAGCACGACCCGCTCCTCGGGCAGGGCGCGTTGCCACCACTCGCCGGACGCGGCGTCGGCCGTGGCGCGCAGTTCGACCAGGGCGGCGGCCAGCGAACGGCGGGCCGTTTCCAGGGCGCGGGGCTCCGGGCGGGGCTCGGCGAGCAGGCGGGCGGCGCGTTCGCGGGCCCGTTCGGCCGTGGTCAGGGCGTGTCCGAGGCGGTCGCCTGCCCGCCGGTTGGTGACGGCGACGGCGGCGACGAACCCGGTGAGCGCGCCGACCAGGGTGTCCACGACCCGCTCGGTGATCAGCGCGGAGGAGTCCTGCGTCCGGGCGAACTCGGTGATCAGCAGCGCCATCGGGGTGACGCAGACACTGCCGAGCCAGTAGTTGCGGCCCATCAGCGCCTCGGCGCCGAAGTTGAGGGCCAGGCAGCACAGCACCAGTGCCACGGGGTGCAGGTGGGCCACCGGGACGAGCGCGGCGAAGAGCATGACGCCGACCAGGTTGCCGACGACGCGCTGCACGCCCCGGCTCCAGGTGAGGGTGACGTTGGCCTGGTACAGGGAGGCGGCGGTGACGACGGCCCAGTAGGGCCTGCCGATCCCGAGGGCGAGGGAGGCGTATCCGGCGAGCGCGCAGCCGATCGCGGTGCGGGCGGCGATCGGGGCGAGCGGGCCGAGGGCGCGCCACCAGGCGGGGTGCGGGGCGGCGCGTTCGGCATCCACACCGAGGAGTTCGTCGGGGCCGGCGTCCGGGAGGCCGGTCCCAGGGACGCGGCCGGTGCCGCGCAGGGCCCGGGCCCAGCCGCGCAGCCGCTCCGGGTCGGTGTCGGCGGGGGCGGCGAGGGCGACCTCGGCGCGGACGAGCAGGCGTTCGAGGGCGCGGCGGGTGCGGTCGGTGCGGGCGCCGGTGGACAGCAGCGACTGCCAGGCGGCGTGCACGGCGGCGGCCGCGGCGGCACGGGTGCGGGTGTGGCCGTCGCCGGTGCCGCGCGTGGCGGCGTACGCGGCGGCGGCGTTCAGGGCCTGGGCGGTGGCGCGGCGCTCGGGGCCGTGCGGGCGCAGCAGGCCGGGCGCCATGCCGACCAGCCAGGCCCAGGCGCCCGCGCCCACGGCCAGCGCCAGGTGGCCGGGGACCTGGCCGAGGGTCTGCGGCACGAACAGGGACGCGGAGCTGATGAAGGCCGGCACCACGTTTCCGGGCGGGCCGACGCGGGTGGCGTCGCACACCGCCTTCTGTGCGGCGGCCAGGAGGGCGCCGACGGTGACCAGGACGACGGCGTCGGTGGTGAGCGAGGCCGTGAGCAGGGCGACGGCGAGCCCGGCGACCATGCCGAGCACCACCCACGCCAGGGTGCGGGCCCGGGCGGCGTACGGACGGTTGTGGCCGTAGAGCGCGCACAGCGATCCGGCCATCGTGTACATCGCGAGGTCCAGACGGCCGAGCGCGAGCAGGGCCAGATTGGGCGGGGCGACCGCGGCGACCACGCTCAGCGCGGGCTTGAACCAGATGTCGGACGGTCGGCCGAGGCGGAGGACGCCGGTGAGGGGAAGGCGGTGAGGGGTCGCACGGCTCATACCAATAAACTTAGCATGTGTTTTACTCGTAAATCATTCCGGGGAGGAGCCCTCGCGGGATCTCCCACCTGCCGTGCACCACCAAATGCTCCCGTGCACCCCCTTGCGCTCGCGTGCGCACCGCACGGACCGGGCATCGCATCCCTCGACCCACCGTGGAGGGGGGAACTTCGCGTGCACGGACCGACTTCGCCCGGCTGGCTGCTGGTCGCGCTGTGCGCCGGGACCGGGGCGTACTGCCTGCTGCGGATGCGCAGCAGGGTCGAGGAGCAGCGGCGCGCCGCGGGCGGCGAGGCGCTCATGGGCTTCGGCATGGCCGCGATGGCGGTGCCCGGCACGGTGTTCAGCCCGCCGCCGTGGACCTGGCCGCTCTACGCCGCCGTGTTCGGCGCGGCGGCACTGCGTGCCCTGTGGGGCGCGCGCGACAGCCCGCACCACCTGCACCATCTGGTGGGCAGTGCGGCCATGGTCTATATGGCGGTCGTGATGGCCGCCTCCCCCGGAACCGGAACGCACCACGCCCACGGCGGCGCGGGGGCGCCGCCGCTGACGGGCGCGCTGCTCCTCTACTTCACCGGGTACGTGCTGCTCTCCGGCGTCCGGCTGGTCCCCGCCGCCGTCGCGGCCGGCACGGGCGCCGTCCGGTGGGGTGACCGGCCGGAGCTGGCGCGGGCGTGCCGGCTGTCGATGGGGATCGGCATGGTGGCGATGCTGCTGACGCTCTGAGAAGCCGGCCGGCGGGCGGGGTGCCCCGGACATGCCGGGCGGGGGCGTTGCCTGCGTCACTTTGCCGCGGCAGACCGTACCCCTCGGTAGCCACCGCTCATAGGGTGCTGCCCATGATGGTCCCCGCGGCACTGCTGCTGCTCGGCGCCCTGACCGCCGTCGTCGCTCCCCGGCTGCTCGCCCGGGCCGACTGGCCGGACCGTGAACCGGTGGTCGCCCTGTGGGCGTGGCAGTGCGTCGTCGCGGCCGTCCTGATGTGCTGCGCGCTGTCGATGACACTCAGCGCGGCGGCGGCCTGGCAGGCGGTGCGCGGGCATGTGTTCGGCTCGGCACCACGGGCGGTCGTGGACGCGTACGCCCTCGGCACGGCCGGGCCCTGGGCGGCGACGACCGCGGTGACGCTGGCCTGCGGCGGGTTGTGGAGCGTGGCGATGCTGGTCCGCGAGGTGGCCCGGGCCCGCTCGCGACGGCGCCGTCGGCGGGCCGAACTCCTGGTGCGGGCACCGCTGTTGCCCGGGGAGGAGCCCGCGGGCGGCCGTCTGGTCGTACTGGAGGGCGGGCGGCCTGACGCCTGGTGGCTGTCCGGGGCCACGCCCCGACTCGTCGTCACCACCGCTGCGTTGAGCCGTCTGAAGGGACGGCAGCTGGATGCGGTCCTGGCCCACGAGCAGGGACACGCGCAGGCGCGCCACGACTGGTTGCTGCACTGCTCCGCCGCGCTGGCGGGTGGCTTTCCGCAGGTGCCGGTGTTCGCCGCGTTCCGCGACGAGATGCACCGGCTGGTCGAACTGGCCGCCGACGACATGGCCTCCCGCCGCTTCGGCCGGCTGACGACCGCGCTGGCGCTGGTGGAACTCAACGAGGACCGCGGCGTCTTCGGCCCCGGCTCCACCCCGCACGCCCACGTCCCCCAACGTGTACACCGGCTGCTCACACCCCCGGACCGCCTGACCGCGATGCACCGCCTGCGCCTGACCGCCGCGGCGGCGGTGGTGCCGGTGATCCCGGTGCTGGTGGCGCTGGTGCCGGGGCTGCGGGCACTGGGGTAGGGGCCGCCCCTTCAGGCCCGGGGCTGGCCTCCCGCCCCATGCTTCGGCGAAGATCGCATCATGCGCCACCCGTCCGTCGACTCGCCGCCCCGCCCGAAGCAGTCCCGCGCGGCAGCAGTCGCGGCCGCGCTCCTCGCGCTGTGTGCCGCGCTGCTGCTGGCGCTGGTCGCGACCAGATGGCACCCCCTGATCACCGTGGACGGCGACGTGTCCCGCACGACCCACCGCTGGGCGGTCGGGGAACACGGCCTGACGCACACCTTCCGCATCCTCACCGACTGGGTCTGGGACCCGCTGACGATGCGCCTGGTGTGCGCGGCGGCCGCGGTGTGGCTGGTGTGGCGCCGGTCGGCGTGGTGGACGGCCGTGTGGCTGGCGGTGACCGTCGCGGTGACCACGATCGTGCAGCAGGTGCTGAAGGCGGCCGTCGACCGCCCGCGCCCGGTCTGGCCGGACCCGGTCGACTCCGCGCACTACGCGGCCTTCCCCTCGGGCCACGCCATGACCGCCACGGTGGTGTGCGGCCTCCTGCTGTGGCTGCTCCCCCGCTTCGGCGCCGGTCGCGTCCTGCGGCGTACGGCCCTGGCGGTGGCCGTCGTGTCCGTGCTGGGCGTCGGCCTGACCAGGGTGTGGCTGGGCGTGCACTGGCTGTCGGACGTGGTCGGTGGCTGGCTGCTCGGGGGGCTGGTGGTCGCGGTGGCGGTCATGGCGTACGAGTCGCCGTGGGGCGCCCGGGCACGCTCTCACTGACGGACGGTCCCGTTCAGCCCCACCCGAACCTCGAAGCAGGCGGCCCAGGCCCAGGAGGCGCGGGCGGAGACGGTGTCCACCCAGCGGGCACTCCGGCATCGCCGACGTCGACGCTTCCTGGAGGTCGCCCCGGTGGCCGGCCGCATCGCTCCTTGAGCAGATCGCCAACCTGCTCAACGACTTCTTCGTCAAGCGGGGCCGGCCCTCCGTCACCTTCTACGGCACCCCGCCCCTCCCCGCTGAACTGATGCCCGCCGGTGGCGGCCCCGCGCCGGGCAGAGCGCCGGGTACAGTCCAGCGCATGGCTGCCGTCCTCTTCGACTTCTCCGGGACCCTGTTCCGGATCGAGTCCACCGAGTCCTGGCTGCGGGCCGTACTGGCCGAGTCGGTGCTGGAGCTGTCCGAGCGGGAACTGACCGAGGCGGCATGCGCGCTGGAGGCCGCCGGGGCACTGCCCGGCGGGGCTGCGCCGGTCGAGCTGCCCGCGGAGCTGGCGGAGGTGTGGGCGGTCCGGGACGAGAGCGCCGCGTTGCACCGGGCCGCGTACACCGGGCTGTCCCGCCGGGTTCCGCTGCCCGATCCGGGGCTGCACGAGGCGCTGTACGAGCGGCACATGTCCCCGCGGGCCTGGTCCCCGTACCCCGACGCCGCGAAGGTGCTCGGCACCCTGCGCGAGCGCGGGATCGGGGTGGGCGTGGTCAGCAACATCGGCTGGGACCTGCGCCCGGTCTTCCGCGCGCACGGGCTCGACGAGTATGTGGACGCGTACGTGCTGTCGTACGAACACGGCGTCCAGAAGCCGGACCCCCGCCTGTTCGCCACGGCCTGCGCGGCGCTCGGCGTCGAGCCCCGGGACGCGCTGATGGTCGGCGACAGCCGGCCCGCGGACGGGGGTGCGGCGGCCCTGGGGTGCCGGGTGCACTTCGTGGACCACCTGCCGGTGTCCGAGCGGCCGGACGCGCTGCTGCCGGTGCTGGACCTGGTGGGCTGAGCCCGCCGGAGCCCCTGCGCCACTCTTCCGCGAAGCCGCCCGTCTGAGACGATCCCCCGCGTCGCCCCAGACGGACGGCAGCCCTGAGCAGGCCCCGGTCGAAGCGGTGCCTGGCGCGTCGATTATAGTTGGCTGGCAGCCAGTCAACGCAGGAGTTACAGGATGTCCCCGCGCAGCGCCTCGGTCAATGAAGAGTTGCGGCGGCGTTCCCGGGAGCGGCTCCTGCAAGCCGCGGTGGAGCTGGTGGGCGAGCACGGGTACGAGGCCACGACCTTGGGTGACATCGCGGACCGGGCCGGCTCGGCGCGCGGCCTGGTGTCGTACTACTTCCCCGGCAAACGCCAGCTCGTGCAGTCCGCCGTGCACCGGCTGATGCACCGCACGCTGGAGGAGGCACTGGAGCGCGAGCCGCGCACCGACGACGGGCGGGAGCGGCTGGCCCGGGCCATCGACGCGATCCTGGGCCTGGCCCGGGACCGGCCCGTGCTGATGCGCCAGCACATGGCCGGGCTCCTCCAGGCCGAGGGCTTCGTCCAGTGCCCGGAGCAGCGCCGCCTGTCCGAGCTGCTCGGCGACACGGTCGCCAGGTACGGCTCGCAGGACGTCCAGGCCGACTACCCCCTGCTGCGCGCCGTGCTGATGGGCGCGGTGTACGCGGCGCTGGTGCCCGGCGTGCCGATGCCGGTCCCGAAGCTGCGGGACGAACTGTTCCGGCGCTACGGCCTCGACTGGGAGCTGGGCGTCCCGCCCGGGACGGGAGCGGCTCAGGAGCAGTGCGAGAAGGACCTGTCGCGGTTCTTCGCCACGGAGGAGCGGTCGGGGGACCAGCGGGGCGCCCGGTAGCGGCGGCACGTCACCCCTCCGGCCCCTGTCAGCGGAGCCGCCGCGGTGCGATGCTGGAGTCATGCGTGTCGCCGTCGTCGGCTCCGGGCCGAGCGGGTGTTACACCGCCCAGAGCCTGGTCCAGCTGGATTCCGAGGTGGTCGTCGACGTAGTGGACCGACTGCCGTGCCCGTACGGCCTGGTGCGCTACGGCGTGGCCCCGGACCACGAGAAGATCAAGTCGCTGCAGGGCAGCCTGCGCACGGTGCTGGAGCACGACCGGGTGCGGTTCCTCGGGGGCGTGCGGGTCGGCGGCCCCGGCGGGGTGTCCGTCGAGCGGCTGAGGCAGCTGTACCACGCGGTCGTGTACTGCGTGGGCGCCGCGACCGACCGCCACCTCGGCATTCCGGGTGAGGAGCTGCCGGGCAGCTGGTCGGCGACCGAGTTCGTGTCCTGGTACAGCGCGCATCCCGACGCGGTCGAGGCCGGTTTCCTGGTCGGCGCCCGGTCGGCCGTGGTCATCGGCGTCGGCAATGTCGCCGTGGACGTCACCCGGATGCTGGCCCGCGGCGCGGCGGAGCTGAGCCCGACCGACATGCCGCAGGCGGCGCTCACCACACTGGCGGCGAGCGGGGTGCGGGAGGTCAGGATGGTGGGCCGGCGCGGCCCCTCGCAGGCCCGTTTCACCACCAAGGAGCTGCGCGAGCTGGGCGGACTGCCCGGCACCGAGGTCACCGTGGACCCGGCCGAACTGGCGCTCGACCCGGAGTACGTCGACCCGTCCGGGCTGCCCGCCCCGCGGCGGCGCAATGTGGAGGTGCTGCGCGGCTGGGCGGCGCAGCCGTCCGCGGAGGCGTCGCACCACATCCGGCTGCACTTCTTTCTGCGCCCCGTCGAACTCCTCGCCGAAGGCGGGCGCGTGGGCGCGGTGCGCTTCGAACGGACCGTGCCGGACGGGCAGGGCGGCGTCACGGGCACCGGCCGGTTCGAGGACGTCGAGGCGCAGTTGGTGCTGCGCTCGGTCGGCTATCGCGGAGTGCCGCTGGAGGGGTTGCCGTTCGACGCGGCGAGCGGCACGGTGCCGAACGTCGAGGGCCGGGTGGTGCGCGGCTCCGCCGTGTCGGCGGGCGAGTACGTGGCCGGCTGGATCAAGCGCGGCCCGACGGGTGTCATCGGCACCAACCGCCCGTGCGCCAAGGAGACGGCTACCTCCCTGCTCGCCGACGCCCCGGTGCTCGCCCGAAGGCCCGCCCCGGACGATCCCGTCACGGCACTGCGGGCCGCCGGGATCGATCCGGTGCCCTGGGCGGGCTGGCAGGCGATCGAGCGGGCCGAGGCGGAACTCGGGGCCTCGCTCGGGCGGAGCGTGGTCAAACTGGCCGACTGGGATTCCCTGTTGACGGCGGCACGGACGGCGGCACGGACGGCGGCCCCTTAGCGGCGGCTGGGTCGTTCCGTTCGTCTTCGGGGGTTCACTTCCCGCGGAACAGCCCCGTGGGCACCGCCGCGGCCAGCTTCCCGTACCCCGTCGGGTTCAGGTGCAGCCAGTCACCGTCGTGCAGGTCAGGGCGGAGGCGGCGGGGGTTGTCCGGGTCCCGTACCGCGCCGTCGAAGTCGATGACCGCGTCGAAGTGGCCGGGGGTGCGGATCCAGGCGTTGACGCGCTGCCGGGAGGCCTCGCGCTCGCCTGCGGGGTCGTCGTAGAGGGTGCTGCCGCCGAAGGGTGTCAGGGTGGCGCCGTAGACGCGGATGTCCTGGGCGTGGGCGCGGACGATGATCTGCCGGTAGGCGGCGATCAGGTCGTCGGTGAGCCGGCGCTGGGCGTCGGGGGTGGCGTCGGCGGTGCCGATGTCGTTGACGCCCTCGAAGACGATCAGCCGGGAAACGCCGCTGCGGGAGAGGACGTCGCGGTCGAGGCGGGCGAGGACGTTGGGGCCGAGCCCGTCGTTGAGGACCCGGTTGCCGCCCGCCGCCTGGTTGAGGACGGCGATGCCGGAGGTGGCGGCCCGGGTCTGGAGGCGGTCGAAGAACTGGTCGGGCCAGCGGTCGTTGCCGTTGGTGGTGGAGCCGCGGCCGTCGGTCAGCGAGTCGCCCAGGATCGCGAGGGCCTCGGCGGCCCCGGGTGACAGGACCTCCACGTCGCTCAGCAGGTACCAGTGGTTGACCGGGGTCGCGCCCGGAAGGTCCTGGTCCTGGGTGTGGTCGCCGCTGATCAGGTACGAGGTCGTGCGCGAGCCCGGGTGCGAGGTGAGCGCGAGGGACGGCTGGCCCTGTGCGAGGTACGCCGTGACGGTCAGGGTGGATCCTGTCGCCAGGTCGAAGTCCAGGGGATCGGAGACCACTTCGGCGCCGACCGGGACGGTCGCCCAGGCGCGCCCGGAGAAGGTCACCGGGTGGGTGCTGCCGAGCTCGACCGCGGCGGCTCCGGCCTGTCCGCCCTGCGGCAGCGCCACCGTCACCGCGGTGAGGGGCAGCGGGGTGTCGCCGTAGGCGTTGGAGAAGCGCAGCCGGATGCGGTGGCCGCCGGTGGACACACGCAGGGTCTGCCGCAGGGTGGTGTCGGCCAGGACGGACTTGGCGCCGGTGAAGGGCGCGGGCGGCAGGTTGGCGGGTTCGGTGAGCTGCGGCATCGCGGTCCAGGTGTTCACCCAGTGCCGGCCGGAGGGCTTGTGTGCCAAGGCCCCCGGTGCGGTGGGCCTGGAGTTCCTGACCAGGGCTGTGAGCGCCGACGAGGTCACCACGAGGGCGAGCGCGAGGACGCAGGTGCTGATCAGGGTGGCGAGCGGGACACGTCTGTGCGGCTTCACAGGGCCCTTCCTGAACGAGGGGTCGGGAGGCGGGTGCGCGGCGGACTCCCCTCCGGCGCGCACCCGGGTCTGTCAACTGACCGTGCAGGCCGTTCCGTTGAGGGTGTAGGCGGTGGGGGCGGCACTGTTGCCGGTGTGCGTGGCCTGGTAGCCGATGCTGACGCTCGTGTTCGGCGCGATGGTGCCGTTGTAGGAGGCGTTGGTGGCCGTCACCGCTCCGGAGGACGGGCTGTAGGTGGCGTTCCAGCCGTTGGTGATGGTCTGGCCGGAGGGCAGGGTGAAGCCCACTTTCCAGCCGTTGACCGTTGTCGTCCCGGTGTTGGTGATGGTCACGGAGGCGGTCAGGCCGGTGCTCCAGGCGTTGGTGGTGACCGTCACCTTGCAGGCCCCGGCGGGGGTCGGGGGCACGGTGCCGCCGCCGTCGAGGCCGAAGAAGTGCAGCGCGCGGGCCGCCATGCCGTAGGTGTACAGGTTGTGGCCGACGCCCTGGAGGCTGATGGCCTCGACGGGCGCCTGGTCACCGGTGGAGCCGTAGCGGGTGCGGGTCCAGCCGGACTGGGGCGAGTCGGTGGCGGCGGGTGTCTGGCTCACGCCGAGGACATTGGTCCACTGCTTGATCGCCTCCCCGAAGTTGGGGTAGCGCAGCACGTCGTCCTCGGTGCCGTGCCACAGCTGCATCCGTGGCCGGGGGCCGCTGTAGCCGGGGTAGGCGGCGCGGACCAGGTCGCCCCACTCCTGCGGGGTGTGGGTGAGGTTGCCGCCGGAGCAGGTGCTGTTCCACTCGGAGCCGTCGGTGGTGGCGAAGCAGCCGAAGGGCACACCGGAGAACGCGGCGCCCGCGGCGAACACGTCCGGGTAGTCACCGAGCAGGACGTTCGTCATCATCGCGCCGGAGGAGATGCCGGTGACGAACACCTTGCCGGTGTCGGCCGAGTAGGTGCGGGTCGCCCAGTCCACCATCGACCTGATACCGACCGGATCGCTGCCGCCGCCGTGGCGCAGGGCCTGTGCGGAAGAGACGTCGAAGCACTTGCTGGCCCGGGTCACCGACGGGTACACGACGACGAACCCGTACTGGTCGGCCAGTTGGGCCCATTCGGTGCCGGAGTACATGGCGGACGCGGAGCCGCCGCACCAGTGGACGGCCACCACGACCGCCGGGTGCGCGGTGACGGCGCTCGGTACGTACATGTACATCTGGAGGTTGCTGGGGTTGTCGCCGAAGCCGGTGACCTCGGTGAGCGTCGCCGTGGGCAGGGCGGCGGGAGCACCGGTGCGGGCGGCGGCCGGCGGCGCGGTGAGGAACACCGCCGCGAGCAGCGGGAGCAGCGCCGCGAGGAGTGCGGTCAGGGGGCGTCGTAAAGGCACTGTGGGGGGCATGTGGGGCATCGTGGCATGGACATGGTCCCCATGGAAGCGCTCCCACGCGACTTCCCGATGGCTTGAACAAGCCCTGCCGGGTTCTGCGCGAAGCGTTGACTAGAAAGCGCTTGCATCCTACGGTCCCGTTCAGACACATGACCGAGGGGGCTGATATTGCCCCCTATATGGGCATCTTCTCGCGCACATGGTTCAACATCGCGTATGCCGTTCATGTCAATGACCCCATGCGCGGCATCACACCCCCACGAAGGGGCGCACCCGCAGGTACACCCCGACAAGGAAGAAGGAATCGGGACATGACTTCTTCGGCACGACCGCGCGCCCGCAGGCGCGCCCTGACCGGCGCACTGGCCGCCGTCGGGCTCTCGGCTGTCATGATCATGACAGACGGGGCGCTGACGCCGGCGAGCGCGGCCACCTGGCCCACCCCCAACGGCAGCCAGGCGGTCACCTCGACCATCTCCGTCTCCGGCACCAAGGATTACGGGATGAAGCGCCTGTACGGCAGCGGAGACCTGGGCACCGGCGGACAGAACGAGGACCAGGACCCGATCCTCGAACTGGCCCCCGGCGCCGTGGTGAAGAACGTCATCATCGGCGCCCCCGCGGCGGACGGCATCCACTGTCTGGGCAGTTGCACGCTCCAGAACGTCTGGTGGGAGGACGTCGGCGAGGACGCGGCGACGTTCCTCGGCTCCTCGTCGTCCAACGTGTACACCGTCTCCGGCGGTGGCGCGAAGGAGGCCAGCGACAAGGTGTTCCAGTTCAACGGCGCCGGAACGCTCAACGTCTCGAACTTCGCGGTCAAGAACTTCGGCAAGCTGGTCCGTTCCTGCGGCAACTGCAGGACACAGTACAAGCGGACGATCAACCTCAACACCATCGAGGCGACCTACAAGGGCAGCGCGCTCGTCGGTATCAACACCAACTACGGCGACAGCGCGACGCTGAAGAAGATCACGATCGTCGGGGACAGCAGCAAGAAGATCGTGCCCTGCCAGAAGTACATCGGCAACAACACGGGCGCGGAGCCGCCCAAGAACGGCAGCGGCCCTGACGGGACCAACTGCAAGTACGCGACCTCCGACATCACCTACAGGTAAGGGAACACTCCCCCCACTCCCCCACGACAGCGGTCGTACGAGGCGCACCTGACGGTGCTTCGTACGACCGCTCACCACTGTCCACGACTGTCTACGTCGTCCTGCCGAGCATCGCATCCGTCAACTCCCGCTGATAGCCGGTGTAGGCGGCGCGCAGGTCCGGGCCCGGCCAGTCGGCGGGCAGGAGTTCGGCGGGCAGCACGGGGTCGGCCAGGAGGTGGCGCACGACGGCCGCGAGGGCGGTGAAGCGGTCGGCCGGGCGGTCGGCCGCGGTCGCCGCGACGTGGGCGAGCAGCGCCCTGGCGGTGTCCGCCCAGACGTCCAGCGGCCACAGCCCCGCGGCCAGGTCACGGGCCGGTTCCTCGGGCCGCGCGGTGAAGCGCCGGACCACCTCGCCGAGGCCGTCGGGGTCCGCGCGGCGCAGATTGGCGGGCCGCAGCCAGACGCCCTCGCGGAGTTCGGCGAGTCTGCGGGCGGCCAGCCGGGCACGGAGTTCGGCGCGTTCGGCGGGGCCGCGGCCGGTCGTGGTGACGACCACCATCTCCCAGTCACCGTCCCAGGGGCGGGTCTCCGGATGCACGGCCTCGTCCTGCCGCCGCCGGCGGCTGAGCAGGCGGTCGCTGAGCCGGTAGACGGCGTCCGTGCGCCGCAGATCACCGGCGGCCACCATCCGGCTGAGCGCGGCCCGCAGGGTGGATCCGCCGACGCCGAGCGGCTCGACCGCGCGCACCAGGTCCTTCACCGGCAGCTCGGGCGGGTGCGCGCCCAGCAGCAGGCTGAGGACCACCGACCGGGCGGACAGGGGGCGCAGCTCTGGCTCCGGGGGGCGGGCCGTCGCGTTTCCGGCCGTGTTCCCGGCCGCGTTCCCGGCCGTGTCTTCGTGCATGGGGACGTACTGTACGGGGGCCGGGCGTTGTTGCAATATTGCTGCGTTCGTAGAAATAGTGCAACACTGCTGGTATGGCCGACACCTTCGCGCACCCGCAGCCGCCACGGCACACCACGCACGACGTCACCAACCAGCCCCCTCCCCTGGCCCCCTACGACGCGTCCGAGGACGTCGCCCTGCTGGAGGGGCTGCGCCGGGAGGGCGCGGGCTGGGCCGAGGAGGACATCCGGCGGCTGGGAGCGCGGGCGGGGAGCGCGGAGGCGCAGGAGTGGGCCGCACTGGCCAACCGGCACGAGCCGGAGCTGCGTACGCATGACCGGTACGGCAACCGGATCGACGAGGTCGAGTTCCACCCGAGCTGGCACCATCTGATGCGGGCAGCGGTCGCCGCGGGGCTGGCGGGCGCGCCCTGGGCCGACGGCCGGCCCGGCGCGCATGTCGCCCGCAGCGCTGGCGGGCTGGTCTGGGGGCACACGGAGGCCGGGCACGGCTGCCCGACGTCGATGACGTACGCCGCCGTCCCCGCGCTGCGCGCCCAGCCGGAGCTGGCGAAGGTCTACGAGCCGCTGCTCACCGGCAGGGAGTACGACCCGGAGTTGCGCGTCCCCACCGAGAAGCCGGGGCTGCTGGCCGGGATGGGCATGACCGAGAAGCAGGGCGGCTCCGACGTCCGGACGAACACGACCGCGGCCACGCCCACCGCCGAACCGGGCGTGTACACGCTGCGCGGGCACAAGTGGTTCACGTCGGCGCCGATGTGTGACGTGTTCCTGGTGCTGGCCCAGGCTCCGGGCGGCCTGTCCTGCTTCCTCGTCCCCCGTGTGCTGCCCGACGGCACCCGCAACACCTTCCGTGTCCAGCGGCTGAAGGACAAGCTGGGCAACCGGTCCAACGCCTCCTCCGAGCCGGAGTTCGACGGGACCGTGGCCTGGCTGGTCGGGGCGGAGGGGCGGGGTGTGAAGACGATCATCGAGATGGTCAACTGCACCCGGCTGGACTGCGTGATGATGTCGGCGGCGCTGATGCGCAAGACGCTCGTCGAGGCCGGCCACCACGTGCGGCACCGCAGCGCGTTCGGCGCGCGGCTCGTCGACCAGCCGCTGATGCGCAATGTGCTGGCCGATCTCGCGCTGGAGTCGGAAGCCGCGACGACGCTGACCCTCCGGCTGGCGGGGGCGGCGGACCGGGCGGTGCGCGGGGACGCCGGGGAACAGGCGTTCCGGCGGATCGCGACCGCCGCCGGCAAGTACTGGGTGACCAAGCGGGGGCCGGCCTTCACTGCGGAGGCGCTGGAGTGCCTCGGCGGCAACGGGTACGTGGAGGAGTCGGGGATGCCCCGCCATTACCGGGAGGCGCCTCTGCTGTCGATCTGGGAGGGCTCGGGGAACGTCAACGCGCTCGATGTACTGCGGGCGTTGGGGCGGGAGCCGGACACGGCCGAGGCTCTGTTCGCCGAGTTCGCCCTGGCCCGCGGGGCGGACGCCCGGCTGGACGCGGCCGTGGGCCGGCTGAAGGACCGCCTGGCCGCGGCCGAACCGGCGGGGGCCCGGCGTCTGGTGGAGGAGATGGCTCTGGCCCTGCAGGCCTCCCTCCTGGTCCGGCACGCGCCGCCGGCGGTCGCCGACGCCTTCTGCGCCACGCGGCTCGGCGGGGACTGGGGGCATGCGTTCGGCACGCTGCCGGGGTCGGCGGACGTGGACGGGATCCTGGGGCGGGCGGTGCCTGTCGCGAACTGACGTCCGGCCGTGCGGGCGGCTACGCCGGGGTTGGCGGTGGGGGGTGCTCGCCCCCGCCGCCCCTACCCTTCCCGACCTCCAGGGGCTCCGCCCCTTCGACCCCGCCAGGGGGCTCCGCCCCCTGAACCCCCTACGGGGCTCCGCCCCTGCACCCCGCCGGGGGCTACCGCCCCCAGAACCCTCACAGGGCTCCGGCCCCTGCGACCCGCCAGGGGCTACCGCGCCCCAGAACCTCCACGGGGGCCCGCCCCTGCACCCCCGCCCGGGGCTACCGCCTCCTGCACCCCCGGCGGGCCCCTGCCTGCCGGGGCTCCGCCCCCGGCCCCATCGGCCTGAACTGCCGTGCCCTCAAACGCCGGACGGGCTGTCTTTGTGGTTCGCCGGGGCGGCATGCGCACGCCATCCGGGGGGAATTGATCCCTCCGGACCGTGGGCGCGGTTCGTGGCCGGTCCGTGCCGACGGATCGCACACAGTCGCCGTGCGATTCCGCTTCGTTGTCAGTGCCGTGGTGCAGACTCGCGATCAGGTGGCAATCGCCTGGGGAGGACAACGTGTTCACGGGGATCGACGATGTCGACTGGGCCTCGCTGCGGCATGCGTACGGCAGCGCCGAGGACGTGCCCGGACTGCTGCGGGGGCTGGCGTCCGCGGACCGGGACGAGCGGGAGGGCGCGCTGGACGGGATGTACGGCTCGGTGCACCACCAGGGGAACGTGTACGACTCGACGCTCGCCTGCGTTCCGTTCCTGTTCGCGCTCGCGGCCCGCGCGGAGGTTCCGGACCGGGGCGGCATAGTCGAGTTGCTGGTGAGCATCGGGATGGAGGGCGAGGGCGCCGCGGTGCGGTCGGGTGCCGGGGCGTTCGTCGGGCTGGCCGCGGATCCGGATCCCTGGGTGCGGCGCGCGGCGCCGGCCGCGCTGGTGCGGTTCCTCGACGATCCGGGGCGTGTGCTGGGTCTGTTGCGGGACCGGATCACGGTCGAGCGGGACGACCGGGTCCTGCTGGCCCTCACCGAGAGCCTGGGCCTCTTCGTACGGCGGCATCCGGCGCACGCCGCCGCGGCGGTGGACCTCCTGGCCGCGCAGAGCGTGCCGCCGTACGGGCCCGGGCTGCGGCTCGCGGCCCTCGGTCAGCTCGCGCTGGGGGCGCCCGACCGGCTCCCGGCCGATCTGGTGCCCACGGCGGTCCGGTTGCTCCGGGACAGGTCCGAGCAGCTGGCCGGCGGGCGGCCGGACGAGCCGGACCGCCCGGGCACGGACACGCTGGTCGGCCGGATACGGCGGCTGCGCCCCTCGGACGAGGAGGGCGCGTACCTGCTGCGGACCCTCCACACCGCCCTGGACGGCCGGACAGCGGACCGGATCACCCTGCTCAGCGGGCAGTTGACCAGCCCGGCCCCGGTGGACCGGCGCAACGCGGTGTGGATGGCGGCGGGGCTGCTGCGCGAGTGGCGCGCCGACTACGCCGGGCTCGTGGCGCTGCTCGGCACCCAGGTCGCCCAGGAGCAGGACCCGTTACGGGACGCGGCGGTGTCGGTGCTGGCCGAGTTGTTCGGCCTGGCCGCCCCCGCCGCCGGTCACCTCCACGCCCTGGTGACCGCACGGCCCGACCTGTGGGTGCGCCGGTGGGAGCGCGGGGCGCCGGCGCTGGGCGGCCCGCTCAAGGCCCTCGCCCGCAGCGGGGACGCCAGGGCGGTGCCCGTTCTCGCCCAACTGCTGGCCGGACCGCTTCCGCCGGACGACCTGGGGCATGCGGTCGTGCACCTCGGGTCTGCCGCGGCCCCGCTCGCCCCGGCGCTGCGGCGCCGGCTCGGGCAGATACGCCTCGACTCGCCCGAGACCGCCGACCGTGCCGTGCCGCTCCTGTCGGCGCTCACGGTCCTGGCCGATGTGGCGGCCCTGCCGGAGGTCCTGCGCCTGCTGGGTGCCGTAACGGGTGCCCCTGGGCCGTGCGGCACCGCCGTCGGGGGCGCGATCCGCGCTCTGGACGCGTTCGGACCCGCCGCGCGGGAGGCCGCGCCGGTGCTGCGGGGGCTGCTGGACACCGCGCACGCGGCGGCGGCCGCGGGGGCACTGTGGTCGACGGGCGAGGACGTGTCCGTCGTACTTCCCGTACTGCTGCGGGAGTTGACGCATGTACAGTCCGGGCGCCGCCGTCCGGCCGCCCTGGAGCTGGCCCGGCTGGGGCCCGCGGGCCGTCCCGCGCTGCCCGCGCTGCGCCGTATGAGGGGGGCGAGCGGGGTGTGGGAACGGGTCTCGGCCGCGGCGGCGCTGTGGCGGATCGCCCAGGACCCGGAAGACGTCCTGCCGGTGTTCCGCGCGGCCTGGGCCGGCAATCCCCACACCCGCGGCACGATCGCCGCCTGCCTCGCCCGCATGGGACCGGCGGGCGACCCGCTGCGGGACCTCCTGCGGGCCGAGGTGACCGGCCCCCGGCGCCACACCGCACGGGTGGGCGGGTACGGGAGCCATGACATACAGAAGGACGAGGAACTGCTCCGGGTGTGCCGGAGGGTGCTGGCGGGAGGGTGAGGGGCCGTCCGGCCACTTGCCGGTGGCGGCGGCCCCCGCGCTCCGCGGCCGGCCGCGTCAGCCGGTCATGCGCCCCCACTGCGGGCCCAGCCGGGCCCACTCGGCGTCCCAGTCGGCCATGCGGCGGCGTTCCAGCCGGCCGCGCAGGGCCAGGCCGGAGACGAGGGGGACGGCGGCGGCGCTGAGGCCCACCAGGGTGCCGATCAGGTCGGCGCGCAGGTGGGCCTGGGAGACCGAAGCGGGACGGCTGACCAGCTGGCCCTGCGGGTCGGTCCACACGGTGACCGGGCTGCCCGCCTTGCTGCCGGGCTCGACGCGGGCCTGGCCGGTGTGCGTGGCGCCGTCCACCGTGGTCCAGCGGACCTTGGCCCACACCCGCTCGCCGGAGTTCGCCGTCCCCGGGGCCTTCTCGGTGACCTGGGCCACGGTCGGGCGCCACTCGACGCGCTCCCGGGCCAGCCCGTGCTCGACGGAGTCGGCCGCCGCGAGTCCCGACAGGACCCCGGTCAGTACGGTGAGCAGCCAGACGCCCAGCACCAGCCAGGCCTCCACCGTGTCGGCACGGCGTTTGAGCGGGTTGCGCCGCCAGCGCCACAGCCAGACCTTCGGACCACGGAACGCCTTCAAAGGCATCCTCCTCACGAGCGCACGGACAGACCGGCCGCCTTCCCGACCGCCTTCCCATACGGGGGATGTCCCCGTCCTGCTCAGGGCGAGCCCCCGACTCGACGGTCGCACGACAGCGCCGGTTCGCGCAGGCGTCTGACGGGAAGACGCCCCACCGATCTTCGAGGCAAGCCGACACAGCCATCCTGACCTGCGGCGATGCCATGTCCATAGGTGACTGTCAGTGCCGGGGTGCAGACTGGCCGATGTCTGAAAACTCACGTGACGAAGATGTCCCGGAGGTGGTCGGCATGAGCGAGGTCCTGCTCGCCGTGGGTACCCGGAAGGGTTTGTTCATCGGGCGGCGGCGAGGTGGCGCCTGGGAGTTCGACGAAAGTCCCTGTTTCAATGCCCAGGCGGTGTACTCGGTCGCCGTGGACACTCGCGGCGGCACCCCGCGGCTGCTGGCCGGAGGCGACAGCGCGCACTGGGGCCCGTCGGTGTTCCACTCCGACGACCTGGGCCGCACCTGGACCGAACCGGCCCGGCCGGCCGTGAAGTTCCCCAAGGACACGGGCGCCTCCCTGGAGCGGGTCTGGCAGCTGCACCCGGCCGCCGCCGAGCCGGACGTGGTGTACGCGGGCACGGAGCCGGCCGCGCTGTACCGCTCGGAGGACCGCGGGGAGAGCTTCGAGCTGGTGCGCCCGCTGTGGGAGCACCCCACGCGCTCGCGGTGGGTGCCCGGCGGCGGCGGTGAGGGGCTGCACACCGTGGTGACCGACCACCGCGACCCGCGGGCGGTGACCGTCGCGGTCTCGACGGCCGGGGTGTTCCGCACCACGGACGGCGGCGCGAGCTGGACACCGTCCAACTCCGGTGTGTCCGCGGTGTTCCTGCCGGACCCGAACCCGGAGTTCGGCCAGTGCGTGCACAAGGTCGCGCAGGATTCGGCGAACCCGGACCGGCTCTACCTCCAGAACCACTGGGGTGTGTACCGCAGCGACGACACGGGCGCGCACTGGACGGACATCGGCGCGGACCTGCCGTCCACCTTCGGCTTCGCGGTGGCCGCCCACCCGCACCGCGGCGACACAGCGTACGTCTTCCCGATCAACGCCGACGCCGACCGGGTGCCCGCCGACCGTCGCTGCCGGGTCTTTCGCACGGAGGACGCGGGCAGGACCTGGGAGCCGCTGACCGCCGGGCTCCCCCAGGAGGACCACTACGGCACGGTGCTGCGCGACGCGCTCCGCACGGACGACGCGGACCCGGCCGGCGTCTACTTCGGCAATCGCAACGGCGAGGTGTACGCCTCGGGCGACGACGGCGACAGCTGGCAGCTGCTGGCCTCCCATCTGCCGGACGTGCTGTGCGTGCGGGCGGCGGTCGTGGGCTGAGGAGGCGCGAAAGGAACGGGCTCCGGTGCCGGGGCGAGTCGTCGCCCCGGCACCGACGTGTCACTCCTCGTCGCGCAGCCGGGCCGCCAGGGAGACCAGCGGCTCGGTCTCCTCGGTGTGGCCCAAGGCGGTCAGGTGGGAGACCGCCGCGTCGAGGCGGGTGAGGGCGGGTGCGGGGCGTTCCAGGTAGAGGCCCTCCACGGCACCCGCGAGGCGGACGCACTCGGCCCACTCGCCGGCGCGGTCGTCGTCCGGTCCCGGCTCGCCGAGCAGTGTGAGGGCCTTCTCCAGGGCGGTCAGGGCGGCCTCGTACTCGCCGGCGTGGGCGTTGACCCGTCCGTGTTCGTAGGCCAGAGCGGTGTCCAGGGGGCGGCCGTGGGCCTCGTGCCCGGCGGCGCGGGCCTCGTCGGCGATCCGGCCGGCGTCGGCGAGGAAGGCGAGGGCGTGGGCCAGGCCGTCGGGGCCCTGCTGCTGGGCCTGGAGACGGGCGAGTTCGCGCAGGCAGGTGCTGAGCTGCTCGTAGCCCGGCGCCGTGGCGTGGGCGGCGAGTGCCTGGTCCACTGCCTCTCGGGCCCGGCCGAACTCGCCCGACTCGCCCAGGAGGGCGGCCGTCTCCGCAGCGATCATGACATGGCTTTCCGGGTCGTCGTCCCAGCCTGCCGACTCGGCCGCGAGGGCGACGAACTCCGCGGTGGCGGCCTTGAGGTCGTCCCCCGTGTGCAGCGCGCGGGCGCGGGTCAGCCGCAGCTGGGCGACGAGCCGGTCGCCCAGCTCTCCGGCGCCGACGTCCGGTTCCGCCAGCAGGGAGTCGAGCAGAGCGATGCAGTCCTCGACGCGTCCCAGGTCGAGGCTGAGCCGGGCCACGCCGCTGTACGTGCGGAACCCGTCGGTCCGGCTGCCGCGGCGAAGTTCCCGCTCCGCGGAGCGCGTCAGGTGCCGCAGTGCCTCGTCGGGTCGGCCCAGGTGCAGGCATGCCTCGGCCAGATCGCCGTGCAGCCGGGCGGTGTCGACCGCGTCGGCCGGCCAGTCGGCGGCCAGTCGCAGCGCTTCGGCCAGGTTCGCGTGCGCGGTCTGCGCGTCCTGGAGGAGGAGCTGAAGCCGGCCGCGCAGTCCGAGTGTGCGGGGCAGGTGCCAGGCGGGGCCGTGTGCCTTGAGCCGGTCGAGGAGGGCGTCGGTCTCCGTGACCGCCGCGGGCAGGTCGCCGGAGACGGCGTACGTGCTGGCCCGCAGCAGCAGGGCACCGGAGATCTGCCCGTCGAGGTCGTGCCGGGTGGCGAACGCGTGCAGCAGATCCACCTCGGCGAGGACCTTCGCGACGTGCGCCTCGCTCCCCGACGTCTGCAGGTACAGGCCGAGGGCGGTCGCCCGCAACCGCAGCAGGCGGGCCTCCTGGAACGGCGCGAGGCCGGCCGTCTCCTCGTGCAGGCGGACCGTGGCCGCGTGGGCGGCGGTGAGGGCGGCGGCCTTCGCCTCGACTCCGCCGGCGCCCTGCGCGAGGGCCTCGGCGGCGGGGAACAGGGCGCAGGCCCGGGCGAGCGCCGCGTGTGCGGGCAGTCCGGCGTCGTCGTACAGGGCCGCGGCCTCCTCGTGGAGGGCGGCGGCGTCGGCGAACTCGTCCTTCTCGCCCGCCCGGCTGGCCTCCTCCTCCAGCAGGTCCGCGCGCAGTTGTCCGAGCGGGCCCACGGCCGGGTCGTCGGGGTGGACGTAGTCGCGGGCTGCGACGAGGGTGCGCAGCCGCGCCCAGCAGGCCAGTGCGTCCGGGTGCCCCTGCTCGCCCAAGGCCCTTGCCCGGAGGATGAGTTCGGGCAGCGGGTCGGGGACGGCGTCGGCTGCCCGCGCGGGGGGCGCGGCGACCGGCGCCGCCGGAACCGCTTCGTCGAGGCTGCGGGTGCGCAGGGTCAGCTCCAGTGCGTCCACGAGCGGGGCACGGTCGAGGCGGGCCCTGCGGCGGTCGGTGTGGGCCGTGGTTCCGTTGCGGGCGTCGAAGCGGGCGGCGAGGTCGTCGGCGCGGACGCGCACCTCGGCGCGCAGGCCGGCCACCGTCCAGGTGCGGCCCGCGTACCCGGCGGCGGGCAGTTCGCCGTGGCCGAGGAGCTCGACGCGCTGGAGGAGGACCTCCACGCCGGTGAGGAAGCCGAGCAGGTCCAGCGGCGAGTCGACCTCGTCGAACAGGCTCCGGTTCTCGGCGAGCAGTTCCAGGCCGCGTGCCTCGTTGCCGGTGAGCGCGCAGAACTCCAGGTGCCGGCCGGCCTCCTGGGACATCGAGGGGTTGCGGCGGCAGCTGCGGTAGCCGGCGAGGTGCAGTTCACGGGCCCGTTCGGTGTGGCCGGCGCGCAGCAGGGGCAGCAGCGCGTACGAGACGGAGCGGGCCGGCTCCTCCTGGCAGGATTCCTTCCCGGCCAGGACGGGCTCCCAGGTCCGCAGCGCCCGCTCGTCGTCGCCCGCCATGAGGTGGTACAGAGCGCGCTCGCAGGTTTCGCAGGCCTCGCAGTCGCTGAGCCGGGTGCGGGTGCGGCCCGCCCAGAGCTCGTAGGCGGGGGTGGTGTCCTCGCCGACGTGGGCGGCCAGCTGGTACGCCTGTCCGTAGTAGGGCTGGAGGCCCTGACCGGCCTTCTCGTACCGGTCACGCATCTCCGTCAGCCACTGGCGCAGGCTCGCCAGCGGCATCTCGGGCAGCGCGCGCAGGGCGTTGGCCACCCACTTGAACCGCCAGAACAGCATGTGCCGCAAGCGCTCGTCGAAAACATCGGGCTGCTCGTCGAAAAGGGTCAGCAGGCGGGCGAAGACGACGGGTGACTTGCGGGGTTCGGAGCCGTAGGTGTACGCCTCCTGGAGTTCGAGGAGCGCGTGGACGAGGGGGGCGGGCTCCGCGAACTGCTCGGCGGCGTCGACGAGTTCCTCGGCGGTGAGGGTGCGGGTGCGGCCGTAGGGACGCCGGTCGTTCTCCTGGAGCGCCTGGAACAACTCGTCGGTGGTCCGGGGTGCGGGTGCGGTCGGCATCGTCAGCTGTCCTTGCGGAGGGCGTGGGCGAGCAGGTCGAGGAAGGAGCGGTTGATGAGGCTCGATTCGGCCGGCCTCAGCGGTCGCCGGGACAGCATCGCGGCCTGCCCGTAGAGGGCTTCGGCGCTGGTGCGGGCGAGTTCGGGCTCGTCGATGGTGACGGCGGTGCGGACCAGCGGGTTGAGCTGGTTGAGGATCAGCTGGGCCCGTGGCGCCTCCTGGCGCAGGGCGCCGAGGATGTCGCCCCACAGGCCGCCGTCCTGCTCACGGGCGAGCTGGGAGCGGGTGCGCTCGTGCCGGGCCTCGCGGCTGTCGACGAGGAGGGCGGGGGCGGACGCGGGCTGGAAGGTGCGCAGCGCGACATCGCAGTCGAAGACGGCGAGGGCGTCGCGGGCCAGGGCGAGGTAGGCGGCTGCGGCGAGTTCCGTCTCCCGGTCGACGGGGTCGAGGTGGGCGGTGAGGGTCGCCGGGTCGAGGTCGGCGACGACGGTCTCGGGCCTGATCTCGGGCAGTCGGTGGACCAGTTCACGGTCGTAGGTGTAGCCGCCGTTGACGACGCCGAGCCCGGCGGCCGAGGCGATCGCCGCGACCTGCCGGAACTCCTCCACGCTCGACGTCACGAGGACGGTGCGGTGGGTGCGCGCGAACTCGTCGAGGGTGGCGTGTCCGTCGGTGGTCTCGAACGGCAGCCAGGGCAGCAGCATCCGCATTATCTCGTCGTCGTGCACCGCGAGCGACTTCACGGCCAGGTGGTGGGCCTGGAGGAAGCGGGCGAGCAGGTCCGGGTCGCTGGCGGCGGCCCGGGCCATCCACGCGCGCAGCCGCTCGGCGAGGGCGTCGCGGACCGCGGCGAGGGTGTCGTCCTCGTACAGGGACTCCCGGGACGCCGTCGGGCGCAGGCTCTCGGCGTCGACGACGCAGCGGACGAAGAAGGCCCACTCGGGCAGGATCTCCTCGGCCTGCTCGGACAGCAGCATCCCCTTGACGTGCACGCGGTGCCCGTGGCGGCGCCCGGCCGGCACCGCCTCGGGGAGCACACACGCGATGCCCTTGAGGCCCACGGCCGGCAGGTCCAGCTCGATGGTGTCCAGCGGTGTGAATCCGAAGACGTCCGCGCCGTACGCGGCCAGCGCACGGGAACGGGCTCCCGGCGTGGGGTACGTACGCGCCCAGGGTGCGCTCTCGGGGTTGACGGCCGCGCCCGGGCCGCCGGTGCCGTCGTCGAAGGTCACGGGGTGGCGCAGCAGGGAGCCGAAGTGCCGGGCCAGTGCGTGCACCTGCGCCGGGCGGGTCCATTCGCCCGCGTCGGCGCGCGGCGTCAGAGTGACGGTGGTGCCGGGCCGGCGGCGGGCGGAGGCGGGCAGGGTGCGGACCGTGTAGCTGCCGTCGCCGCGTCCCCGCCACTCCACCGCGGGGGCGTCGGGGGTGCGGGCGGAGCGGCTCAGGACGTGGATCTCGTCCGCGACCAGGAAGCAGGAGAGCAGGCCGATGCCGAACTGGCCGATGAAGTCGCCGCGTTGCTCGGCGATGCCCTCGGCGCGTTTGCTGCTGCGGCCGATCGTGGCGAGGAAGGTGTGCACGTCGGCCTCGGTGAGGCCGACGCCGTCGTCCTCGACGCGGACCACGGAACCGTCGGCGTGGAGGCGGATGCCGAAGGCGTCGGCGGGTGCGGCGGGTTCGAGGTCTCGCCGGGCGGTCAGCGCGTCCACCGCGTTCTGCATCAGTTCCCGCAGGTAGACGCGAGGGCTGGAGTAGAGGTGGTGGGAGAGGAGGTCGACGAGGCCGCGCAGATCCACCTGGAAGGTGCGGTCGGCGCCGGCCGGGTCGACGGCGGTGTCGGGAAGCGTCATCGGGCAGTCCGGAGTTGAGGAGACGAAGGGTGGCGGGCGGGCGGTACCGGGGCCGGCGGGTGCTCAGGCACGGCTGTGACAGCGGGCGAACTGCTTCTCGGGCTCACCGAGGTAGTCCCATGGCCGCTCGGTGCAGGCGCCGTCCAGCGTGTGGAAGACGCGCCGGGCCGTGTGGCGTTCGCCGGCCAGCGACAGGGCCATGGCGAACATGTTGAAGTCCTTCTGCCAGCCCGGGCGCCGGGAGTAGGCGGGGTGCAGGATGCTGTGCTCGGCCGCTTCCCGCAACCGCGCCTGGATCTCGGCGGTTTCGAGGTAGTCCTGGCGATCCGACTCGACCCACTCCTCGATGTACGCCATGGCGATCACACAGCCGAGCCGGTGTCCCTGCGGGGCGCGGGAGAACGCGTCCTGGGCGAACGCCAGGGCCTGCCCCGGCTCGCCGCTCCAGCGGGGCTGCAAATGCGACACCCACTCGATGTGGGTCTCCAGGTCGAGGGGGTCGCGGCGCAGGGCGGCGTCGAGCCGGGCCTCGTTGACGGCGCGGCCGAGCGACATGCCACGGCCCGAGGTGAGGAGACGGCGCCACGGAGCGACCCAGTCCGGCCGCAGCTCGGCGGCCTCGAGCAGCTGTTCTTCGGCGATGTGGAGCCGCTCGTGGAAGACCCGCCACTGCTCCCGCGTGACGTTCACGGCACGCGCGGCGGTGCGGGCCTCCCAGCCCCAGATGATGTGGCGCGTCCCGGATATCAGCAGGGCGGTCGCCCGGTGGTCCTTGTCCTCCTCCACGGCCCGGCCGATCCAGTCCTGCACACCGTCCACCTCGGCCAGCTCACCGAGGACCTGGTGTTCGCGGCCGAGATCGAAGGGGGCCAGCCCCGCCCTGACCGCTTCCCAGTCACCGGCCTCGGCGGCGTGCACCAGCGCGAGCACCCGCGTGTCCCCGAGCGCGTACAGCGGGTACGTCCCGTTCCTCTGTCTGCGCGGCACGGGCAGGGCATACGGATGCGCCGCCGGTCTCTCCGCACCCCTGCCGAACAGCTTGCGTAACATGCCGCGCCCTCCCCTGGTCCCGCGTGATCGTCCGGGGCAGCGTAAACGGCCCCACCGACACCGGTTCCACAGAGTTTTCACCGGTGCTTCACCGATTCGGCGAGGCGGGCGGGAATCTGCGCGACCTGCGGAGTCCGGAACGCGGGACGGTGAGTCGGGGGATGCAACAAGATCCCCGGCGAGATCCGGACAAGGAAACCCGCTGTTGCCACGGCCGTGCTCCAGGGCCTGCGAAAGTCCCTCCCCCAGCCCGGCGACGCCCAGCAGGTGCTCTCGCCGCACCGGACGCCGGGCCCGCCCTTCGGGCGGACGCCGGGACCTTCACGACAGGCTTCAGGGCAGGCGCCAGTCCACCGGCTGGGCACCCTGCTGGACGAGCAGGTCGTTGGCACGGCTGAACGGGCGCGAGCCGAAGAAGCCGCGATCCGCCGACATCGGCGAGGGGTGAGCGGACTCGATCGCCGGGAGATCCCCGAGCAGCGGCCGCAGATTACGGGCGTCCCGCCCCCACAGGATGGACACCAGCGGCTTGCCGCGCGCCGCCAGCGCCCGGATGGCCTGCTCGGTGACCTCTTCCCAGCCCTTGCCACGATGCGCCGCCGGCTTGCGGGGCGCCGTCGTCAGCGCCCTGTTCAACAGCAGCACCCCCTGCTGGGTCCACGGCGTCAGATCGCCGTTCGACGGCCTGGACAGCCCCAGGTCGGAGTGCATCTCCCGGAAGATGTTCTCCAGGCTCCCCGGCAACGAACGCACCTCGGGCGAGACCGCGAAGCTCAACCCGATGGCCATCCCCGGCGTGGGATAGGGATCCTGGCCGACGATCAGGACGCGAACGTCGTCGAAGGGCTGCTGGAAAGCCCGCAGGACATTCGCTCCGGAGGGAAGGTAGGTCCGGCCGGCCGCGATCTCGGCCCGGAGGAAGTCCCCCATCGCGGCGATACGTTCGGCCGCGGGTTCAAGGGCCTTCGCCCAGCCTGCTTCGACAAGTTCATACAAGGGTCGTGGTGCCACAGCGCGTCACCCTACTGGCACACACCGACGTTCCGCACAAACGCGGAAGCCCGCGCGCACGCCGTCCCCGGCGCTACCCTTCCTCCTCATCAAGGCCATCGAGCCGGTCCAGCGGCTCGTGCGGCCGGTCACCGCGAAGGAGAAGAGCCCGTTGCGACCAGTGATCAGGCCACTCCGCCATGGCCATCGCGTGGACCGGCGCCTGCCGTGACCGGCGTGGGGGCCGGACCCGGCTTCCTGGCCGTCGACTCGGGAGGCTCCGGCCTGCGGGTCGTCGTCGGGACGGCCGGGCGCGGTCCGTCCGCGCAGGGGCAGTCGCGGGAGCCGGTGCGTACGGGGACGCGGGGGATCGACCCCGTCCATCTGATGGAGCAACTCGTCCCCATGGTCCGGTCGTTGGTGACGGAGGCCGGGGTCGGTGGGTTGGACACGGCCGTGGTCGGTGCCGCCGGGTTCGCGTCCCTGGGCGGGGCGCTGCGTGCCGAGCTGCCGGGCGCCCTTGCCCGGGAGCTGGGGGTGCGGGCCGTCGCGCTCGCCGCCGACGCCGTCACCGCGTACGTGGGTGCGCTGGGACCACGGGCCGGGGCCGTGGTCGCCGGGGGCACGGGACTGATCGCGCTCGGTACCGATCTGACGAGCTGGCGGCGGGCGGACGGCTGGGGCCATCTGCTGGGCGACTGCGGCGGCGGCGCCTGGATCGGGCGGGCCGGGCTCGAGGCGGCGCTGCGCGCCCATGACGGACGCGACGGCGGCTCCGCCCCGCTGCTGGCGTGCGCCGAGGAGCGGTTCGGGCCGGCCGCGGGGCTGCCCGGCGCGCTCTACCCGCGCTCCGACCGCCCCGCCGTCCTCGCCTCCTTCGCACCCCAGGTGGCCGCCTGTGCCGCGAGCGATCCCGTCGCGGCCGGCATCCTGCGCGCCGCGGCCCGGCACATGGCCGAATCCGCCGCCGCGGTCTGCCCGACCGGAGAGGAGCCCCAAGTGGCTGTGACCGGGGGTCTGGTCAAGCTGGGCGCGCCACTTCTCGTACCGCTGGCCGAGGAGTTGGCGCGGCGGCTGCCGCACGCCCGTCATGTCCCGCCCGACGGGGATCCGCTGCACGGCGCGGTGCGGCTGGCGGCCGAGTTGGCGGCAGGGCGGCTCACACTTCCGGGTGCGGAGGCGATGTTGTACGTGGTGACCACAAAACGGGATTGATCCCGTCGGTGAAGGAAGTGTCCAGTAAGTGACCGAAACGTGAAGTGATCACTTCCGATCCGTCCGTAACTCATCAGACAAAACAGGACGGATACCGCTCACCTGCACCCTCCCCGAACAGAGAAGCCCAGGAAACCAGTAACATGCGGCGCCATGAGCTCCCCCACTGGGCCCGCGTCCGGCCTGCCAGTACGAATGCCGCGACCCCGCCAGCCCGGGCGGCACCGCCGCCCTGAACCGCTGGTGGCTCCCGAGGGCGCGCCCGCGCTCGTCCTCGCTGTGCCCGGCACGCCCAGCGCCGCCACGCGTAGCCTCGCCGAGGAGGTCGTGAGCATCGCCCGCTCCGAGCTGCCCGGCCTGGATGCCCTGATCGGCTACCTGGACGGGGACGACGCGGAGTTCCCGACCCTGAGGTCCGTCCTCGCCTACGCCGCCGACGAGCGCACGGCCCGCTTCGAGCAGGCCCGCGCCGCGGGGGTCGACGTCAAGGCGCCCGACGGCCCGGTGGCCGTCGTCGTTCCGCTGCTGGCCGGCCCGGACAGCGCGCTGCTGCGCCGGGTCCGGCAGGCCCTCATGGACAGCCGGGTCGCCGCCGAGCTGACCGACGTCCTCGGCCCGCACCCGCTGCTCGCGGAGGCGCTGCACGTGCGTCTGTCCGAGGCGGGTCTGGCCCGCGCCGACCGGGCCCGGCTGTTCACCGTGGCGACCGCCGCGGACGGCATCATCCTGGCCTCCGTCGGCGGCGACGAGGCCGTGCAGGCGGCCGGGATCACCGGCATGCTGCTCGCCGCGCGCCTCGCCGTGCCGGTGATGGCGGCGGCCCTGGACCAGGAGGGCTCGATCTCGTCCGTCGCCGACCAGCTGCGCAACTCGGGCTCGCAGCAGCTGGCGCTGGCGCCGTACCTGATCGGCCCCGAGATCGACGCCGGCCTGCTGGAGGCGGCCGCCACGGAGGCGGACTGCGCCATCGCGGAGCCGCTCGGCCCGTACCCGGCGATCGGCAAGCTGGCGCTGGCCAAGTACACGACGGCGCTCGGGATCGCCCCCCAGCAGGCGCAGGGCACGCCGGTCCGCTGAGGCACCGGCCACCGCCCCGGGAAACACCGGACGGACGGCGAAGGGCCCGCACCTCCCGGGGTGCGGGCCCATTGCCGTGCCCGGGCGGGACCGCGTCAGTCGAGGACCACGCAGGAGGCCGCGGGAACCTCGACCACGCCCTCGTAGCGCGGCATCCCGGTCGCCTGGTCGACCGCGAACCAGGT
Source organism: Streptomyces sp. NPDC020299 (assembly GCF_044387825.1). NCBI lineage: Bacteria > Bacillati > Actinomycetota > Actinomycetes > Kitasatosporales > Streptomycetaceae > Streptomyces > Streptomyces sp. NPDC020299. Next base: position 505,400 of record NZ_JBIRWL010000001.1, read on the forward strand.
GACGTCCCCGGAGCGTTCGTTGGCCGCGTAGAGGACCCCTCGGGACTCGGCGAGCGCGCGCGGCCAGTGGCCGCCGCACGGGACCGTGCCGATCAGCCGCAGGACCTCGCCGTCGACGGCGAACACGGTCAGTACGTCCTCGCCGCGCGTGGCGATCCACACGTAGCGGCCGTCGGGCGAGACGACGATGCCGGAGGGGTAGGCGTCCCCGGCCGGGGCGCCCGGCAGGACCGGGGTCTCGGCCAGCGGCTGCAGGGAACCGCTGTCGCCCTCCCAGCGGCAGACGGTGACGGTCGGGGTGAGTTCGTTGACGACGTAGGCGTACCGGCCGTCCGGGTGGAAGGCCAGGTGGCGGGGGCCGGATCCGGGGCGCAGCGCGAACTCGCGGTGCACGGCCGGGGTGCCCCGCCGAAGCGTGCACACCCGGACCGAGTCCGTGCCGAGGTCGACGCTGAGGGCCCAGCGGCCGCCGGGGGCGGGCTGCACCTGGTGGACGTGCGGTCCCCGCTGGCGCTTGTGGTGCGGGCCGGAACCGGTGTGCTGGAGGTGGCCGGAGGGCGCGGCCTCGAGGCTGCCGTCGGCGCGCAGGGGGACGACGGTGACACTGCCCGAACCGTAGTTCGCGGTCAGGACGTGCCCGTCGTGGACGCTGAGGTGCGTGGGCCCGCTGCCGCCGACCGGCACCGGGGAACCCGCGAGTTCGGGCCGCTCGCCGTGCACCCGGTAGGCGGCAACCGCGCCGTCGGCGGTCTCGCTGACCGCGTAGAGCGTGTCCCCGCCCGGTGAGAGAGCCAGGTACGACGGGTCGGGAACGCCGCCGATGCTGCCGAGCAGGCTCAGCGCGCCGCTCTCCGGATGAACCGCCGCCATCACGATCCCGGGGCCGCCCGCCGCCGTGAACGACCCGATGAACGCCCTCCGCCGCCGCGTGCCGCCGCCCTCTGCCACCGCTGCCCCTTTCTCGCCGCGTCCGCGCGTGCCTCGGCCCGACGGTAGCAGCGATCAAGGTCGGTCTAGACCAGGCATGGCACGGGGGGTGCCGGCGAACCGTTTCCTCGCCCCCGCCGCCCCTACCCTTCCCGTCCCCAGGGGCTCCGCCCCTTCAGCCCCGCCGGGGGCTGCGCCCCCGAACCCCCACGGGGCTCCGCCCCTGTACCCCGCCGGGGGCTGCCGCCCCCAGGACCCCCACCGAGGCTCCGCCCCTGCACCCCCACCGGGGCTATCGCCCCAGGACCCCCACGGGGCTCCGCCCAGGAACCCCACCGGAGGCTGCCGCCCTGCGCCCCGCCGGAGGCTGCCACCCCGAGGACCCCCGCCGGGGCTCCGCTCAGGAACCCCACCAGGGGCTACCGCCCCCAGGGACCCCGCGGGCCCCCGCACCCCGCCGGGGCACACCGCCCCCAGGACCCCCGCGGGGTTCCGTTCTGCCCCCCTTGCGGGGCTGGGCCCCCGCACCCCGCGCCGCCCAGCCCCGAAGCAGCCTTCAGGCCCTTGCCAGCCCCGCCCCCGGAGGGTTCCGCAGGGGCTCGGCCAGGTCGGACAGGGCGCGTTCCAGGCCGTGCAGGTGGGCCAGGGCGGGCTCGGCGGGCGGTTCGGCGGGGTGGGTGACGTGGCCGGTGCCGCCCTCGGTGAGCGCCTCGACGGCCGCCTCCACACGCCAGCAGGCGGCGGCCAGCCGGGCGTCGTGGGAGGCCTCCGGGTCCGCGGCGACCGCGACCAGGCCGCGGATCTCCCGGGCGCAGTCGTCGAGCAGGGCGAGCACCCGGCGGGCGCGCCGCTTGCGGCCGAGCATGGGGTTCAGGGGGTGCACGAGCGGCGCGACGGAGAGCCGTACCCGGCCGAGGAGCTGCTCCAGTTCGGCCACGCGGAGTGCCGGGTCGGCCGTCCCGTCACCCGCGAGGCGGGCCGCGGCCTGAGCCGTGCAGGCGTGCACGCAGCGCAGGGCGCGCTGGATCCAGGCGTCGGTGGTCGTGTGGGTGGTGACGGGCAGCACGAGCAGGACGGCCAGCGCGGCACCGACGGCGCCGACGCCGGTCTCCGCCAGCCGCAGGGCGAGCAGGCCGGGGCTGAGGACGCCGAGGAGGCCGTAGAGGAGCTCGGCGAGCAGTGTCACCCAGAGCATCATCCAGGTGTAGGACACGGCGGCGGTGTAGAAGATGCCGAAGACCGACGCGGCGACGAGGACGGCGGTGGCGAGCGGCGCCCCGTGCAGCGGGACGACGACCAGCAGCCCCAGGGCGATGCCGATGACCGTGCCGAGGACCCGGCGGAAGCCGCGGACCAGCGTCTCACCGCGCGAGGCGGTGTTCACGAAGATCCACCAGGTGGCGCCGACGGCCCAGTACCAGCGCTGCCCGGACACCAGCTGGCCCAGGACGAGGGCGAAGGCGGAGCCGGCGGTCGCCTGGATCGCCTGCCGGGTGGTCACACGGGCCAGTCCGCCGCCGGCGGGCGCGGCGGGCACCGGGGCCGGGGGCCGCCGCCGCTCGTAGCACCACAGCCCGAAGCGCACCGCCGCCGCGGTGAGCACGGACAGCAGGACGGCGGCGTACAGCTCGGGCAGCTGCGCCGCGGTCGCGTGCAGGAACTGGGCCACGAAGAACGTCATGAAGGCGAACACGCCGAGGCTGTGGCCGCGCGGCCCCCAGCGGCGCGCGTACACGCCCGCCCCGACCACGGCGAGGAAGGCCAGGTCCCGCGCCACGGGGTGGTCGTGCAGCCCGGCCGCCGCGGCGAGCACCGGCAGGCCCACGGCGGGCAGCAGCGCCGTCGTGACCGCCTGCCCCCGCACGGTGGCGTCGGTGACGGTGAACAGGGCGAGCAGCGCGGCCAACCCGCCGGTGACCGCGCCCACGAGGGAGTGTCCGGCGAGGCCGCAGACCACGACCGCCAGTCCGATGCCGAGCACGGCCCGCGCGGCGAACCTGAGCCGCGACCGCCCCGGGTCCGGAGCCATGAACACCCTCTTCAGCACTGCTTCCCACCCCATGACGCACCGGCACACAAAAGGCGCCGCGGGGATCCGCAGCGCCATCGACGCGTCCATGAGAGCATCAACCAGGTCACTGGCTCAAGTGTCGACCGCATCACTGAGCCATTGGCACACCACGGATTCCTTGAATGCGCTCGCCGGGAGGCCAACGGCGCAGGTCGCGCGGTACACGCCGATCGAGCATCGCTGAGCCATTGGTACAGTCGTACGTCATGACCGTGGACGAACTCGACACCCGGATCCTGCGGCTGCTGCTGGAGCAGCCGCGCACCAGTGTGCGCGAGTACGCCCGCGTCCTCGGTGTCGCCCGCGGCACGCTCCAGGCCCGCCTGGACCGTCTGGAGCGGGACGGCGTGATCACCGGGACGGGCCCGTCCCTCTCCCCCGCCGCGCTCGGCCACCCGGTGCTGGCGTTCGTGCACATCGAGGTCACCCAGGGGCATCTGGACGATGTCGGGGACGCGCTGGCCGCCGTACCGGAGATCGTGGAGGCGTTCTCGATCACGGGCGGCGGGGACCTGCTGACCCGGGTCGTGGCGCGGGACAACGAGCACCTGGAGGACGTGATCCAGAAGCTGATCAGCCTGCCCGGTGTGGTGCGCACCCGCACGGAGGTGGCCCTGCGCGAGCGCGTCCCGCACCGGCTGCTGCCGCTGGTGGAGGCGGTCGGCAGGGCCACCCGCGCCTAGGGCCTGTTGCGGCGCGGCATCCTGGACGCCATGAGCATCGGCGGAAATCTCTCGGTCATCTTCGATCTCGACGGAACGCTCGTGGACAGCGAGCCGAACTACTACGAAGCGGGCCGGCTGACCCTGGCCGAGCACGGCGTCCGGGACTTCACCTGGGCGGACCACGAGAGCTATGTCGGTGTCAGCACCCTGGAGACGGTCGCCCTCTGGCGGGAGCGGTACGGCCTGAGCGCCCCGGTGACGGAGCTGTTCGCCGCGACCGACCGGCGCTATCTGGAGCTGGCCCGGACCCGCACGCGCGTGTATCCCGAGATGCGGGAGTTCGTGGAGCTGCTGGCCGCCGAGGGCGTCCCGATGGCCGTGGCCTCCGGCTCCTCCCCCGAGGCGATCGAGGCGATCCTGGCGGGCACGGGCCTGGACGGCCGGCTGCGTACCGTCGTCTCGGCCGACGAGGTGTCCCGCGGCAAGCCCGCCCCGGACGTCTTCCTGGAGGCGGCCCGGCGGCTCGGGTCGGCCCCGGCGGACTGTGTGGTCGTGGAGGACTCGGCGCCCGGCGCGGCCGCCGCCCACGCGGCCGGGATGCGGTGCGTCGCGGTCCCCTACGTCGCCGCGCAGGCCGACGCGCCGGAGTTCGCCACCGCCGCGCTGCTCGTGCGTGGCGGCCAGGCGGAGTTCACGGCGCGGTCCGCCTACGCGTGGCTCGCGAGGCGGGCCATGACCGCCTGACCGGCCGCGCTCCTCGTGCGGTGGACGGCCGGGCATGCCAGCGTGGCGCCATGACCACAGTCCAGGCACGGTCGTCCGAGCCGAGCGTCGATGACCGGCGCTGGCTGGCGCTCGGGGTGTGCCTCACCGCCGGGTTCATGACCCTCCTGGACACGTCGATCGTGAACGTGGCCCTGCCATCGATGCAGCGGGGGCTGGGGGCCGATCAGGCCGACCTGTCGTGGGTGGCCTCCGGGTACGCGCTGACGTACGGGCTGATGCTGGTGCCGGCGGGCCGGCTGGGTGACCTGCGGGGCCGCAGGGAGACCTTCCTCGTCGGGGTGGCGCTGTTCACGCTGGCCTCGGCCGCGTGCGGGCTGTCCTCGGCCGCCGACTGGCTGGTGGTGTTCCGGCTGCTCCAGGGCATGGCCGGGGGCATGATCGCGCCGCAGAGCTCGGGGCTGATCCAGCAGATGTTCCAGGGCGCCGAGCGGGCCCGGGCGTTCGCCATGTTCGGCAGTGTCGTCGCCGTCTCCACCGCGGTCGGTCCGCTGACGGGCGGTCTGCTGATCCAGGCGTCCGGCGGCGACGACGCCTGGCGCTGGGTGTTCTACGTCAACCTGCCCATCGGCGTGGCGGTGTTCGCCGCGGCGCTGCGGCTGCTGCCCCGGACCCCGCCGCGGGTGGGCCCGCAGGAGGGGTTCGACATGCCCGGCGTGCTGCTGCTGGGTTCCGGTGCGCTCGCGCTGATGCTGCCCCTGGTGCAGGAACAGCAGTGGCCCGGACGGCGCAAGTGGGCGTTGGTGCCCGTGGCCGTGCTCCTGCTGCTGGCGTTCTGGGCGTGGGAGCGGCGGCAGGGGCGGCTCGGGCGGGCGCCGCTGGTGGATCTGCGGCTGTTCAACCGGCGGTCGTTCTCCCTGGGGGCGCTGCTCAGCCTCGTGTACTTCGCGGGCTTCACCTCGGTCTTCTTCGTCTACACACTGTTCCTGCAGAACAGCCTCGGATACAGCGCGCTCGCGGCCGGGGCGGCGGCGACGCCGTTCGCGGCCGGCTCGGCGGTCGCGGCCCTCGCCGGTGGGCGGCTGGTCGTCCGTTACGGCCGCATGCTGGTGGTCCACGGGTTGTGCGCCGTGGCGCTGGGGCTGCTCGGGGCCGTCGCCGCCGTGGAGTTCCTCCCGGAACGGGACGTGGCCTGGGCCGCCGCGCTGCCGCTGCTCGTCGCCGGGGTCGGTTCGGGGCTGACCGTCTCCCCCAACACCACGCTCACCCTCGGCCGCGTCCCGGTCCGCCGCGCCGGGGCCGCCGGGGGTGTGCTGCAGACGGGCCAGCGGATCGGCTCCGCGGCCGGTATCGCCGCCGTGGGCGCGGTGTACTTCGCCCACCTCGCGGGCCACGGGCCGGTCGCCGGGGCGCTGGAGCTGGGTCTTGCCACCGCTCTCGGGTTCGTGCTGATCGCGCTGGTGCTGGCCATGGCGGATCTGTGGGAGGGCGAGCGTTCCGCGGGCCGTTGAGCCGCTCGCGCGGACGAACGGCTGTGGGGCTCGCCGGTCACGACCGCCGTCGTGGCTTCCCCCGTTTCGGGGTCTTCGCACCGCCGGAGCGGCTCTTCGGGTTGCGGCCGGCCGCCTTGCCGGCGGCGGGCTTCTGCCGGGCGGCGGCCGGGTCCGGGCGCTTGCGCCCCGGCGGGGTCTCGGGCTGCGCGGTGCGGCCGCGGGTGCTGTTCACGGTGCGGCCGCGGACGATGCCGATGAAGTCCTCGACGAGGTCGGTGGTGGCCTCCTCCGGCCAGGACAGGGCGATGCTCGACCGGGGGGCGTCCACGACCGGCCGGTAGGTGAGGTCACGGCGGTGGTGCAGGCGGGCCAGCGACTGGGGGACGACGAGGAGGCCGACGCCGGCGGCGACGAGTTCGACGGCGTCCTCGGTCGTCGCGGGGCGCTCGAAGGCGGGCTCGCCGGGCGGGCTGTCCCAGTCGAACACGTCGTCGAGGGGGTGGAAGAGGACCTCGTCGGCGAGGTCGGCCAGGGTCACCTCCTCCGCCGCCGTGATCAGGTGGTCCTTCGGGACCACGACCACCGTGGTCTCGGTGTAGAGGGGGATCGCGCTGAAGACCGTACGGTCCACCGGCAGCCGTACGAATCCCGCGTCCGCCGCGCCCGTCCGCAGCGCGTCGGACGCCTCGGTGGCCGTCACCTGGAGGAGGTCGAGCGGGACGTCGGGCAGGCGCTCGTTCCAGATCCGCACCCATTTGGCGGGGGTCACTCCGGGGACGTACGCGAGCCGGAACGACGGTGATTCCTGCGAGTCTGTCACGTCCGCCAGGTTACCGGCCGTGTTCGGACGTCCCCCACCCGGCCGATACCCTTGACCTCATGAAGTCGCAGCAGACCACCCAGACGATGAAGCCCGCCACGGCGGCGAAGAAGCTGGGTGTGTACCTCCCCGCCACCCCCGCCGAGTTCCAGGAGGGTGTGGTCACGCGCGCCGAGCTGAACCAGCTCCAGGCCGATCCGCCCGAGTGGCTGCGGGAGCTGCGCCGCACCGGCCCGCACCCGCGCCCGGTGGTCGCGGCGAAGCTGGGCGTGTCCATCGCGGGTCTCGCGCGCGGCGGGGTCACCGAGGCACTCACCACCGAGCAGATCGAGGCGCTGAAGCAGGCCGGCCCCGAGTGGCTGGAGAAGGAGCGCGCCACCCAGGCCGAGGTCCGCAAGGAGACGACGCGGATCAAGAAGAAGAACGCCGAACGCGCCGAGCGCCCCTGACACCGGACACGCCGAGCGCCCCTGACGCCGAGCGCCCGCGCCCCTGAGACCGGGCGCTGCGGCTCTCCCGCTCACCGACGCCCCCATCGCCGATCACCCGGCGGTGGGGGCGTCGTGCTGTCCGTGTGACCCCCGTGAAACCTTCCGGCCATGTCTTGACATACGGATGAAGCAATCCGTAGCTTGGCCGATCATTTAGATGTGTGAAGCTCGTTCACGCACATGAATGGAGGTGCCCATGGGGGTCCGCCGACGAAGTCACCGCCCGGCCGCCGCGCTCCTCGTCGCAGCGCTGATGTCCGTGACGGCCGCCTGCGGCGCCGGTTCCGGCAGCGCCACGGCAGGTGACCCGAACACCCTGGAGGTGTGGACCCGGAGCGATCCGGATGACGCCGCCACCTACGACCGCGTGTTCGCCGCCTTCACCAAGAAGACCGGCATCAAGATCGACTATCAGCCGGTCATCAACTTCGACCAGCAGTTGCAGGCCCGGGCCTCCACCAAGGACCTGCCCGACGTCATGATCAACGACACGGCTCTGATGGGCAGTTACCAGAGCCAGGGGCTGCTCAAGCCGATCGATCCCGGCTCCATCGCGGACCACGATCAGATCAGCAAGCAGTCCTGGTCCTCCACCGTGGGCCTGGACGGCAGGCACTACGGCATCCCTTACTCCCGCCAGGCGCAGACCCTGATGATCCGCAAGGACTGGCTGAAGAAGCTCGGGCTGAAGGCGCCGACGACCTGGCAGCAGATGCTCGACGTCGCCGAGGCCTTCGCGACCCGCGACCCGGACGGGGACGGCAAGAAGGACACCTACGGCATCGTCGCGCCGGCCAGCGCGCAGAACGGCTACGCGGCGATGTGGGGGTCCAGCTTCCTGTGGCAGGGCGGCGCGAAGATCATCGAGCCGGACGGCAAGGGCGGCTACCGCCCCACCATGGACTCGGCGGCCGCCGTACGCACCGTCACCTGGATGAAGGACAACCTCTTCTGCGGCGTGAAGGGTGTCGTCCAGCCCGGGGCCGTCACCGCTGTCACCGGTACCGCCACCAACTTCCAGGACGGCAACGCCGGTATGTACATGACCGGCCCGTACAACATGACCACCTACGACGGGACCCTCGGCAAGAACAAGTACGAGGTCGTGCCCGCCCCCGCGGGCCCGGCCGGCCCGGACGTGCTGGCCGACGGCGAGAACGTCTACTTCGGCGCCAGGACCGGGAAGGCCGAGCAGGAACAGGCACTCGCCGCGTTCCTGGTCTCCCGCCAGGGCCAGAAGATCGCCATGACCAGCGCCGGCGGCCACCAGCCCGTCGTCCGCATCCCCACCAACACCACGCTGGACGCGGCCGAGGTACGGGGCGACGCGCGCTGGAGCGTCGTGCAGAAGGCGTACGAGACCGCCTCCCAGCAGTTCCCCAACGCCCCCGACTTCGCCCCGATCAAGCAGGACACGGCCGACAGCCTCAACGCGCTGTTCACGTACTGCGGCAGTGACGTCCGCTCCGGCCTGAAGGAGCTGGGCGACACCCTCGCCGGTGACCTCAAGGACCAGGACCTGTTGAAATGACCGCTACCGTCACCGCGCCCGCGCGGCGCAGAGGGACCGGCCGGAAGGCCGTCCTGCCCTGGCTGTTCCTCGCCCCCGGCCTGCTGCTCGCCCTCGTCTTCAAGTTCCTGCCGATGGGCAAGGGCGTCTGGCTCAGCTTCTTCAAGGTGCGGCCCTTCCTCGGCGACAAGTGGGTCGGCCTCGACAACTACACCCGGGTGCTGACCGACCACCGCTTCCAGGACGCGATCGGGCACACGCTGGTGCTCGGCATCGGGCAGTCGCTGGGCGCCATCGTCGTCGGCTTCGCCCTCGCCCTGCTCCTCGAGGGCCAGGCCCGTTCGCTACGGATCGTACGGACCGCCGTCTTCCTGCCCGTCGTCACCGCGACCGCGGTGGTCGGCGAGCTGTGGCGGCTGATGTACTACCCGACCTCCGACGGCCTGATCAACCACGCCCTGAGCCTGCTCGGCATCGGCCCCGTGCCGTTCCTCGACAACCCCGGCACCGCCCTGTGGTCGACGATGGTCATGGGCATCTGGATGGCCGCCCCCTACAACATGGTCATCATCCTCGCCGGACTGGCCGGCGTGGACCGCACCCTGTACGAGGCCGCCGCGATGGACGGCGTCTCGCTGTGGCAGCGGCTGCGGCATGTGACCCTGCCCGCGATCCGGCCCGCCATGGGCATCGTCCTCACGCTCGCCGCCATCCGCGGACTGCGTGTGTTCACGGAGGTGTACGTCCTCACCGGCGGCGGCCCGGCCGGTTCCACGGACGTCTGGATGACCCGCGCCTACACCCTCGGCTTCACCCGCAACGACATCGGCGGTGCCTCCGCGGCCTCCGTCGTCCTGCTCTGCGTGACGCTGCTGCTCACCGTCACGGTCAACTACCTCCGCAAGAGGGGAGACGTGTGATGAGCGCCCCCGCCCTCGACCCCGTCCACACCCCGTCCGGCAAGGTCGCCGCCTCCCCCACGAAGCCGCGCGGCCGGCAGACCCGTACCACTCCGGCCCGCTTCGACACCGCGCTCGGCTGGAGCGACAGGCCGGGTCCGGCCTGGGCCCTGAGGATCCTGCTCTGCGTGATCGCCCTGGCGCTGTTCGCCGCGCCGTTCCTGACGATCCTCGCCGGCGCCCTGAGCACCAACCCCAGCGGCTCGTCCCTGTCGTTCCTCCCGCACCACCCGACCCTGCTGAACATACGGGTGGCGGGCGAGCGCGGCATCTGGGACTACTTCGGCAACTCGCTGGTCATCGCGGGCGGCGGGCTGCTGCTCCAGCTGGCCGTCTCGGTGCTCGCCGCGTACGCCCTGGCCCGGCACCGGTTCCGCGGCCAGGCCCTGGTGCTGACCCTGTTCATGCTGACGATGATGCTGCCCGAGGAGGTCATCGCCATCCCGCTGTCCCTGGTCCTCGGCCATGTCCCGGTCGTGGGCGTGGACTTGAAGGGAACCGTCTGGGCGGTGATCCTGCCGCTCGGCGCCTGGGGCTTCTCGGTGATGCTGCTGACCGAGTTCATGAAGGACATCCCGTCCGAGATCGAGGAGGCGGCCCGGCTCGACGGCGTCGGCGAACTGCGGATGCTGTGGCAGGTCGTCCTGCCGCTGTGCAAGCCTGCGCTCGGCGTGGCCGGTGTGCTCGGCTTCATCATGATCTGGGACCAGTACCTGCTGCCCCTGATCGCCGCCAAGGACCCCACCGACTACACGGTCACCGTCGCCCTGTCCATCCTGCGCACCGACCCCGAGGTCGGCTCCGGGGTGGTGCTGGCCGGTGCGGTCATCGCGCTCGTCCCGAGCCTGATCGTCTATCTGCTCCTCCAGCGCTCGCTGGTCACCGGCATCGCGGCCGGGGCCACCAAGGGCTGAACCGTAAGTACGAGGGAGACATGAAGTTCCAAGGAGTGCTGTTCTTCCCGGTCACGCCGTTCACCGCGGACGGCTCGCTGGACGAGGAACGGCTGGCCCGGCACATCGAGTCGGGGGTCGCCGCGGGCGCGGGCGGCGTGTTCGTCGCCTGCGGCACCGGTGAGTTCCACGCGCTGACGGCCGGGGAGATCGAACGGGCCACGCGGGTCGCGGTGGAGACGACCGCCGGCCGGGTACCGGTGTTCGCCGCGGCCGGCGGTCCGGTACCGGTCGCCCGCGACCAGGCCGGACGCGTCGAACGGGCGGGCGCCGACGGCATCCTGCTGCTGCCGCCCTATCTCGTGAGCGCGCCGCAGCAGGGCCTGCTGCGGTACGTCGGGGAGGTCACCGCCGCGACCTCGCTGCCGGTCGTCTTCTACCAGCGCGGCACCGCACGGCTCACCGAGTCCACGGCCGCCGAACTCGCCGCGCTGCCCGGGGTGGTCGGCCTCAAGGACGGCACCGGCGACATCGAGCGGATGCACCGCGTGGTCCGTGCCGTGCGGGCCGTACGCGCGGACTTCCAGTTCTTCAACGGCCTGCCCACCGCCGAGATGACCGCGCCCGCCTACCGGGGCATCGGCGTCGAGCTCTACTCCTCCGCGGTGTTCGCGTTCGCGCCCGAGATCGCCCTCGCGTTCCACCAGGCGCTCGCCGAGAACCGGACGCCGCTGGTGCACACGCTCCTCGACGAGTTCTACGGGCCGCTCGTCGAACTCCGCGACGAGGTACCCGGATACGCCGTGTCTCTCGTCAAGGCCGGAGTGACCCTCCGCGGACTCGACGTCGGCGGCGTACGGGCCCCTCTGCTGGACCCCACCCCCGAGCACGTCGCCCGGCTCGCGAAACTCATCGACCACGGACTGGAGGTGGTGCGGGCATGACCACTGGGACGACCCGCATCCGCGAACTGATCGTCACCCCGATCGCCTTCCGCGACCCGCCGCTGCTCAACTCCAACGGGGTGCACGAACCCCTGGCGTTGCGCATCATCCTCCAACTGGTGCTGGAGGACGGCACCGTGGGACTCGGCGAGTCCCCGGGCGGCGAGGCCCGCCTGGAGCGGCTGCAGGCAGCCGCGAAGACCGTCGTCGGCATGGACGTCTTCGACACGACCGCCGTGGCCGCCGCGATCGACACCGCCCTGCTGCCCACCGTGCCCAGCTCCCACGAGCGCGGCTGGACCACCTCGGCCGTCGAGGTGGCCTGCCTGGACGCGCAGGGCAAGCTCCTCGGACGCCCGGTCGTCGACCTGCTCGGCGGCACGGTCCGCGACTCCGTGCCCTTCGCCGCTTACCTCTTCTACAAGTGGGGCGAACATCCCGCCCTCGACGGCCGCCCCGCCGTCCGGGACGACTGGGGCGAGGCCCTCGACCCGGCGGGGATCGTCGAGCAGGCCCGGCTGATGCAACAGCGGTACGGGTTCCGCTCGTTCAAGCTGAAGGGCGGTGTCTTCCCGCCCGACGAGGAGATCGCCGCGATCAGGGCGCTGGCTCAGGCCTTCCCCCGGCAGCCGCTGCGCCTCGACCCCAACGTGGCCTGGACGGTGGAGACCTCGAAGTACGTCGCCCGCGAACTCGACGGCGTCCTGGAGTACTTGGAGGACCCGACCCGCGGCATCCCGGGCATGGCCGAGGTCGCGCGTGAGTCGCCGCTGCCGCTCGCCACCAACATGTGCGTGATCGCCTGGGAGCACCTCAGGCCGGCCATCGAACAGGACGCGGTCCAGGTCCTGCTCACCGACCACCACTACTGGGGCGGACTGCGCCGCACCCGCGAACTGGCCGCCGTCTGCGAGGCGTTCGGCATCGCCCTGTCCATGCACTCCAACTCGCACCTGGGCATCAGCCTCGCCGCCATGACCCACGTCGCCGCCGCGATCCCCAACCTGGACCACTCCTGCGACACGCACTACCCGTGGAACTCGGCCGACGACGTGATCCTCCCCGGCGCCCTGGAACTGCGCGACGGCGAGATCAAGGTCCCCACCGGCCCGGGCCTCGGGGTGGAGCTCGACCACGACGCCCTGGACCGGCTGCACCGGCTGTACGTGGACTCCGGCGTACGCAGCCGTGACGACACCGGGTACATGCGCAGGTTCCACCCGGAGTACGAGCTGCTGCTGCCGCGCTGGTGACTCCCCGCCTCCCCGCTCTCCGCCTCCCCGCCTCTCCACCCGCGCGGCGTTGTCAGTGGCCTGTCCTAGAGTTCCCGTCACTTGATCACTGCGGTGCGGGGAGGCACGTATGGGGTGGGTGCGGGCGGGCGACTACGAGGTCGCCCTGGAAGCCGGAAAGGTGGTGTGCCGCAACGCGTCCGGCCGGCGGCTGAAGTCCGTCCCCGCCAAGCTCGCCGACGAGCCGGCGGTGGTGGGGCTGCGGCAGCTCGTCGAGTGGCTCGAGCGGCACGAGCGGCAGTGCCTGGCCGACGTCGAGAAGTGGATGGTGCGCTCGCTTCCCGTGCCGCTCGCCGTCATCGCCCGGGTGTGGCCCGACCCCGCCTGGCAGGCCGCCCTGCGCGACCTGGTGGTCACCGGCGCCGACGGCACGGTCGCGGGATTCCTGCGGGACGCCGACCCCGAGCGCGGCCTCGGCCTCGTCGACCTCGACGGCGACACCGTGCGCATGGCCCCCGGCCTCGTCCGCGTCCCGCACCCCGTGCTCCTCGACGACCTCGAGGAGCTGCGCGAGTTCGCCGTCGAACTCGGCGTGGAGCAGCGGGCCCAGCAGCTCTTCCGCGAGGTGTTCCCCCGCCCGGTCGTCGTCGACGCCGAGGGGACGCAGGTCGAGACGTACGCGGGCGGATCGTTCAAGGAGCTGCGCTTCCTGCACGGCCGGGCCACCCAGCTCGGCTACCGCGTCCGCGGGGGCAACGCCGTGTGCTCCGTGCTGGAGGACGGCCGCGGGACCGAGGCCCGGGTGTGGATCGGCGACTACGACGGCTACCAGGAGACCGAGACCGGACCGCTGATGTGGACCGGCACCGGCGGCCGGGCACTGAAGCTCGGTCAGGTCGGGCCGGTCGCCTGGTCGGAGGGCATGCGCATGGCGGCCGCGCTGTACGCCGGACGCGACATCGAGGACGAGGAGCGGGCGGCATGACGACCTACGACGAGACCACCGTCGCCGCGCTGCTGGACTCCGGCGCCGTCCTGCCCCCGGGCAGCACCGTCCGCGAGGACGCCGACACCCTGACCGTCCGCACGTACATCCACCCCGCCCTGGACGACCGTCAGGTGGTCCGGCTCGTGCCGGGCACCCTCGGCGAGGCCGAGGACCTGGCGCTCGAGTTCCTCGGCCTGACCCGGGAGCCGGAGACGCCCGAGGTCGGGCAGGTGCGCCGGGAGACGCTGGGCTTCCCCGCCTGGGCGCTGGTCAACGACCCGGCGAACGGGCACCACGCGCTGGCCCTGGTCAAGGACGTGGAGCGGCTCGCCCGCCAGGCCAAGTCCCGCCCGGGCAACGCCAAGGACGGCTTCGAGGCGCTCGGCGTACGGCTCGGCCGGGCCGTGCCGCACTTCCTGCCGACCTTCTACGAGCAGGCCGCCCGGGTCTTCCTCCAGCACGAGAACACCACGTACGCCGCCGCCTTCTTCGGCAAGGCCCGCGAGGCCGAGCGGGTGCACGCGCTGACCGTCGACGAGGAGCGGCAGCGGGCGGTGTTCCTGGAGTTCGCCTTCGCCGGGGCGCTGACCGTCAAGGCACTCAAGGAGCATGTGAAGGACCTCGCGCGGCGGCTCGACCCGGCCGAGGCGTGGGCGCAGTTCCGGCAGCTGACGGTCGAGCGCTGCGCGGCCGGGATGCCGCCGTACGCCTCGCTGCCGCAGGACGCGCGCGTTCTGATCAAGGCGGCCGGGCTGCCCCGCGTCACCGAGGAGTGCGCCCTCCTCGCCGACCTGATCGCCTCGCCCGCCGCCGTCCGCGCACCCGCCTCCTTCTGGACCGCCTACCGCGCCACCCTGCCGGTCCTCGCCGAACAGCGGCCGGCGATCCGGGCCCGGCTCCTGGAGATCATGCCGGCCGGGCTGGGCCGGGATGTGGAGGACGACGAGTTCTGGCTGACGCTGCTGGCGGAGAGCGGCGCGGACCGGTTGCTGACCGGAGATGCCGATGACACGGCTGACACCGCTGACACGGCCGGCGCCGGGCTCGATGTCGACGCGGGGCCCGGTGTCGACGCCGCCGACTGGCTGAGCCGCTGGGCGCTGCACCGCAAGCACGGCAGCGCCTACTCCCGCCGCTCCCCGGCCACCCTGGCGCTCGTCGAGCGGATGGCGCCTAGGCTGCGCGCCGCCGGGCGGCCCGTCGACCTGTTCGCCGGGCGCTGGTCCGCCGGTGCCGACCTCGACCTGCTGGACCTGTGCGCGGCGGAGGGCATCGCGCTCGCCGTGCCCGGCGCCGACGTGAACGTGTACCTCGCCCTGGAACGCTGGCTGCCCGACACCACCCTGCCGGGCCGGCGCGATCTGGTCGCCGCCGCCGCGGACCCGCGCCTGCGGGACCTGTTGCACCGGGCCGTCGGCACGCTGGGAAACGGGCAGCGGGCGACGCCCGAGGTGCTGGCCGCCCTCGCCGCCCACCCCGTGCTCCGTGACGTGCTGCGTGAGTGGCTGGACGAGGCGACCGGTGAGTTCACCCGCGCGGTGGGCCTGCCCGGCGCCCGCGCGGCCCTCGACCGGATGCGCCCCTTCCGCGTGGTCGCCCGCGAGGTCAGCCCCGAGGCCGTCGCCCGGATCGCGCGCCACGCGGTCGCGCCGCTGCTCGGCCGGACGCTGCGCACGGGCATCCTCGACGAACTCGGGTGGCCCGCCCTGGAGGAGGGGCTGCGGCTGCTCGACGGCAAGCCCAGGAAGGGCGAGGACAACACGCTGTCCGTCACCGAGGCCTGGCCCGGGCTGATCCTCGCCCGTAAGCACAAGGCGGTCGTCGTCGGCCCCGAGGGGATCCTGCTCGAGCACGAGCTGCGCCTGCCCGGCGACCTCGACCGCTGGCAGCGCCCCCGCTTCCGCTACACCGACGGCGAACTGCTGGTGATGTGGCGGCAGGGCAGCAAGCAGTTCGGCTACTGGTCCGCCAGGCCGTCCGAGGTGTTCCCGCTCGCCGGCGAGCAGCTGCCCGGCTACTGGTCCGTCCACGACACCGGCACGGCCTCGATCCCGCTGCCCGGCGGCGGCCGGGCCACCGGAGGGCGCACGCTGCACGCCGGAGACACCGTTCTGCCGGCCGGCCGTGCCGTCATCGGAGACGGCACCACGTACTGGCGGCAGGGCAGGCAGGGCCGGAAGACGGTGTGGCTCGAGTACGACCCCGCCACCGGCGACCACGGCCGGGCCTCGCTGCCCGCCTTCCTCCAGTCGGGCATCCGCGAGGACGCGTCCCTGCTCGTCGACCACTGCGAGGTCCTGCCACTGCAACCGGGCCTGGAGAACAGCCCGTTCGGCACGGACGGGACGGTACTCGGCCGCTGGGTGCGCAGCGAGGGCCAGGGCCCGGAGCAGGTGACGACCGCGGGCACCCCGGACGGCCGGACCGTCACGCTGCCCACCACCGGCTCCGGGCTCGGGCGCCGCCTTCCGCTCGGCACGCTGCGGCTGCCCGGCGGCGCCGAGCCCGTGGTCACCCGGACTCACCTGATCGTCGGGTTGTGCTCGGGTGAGGACACGTCGGAAGCGGGGTCGCTCGGCCGGGTGACCGTGAACGAGCAGGGCGGTGAGTACGCCGCCGGCACCCGGTTCGTGCCGCCGGTCGCCTTCTGGCACGCCCTGCGCCCCCGCGACGAACGGTCGTCGGCCGTGCTGCGCGCGCTGACCGACGAGCAGGTCGCCGAGGTGCAGCGGGTCACGGCCACGGCGCTGGCCGAGCGGCGGGAGCGGGAGGCCGCGGCCCGGAAGAGCATCATCCATGGCCCGGACACCGGCGGCGGCCTCGGCGTGCCGAGCGCCGAAGAGGTCGCCCGCGAGGCCGTGTCCCGCGCCCTGCCCGGCCTCGCCGACGAGCGGATGCTCATCGGCGTCGCCGCCCTCGTCCGTACCGCGCTGCGGATCGCCGAGTCGGCCGCCGCCTTCGCGGCCCCACCCGTGGAGCGGACGCGGCCGGACATCCGGCGGACCGAGGGCATGTTCGCCGACTACGGCCCCGAACTCGGCGACGACCAGGCGCTGCACACGGCCACCGCCGGCCTCGCCCGCCTGGGCTCGTGGTGGGGCGGACAGCGGTGGAGCGTGCTCCGTCAGGTCCGGTCCGTGAACCACGTGCTGTCCGGCAAGCCCGCCGACGGCAAGCCGCTGCCCGACCGCGAAAAGACGGCCGCGCTCGGCGACGGCTGGCGCGGCGACGAGCACACCATCCCCGGCATCGGCATGGTGTGGACACCTCTGCTGTCCGCGCTGCGCCCCCTCGCCCACCGCGCCGCCTCGACCGCCCTGCCCGGCACCGAGCGGGAGGCGCTGCTCCTGCTGTTCGAGGCGATGACCGAGGGCCCGCTCGTCACCGCCTGCGGGGACACGCTCCGCGAGGTCGTGCTGAGCGAACCGCACGAGAAGCAGCAGCGGGCCGGGCAGGTGCTGCGCCGCGAGGGCCGCACCGTGGTCGTCCTCGGCTGCCAGAGCATCGACGCCCAGCACGACCGGGTCAACTGGCTGGCCCTCGACCACGACCCGACCGGCGCGTTCGGCGCCGTCGCCCACTTCGCGCTGGACAGGGAGACCCGGCACACGCCGGAGATCTCCACCGATCGGCTGGCCGGCGTCACCCGGCTGATCCGGGACAAGGGCGCCGCGCCCTGGCGGCCCGAGGCACCCGCCGCGCTCGCCGCCGCCACGCGCCAGGGTCTGGGCCCCGTGCAGGCCACCGTGCTGCTCGCCGGTCTGCCGGACCATCCCGACACCGAGGTGCTGGCCATCATGGGGCTGAAGTCGCGTCAGGTGGACTTCGGCAACCGCATGCTGGCCCCGCTCGGCGCGGACGGCCGTGCCGCGCTCGTCGCCGCGCTGCTGCCCGAGGACCCGGCCGACCTGTGGACTTCGGGCCCGGACATCGAGGCCGTCGGCCGGGTGTGGGCCGAGCGCCACGGCTCGCTCGTCCGCCTGACCGAGGAGCTCGCCGCCGAGCTTCCCGTGGGCGCCGGCGCCGCCGAGGCGGTGCTCAACCCCGGGCGCACGCCCTGGCTGAGCCGCACCACCGTCCTGCGCCCCGACAAGGACGGCCAGCCGGCCTGGGCCGACCCGACGGCGATCCCGAGCCGGTACGACCTGACCGGCGCCGTCGCCGCCCTGGCCACGCTCGCCTACCACCTGCCGTACGGTCATCCGCTGCGCGCCGCCCTGCCGGACGCCCTGGCCGCGCTGCGCCGCCGGCTCACCGACCCGGAGCTGCTGCTCGATCTGGACGTCGCCTGGGCGGAGAAGGGCGGTCCGACCGCCGTCGAACTCCGCAAGGCGTACGGGCTGCCCGCCACCGGCGGCGCGGACGCGTACGGGCGCACCCGGGTCGGCGAGGCACTCGTCCTGCGCCCCTGGTACGGCGACAGCGAGAGCGTCCTGGTCCGCCCGGCCGGGCTCACCGGCCCGGACGACGACGTCCTGCTGCTCCTCGAAGGCCTGGTCGGCGCCGGGCGGGGCGACGGCCTGCGGACCTTGCGGACGATCCTCGGCGACGAGCTCGACCGGGCGCTCAAGGCCGGTGTCGCGGCGGACGGACC
This sequence comes from Streptomyces sp. NPDC020299, assembly GCF_044387825.1. Lineage (NCBI taxonomy): Bacteria > Bacillati > Actinomycetota > Actinomycetes > Kitasatosporales > Streptomycetaceae > Streptomyces > Streptomyces sp. NPDC020299. The sequence continues at coordinate 523,710 of NZ_JBIRWL010000001.1, forward strand.
GGCCGGCCACGCCCAGGACCCCACCCTCAGCGTGCCCGCGCTGGTCGCCGAGGTCGCCCGGGCACAGGGGCTGAGCGAGGACGCGGCGGCGCTCTACCTGCAACTGCTGGCCCTGCCCGACCCCACGGACCGCGACTGCGCCCGCTGGACCGGCTGGAAGCCCGCCCGGCTGCGGAAGGCCCGCGCCGAACTGGCCGGGACCGACCTGGTGGTGGAGGCCAAGCGGCCGCGCGCCGGACGCACCCTGTTCCTGCCGTGCGGCTGGCACGACCTCAAGTCCCCAGCGCTGCCGGTGGAGACCTGGAAGGAAGGCCTCTACCCGGTCTCCCGCCACGGCCGTGCCGTACCTCCGCTGCCGGTACCCGAGCTGTTCGCCCGCGCCTGGGACCGCGTACGCGCCGGAGACGCTCCGACGTACGAGGAGCTGACCACGCGGGCGACGCGCAGGGGGCGCCGCCGATGAGCAGCCCCAGCACCACGACTCCCTCGACCACCGCACCTGAGGACCGCCGCCGATGACCACCACCCTCGTCCCCGACACCACCCGGCAGATCGTCCCGCCCGAGGAGCGGTACGCCACCGAGCTGGCCTTCCTCACCGCGTACGACGACGGGCCGCGCCCGCCCGCCTGGCGGCTCACCCCGCGTGCCGTCGTCACGTTCGTCATGGGCAGCGACGGGCGGGCGCTGCGGCTGCCCGACGACGCGGAGGCGCCCGCGGGCGTGCCGCGCCGGCTGGTGGTGGAGGGCAAGTTCGTCGGCGACCGCGCGCTGGTCGAGCGGTGCGTGGTCACGCTCGCCGGTGAGCGCGGCCTGCTGCTCGTCGGCGAGCCCGGCACCGCCAAGTCCATGCTGTCGGAGCTGCTGTCCGCCGCTGTGTGCGGCACCAGCGGCCTGGTCGTGCAGGGCACCGCGGGCACGACCGAGGACCAGCTCAAGTACGGCTGGAACTATGCCCTGTTGCTCGCCAAGGGGCCCAGCCGGGAGGCGCTCGTGCCCTCGCCCGTGCTTGCCGCGATGCGCCGGGGCGCCATCGGACGGGTCGAGGAGGTCACCCGGTGCCTGCCCGAAGTACAGGACTCGCTGGTGTCGTTGCTCTCCGAGCGGCGCATCGCGGTCCCCGAGCTGACGGGCACCGAGGACGCCCTCGCGCACGCCGCGCCGGGCTTCAACCTCATCGCCACCGCCAACCTGCGGGACAAGGGCGTCTCCGAGATGTCCGCCGCGCTCAAGCGGCGTTTCAACTTCGAGACGGTGGGCCCGATCCCGGACCTCGACGCCGAGACCGCGCTGGTGCGAAGGCAGGCGCGGGCCGCCGTCGAGCGGGCCGGTGCGCCCTTCCAGGTGGACGACGCCGTCCTGGAGGCCCTCGTCACCGCCTTCCGTGACCTGCGCGAGGGCCGGTCGGCGGAGGGCTGGGAGGTGGAGCGGCCCTCCACGGTGATGAGCACCGCCGAAGCGGTGTCCGTCGCGGGCGCGCTGGGGCTGGCCGCCGCCTACTTCCCGGGGGACCGCGACGTGCTCGGACTGCTGCCCGGACATCTGCTCGGCGTGGTCCGCAAGGACGACCCGGCCGACGCGGCCCGGCTGCGCGGTTACTGGGACGGCCCCGTGCGGCGCCGCGCCGAGCAGGGCTCCGCCACCTGGCGCACCCTGTGGGACCTGCGCACGGTCCTGGAGGGCTGACAGCCGTGCCCGTCTCCCCCGCCCCCGGTGCGGCCGTCTCCCCCGATGAGGCCGTCGCGGCTCTCACCGACCCGGCGGCGCCCTACCTCATCGGTGTAAGGCACCACGCGCCCTCCCTCGCCGCGGTCGTGCCGGCGCTGCTGGACGCCGCGAAGCCGGACGTGCTGCTCGTCGAACTCCCCGCCGAGCTCCAGGAGTGGCTGCCCTGGCTCGGCCATGAGGAGACCCGGGCCCCGGTCGCCCTCGCCGCCGCGCCCGGCGGCGGAGGCGGCGGGCCGGCCTTCTACCCCTTCGCCGACTTCTCCCCCGAGCTGGCCGCCGTCCGCTGGGCGGCCCGCCACGAGATCCCGGTCCTCGCCTGCGATCTGCCGCTGGCCGACCGGGCGTGGGGCGAGGAACGGCGTGGCCCGGGACCGGCGGCCGGCGGGCCGGGCCTCGCCGTGGCCCTGCGGTCGCGGCTGACCGGCCGCCCCGGCGACGACCTGTGGGACCGTCTCGTCGAGGCCACCGCGCCGGGCTCGCCGCCCGAGGCGGTGCGCCGGGCCGCACTGCTCACGGGGTGGGCGCTGCGCGAGGACGCGGCGGCCTCGGGCGGGGTCCCCCAGGTGGACCTGCGGCGCGAGCGGTGGATGCGTGCCCGGCTGGCCGAGGCCACGGCGCGGGGCGAGCGGGCGGCCGTGGTCGTCGGTGCCTTCCACGCACCGGCGTTGGCGCCCTCGCTGGAGGAGACCGGCCCGGACCCCAGCGCCCCGGTCGAGAGCGGTGACGGGCCCGCCTGGACCACCTCGCTCATCCCCTACACCTACGCCCTGCTGGACGAACGCTCCGGCTACCCGGCCGGCATCCGCGATCCGGAGTGGCAGCACATGGTCCTCGGGGCGGCGGGCGACCCGGCCGCACTGGAGGAGGCGCTGACCCGGGCGGCCGTACGGGTGTGCGCCGAGCTGCGTGCCCTCGGTCATCCGTCGGGGCCCGCCGACGCGCGGGAGATCAGCCGGCTCGCCGGAGACCTCGCGCGGTTGCGCGGTCTGCCCGCCGCGGGCCGGGGCGAGCTGGTCGAGGCGGTGCAGACGGTGCTGGCGCAGGGCGAGCCGTACGGCAGGGGCCGGGCCGTCGCCCGGGCGATGGAGCGGGTGCTCGTCGGCACGCGCGGCGGGCGCCCCGCGCCCGGCGCGCCGCGCAGCGGACTCGCCCCCGCCGTGGAGGCGGAGCTGTCGGCGCTGGGCCTGCCCGGGCCGGAGGCCGGCGCGTCCGGCGCGCCCCGGGATCTGCGCCTCGACCCGCTGCGCTCCGATCTGGACCGCCGCCGCGAACTCCTGCTGCGCCGCCTGACGGTGTGCCGTGTGCCGTACGCGGAGCCGAAGGACGTCGTCGGCGCGGGCGGCGCCGAGGCGCTGACCTCCCGCTGGGAGGTGCGCTGGACGCCTGCCACCGCGGCCATGCTGGCCACGGCCGGAGTGCGCGGGGTCACCCCGGCCCAGGCCGCCGAAGGTCTGCTGCGCGAGCGGCGGCACGCCGAGCGGGACGAGGGCGGGCCCACCGCCGCGCAGGCCCTGCACGGTCTGGAGCAGGCGGCGGAATGCGGGCTGCCCGGCCTCGCGGACGAGCGGCTCGCCGACACCGCCGAGGTGCTGCCGCAGACCGGCACCCTGCCCGAACTCCTCGCCGGCCTCGCCCTGTTGGACCGGTGGCGATCCGGGCACATCGCCGGGCTCGGCACTGACGAGGGGCGCACGGCCCGGGCGGCGGCCGTGGCCGAGCTGCTCACCGCCGCCGCGGTGCGCCAGGTGGACGGGCTCACCGGCTCGGAGGACCCCGCCGACGCCCACGCCCTGCTGGCCCTGGCACACCGCGCCGACCAGTTGGGCGGAATCCGGCTCACCGACGCCCTCGCCCGCCTGGCCGCGGACGGTTCCCCGCTGATGCGCGGCGCCGCCGGCGCCGTACGCGTGCTTCTCGGGTACGAAGACGCGCGGGCGCTCGGCGGGCGCGTGGCCTCCTGGGTGAACACCGCCTGCGATCCGGAGTCCCGGTCCGCGCTGGCCGCCCGGCTCACCGGGCTGCTGACCGCCGCCGGCCAGCTGCTGGAGGCCGCGCCGCCCGCTCTGGAGCCCCTGCTCGCCCGTGTGTCGGACCTCGGCGACCAGGACTTCCTCGACCGGCTGCCCGCGCTGCGGGGCGGGTTCGACACGCTCGGCCCGGCCGCCCGCGACCGCCTGCTGGCCGCCGTCGAAGAGCGGCTGGACACCGGCCACCTGGCGGACACCGGCGACATCGACCCCGCTGCCCTCGCCACCTGGACCCGCGCGGACCTGGCGGCCCGCGAGCTGCTGCGGACGACGGGCCTGCTTCCGCCGCCCGCGAGCCGACGGGAGGAGGGCGGGCCCGTCACCGCAACGGCCGCCTCCCCCGACACGTCCGGTGAGCCGAACCGGCTCGCCCCCGCCGACCGCTGGCGCCTGCTGCTGGGCCGCGCCAAGGACCGACTGCCCCGAGAGGCCGCCGCCCTGGCCACCGCGCTGGACGAGCTGTACGGCAGCGGACGCGGCGAGGGCAGCCGGGGCGATCTCACCGGCGGCGGGAGCCGGGGCGGACGGGAGACGCCGTATCCCGGGGTGCGGGAGTGGTCGGAGGAACTGGCGGCGCTGTTCGGGCCGGGCATCCGGGAGGAGGTGCTGGCGGCGGCCGCCGCGGCGGGCCGACGGGACGTGTTCGCCGAGCTCGACCCCGACGCCGTACGGCCCTCGGTCGATCTGTTGCGCAGTGTGCTGCGGCATGCGGGCGGGCTGCCCGAGGCCCGGCTGGCCGCGCTGCGTCCGCTCGTGCGGCGCCTGGTCGACGCCCTGACCCGGCAGCTGGCCACGCGGCTGCGCCCCGCCCTGCACGGCACGGCCCTGCCCCGGCCCAGCCGGCGCCCGGGCGGCGGTCTCGACCTGCCCCGTACGCTGCGGGCCAACCTGGCGACCGCGCGGCGCGGACCGGACGGCACGGTGCGGGTCGTCCCTGAGCGGCCCGTATTCCGCACGCGCGCCCGGCGGGCCGCCGACTGGCGGCTGATCCTGGTCACCGACGTGTCCGGGTCCATGGAGGCGTCCACGGTCTGGGCCGCCCTCACGGCCTCCGTGCTGGCCGGGGTGCCCACCCTGTCCACGCACTTCCTGGCGTTCTCCACCGAGGTCATCGACCTCACCGACCGGGTCGAGGACCCGCTGTCGCTGCTGCTCGAGGTGAGCGTGGGCGGCGGCACGCACATCGCGGCGGGGCTCCGGCACGCCCGCGAACTGGTGACCGTGCCGTCCCGCACCCTCGTCGTGGTCGTCAGCGACTTCGAGGAGGGCTACCCGCTCGGCGGACTGCTCGCCGAGGTCCGCGCCCTGGTCGGGGCCGGCTGCCACGTCCTGGGCTGCGCGAGCCTCGACGACACCGGCCGGCCCAGGTACTCCACCGGTGTCGCGGGACAGCTCGTCGCCGCGGGGATGCCCGTCGCCGCCCTCAGCCCGCTCGAACTCGCCCGCTGGGTAGGGGAGAAGATCGCATGAACCCGGACCTCCCGCCGGTCGCCCCGGCCGTGACCGCCGAGCTCGTCGGTGCGCTGTCGCCCCGGCTGCGCAAGCGGCTCGACGCGGGCGTCACCAAGCTCGCCGCCCGGCCCACCGTCGTCGACGGCGACACCGTGCGCATCGCCGTCGACGACGACACACACCTCGAACTCCACGCCCCCGGCGGCTCGGTGACCAACGCGGACGCGATCCGCTGCGGATGCCTGCTGGCTCCCGACTGCCTGCACCGCGCCGCGGCGGCGTCGGCGGCACCTGTCGCCGGCGCCACCGACTCGGCCGACCTCGCTGAAGAACCGGCCTCCGTCACCGCCGCACCGAACGTCCCCGCCGGATCGGACACTCTCGCCGGATCGGACACTCTCGCCGAACCGGAAACGGCCACCGCCGGCCAACGCGCCGCCGCTCGCGCGGTGCACGACGCGTCCGCGGCCGTGCTGGACGCGGGCACGGACGGCGCGGGCGCGGTACTCCAGGCGGAACTGCTGCGCGCCGCGCACACCGCACGGCTGGCGGGCCTGCCCCGGGCCGCCGCCTCGGCGGTCTCCGCGGTCACGGCGGTGCGCGCGGCCCGCTCGGCCGATCCCGCGTACCGGCTCACCGACCTCGTCGCCGCGCTGCGCGAGGCGCTGTCCGTCGCACACCGCCTGCCGTCCGCCACCGGCCCGGACCTGGTGGCCCTGCGCGGCACCGTACGACAGCCGTACGTGCCGGACGGTTCGCTGCGCCTGTACGGCCTCTTCTCCGAACCCGTCCTGACCGCGACCGGCTACGCGGGCGCCGTCACCTGGACCGCCGACGCCGACGGCCGTCTCTACACGGTGCCGGACGTCGCCCCGGGCGGTTCGGGGCGGGCCGTGGGCGCGGCGGACCGTACCGTGCGCATCGGCGACACGGCCCTGACCCACCGCGAGCTGTCACGGGCGGGCCTCGCGGTCTCCGGGGCCACCGTCTCGCCGACGGGACGGCTGGGCGCGGGTGCCGGAGTACGGGCGGTCCGCGCGTCCGGCGCCGGCTGGAGCGACGAGCCCTTGAACCGGCTCTGGACCGTGCCCGTCTCCGAACAGGTCGAGCGGGCCCTGAACGACGAACACGGCCTGCTCTTCCTCGACGTCACCCTCGAAGGAACGGTCCGCGAGGCCGCGGGCGACTGCCTGCTGGCCGACTGCGACGGCCGCGTGCTCCGGCTGGCCGCCGCCCACGACCACCCCGCGCTCCCCCACCGCGACAACCTCCGCCTGCTGGCCGCGGCCCGGGGCAGCCGCCTTCGGATCGTCGCCCGCCTCACGCCGTCCCCGCAGCCCCGCGCCCTGCTGCTCGCCGCCGAACACCCCACGCGTCCGGGCACACACGTGGACCTCGGCCTCGACCGCCTCCAGCAGGCCGACCTGCCCGCAGGGGCGCCCCCGTCCGCCGGACCCGGCGTCCCCGCCCCGGACGAAGCCCCCCTCCACCTGCTGCGCCGCCGTGTCCACCAGGCGGCCTCCGGTGGGCGCCGCGTGCTGGCCTTCCCAGGGGAAGGCGACGGCGACGGGCGACGCCTGAGCCGCCACGGCCTGCCGACCGCGGGCGACCTGCTCGACGAGCTCCGGTCCGCCGCCGCGGACCGCACCCGCGACCCGTTCGGCCGCCTCCTCCCGGCCGACACGGCCCGCTTCGCCCGCGCCTGGCTGGCCGCCGCCCTCTACACCGAGGAGGTGGACCGGGCACTGTGCGCCGCCGCGTGGGGTGCGTGAGACCGGGCACTGGTCCCGCCTCAGCGCAAGGCGCCCTTGGTGGCGTCCGCGATGAAACCGCGGGCGAAGAAGGTGAACACCAGCACCAGCGGGATGACCGACAGGAGCACCCCGGACATCACCATGCTGTAGTCGGTGGAGTGCCCGGCGTACAGCTGGGCCAGCGCCACCTGGAGGGTGAGGCGGTCGGGGTTGACGAGCATCACCAACGGCAGGATGTAGTCGTTCCAGGCGGCGATGAAGGTGTAGATGCCGAGGAACGCCAGGGCCGGCCGGACGCACGGCAGCACCACGTGCCAGTAGAGGCGGAAGAACCCGGCGCCCTCGATACGGGCGGCGTCCAGCAGTTCGTCGGGGACTGAGCTGCCGGTGTACTGGCGCATCCAGAAGATGCCGAAGGCGTTGGCGGCGGCCGGCACGATGAGCGCCTTGAGCGTGCCCAGCCAGCCCAGCTGCGCCATGATCTCGTACTGCGGGATGATCGCCAGCTGGGTCGGCAGAATGTACATCGACAGCAGGACAGCGAACAGGAACTTCTTGGCGGGGAAGTCGTACTTGGCGAAGGCGAAGGCCGCGAGGGAGTCGAAGAACAGCACCAGCACCGTCGTACAGACCGCGACGATCACCGTGTTGAACAGCGATCCGAAGAAGTTCATCCTGTCGAACAGGTGATGGAGGTTGGTCAGCAGGTTGTCGCCGAACCACAGCTTGGGGGGATAGCGGTAGATGTCCTGCGAGGTGTTCGTGGCCATGACGACGATCCAGTAGAACGGGAACACCGAGACGAGAACACCGGTCATCAGGACGGCATGGAGGCTGAGCCCTCGCAGGCGCTTCCGGTTCAAGCTGTTCAGGCTTTTCACGACCGTCGCTCCTTACGCTGCACCAGGCGCCAGTTGATGACGACGATGAGCAGGATCAGCAGGAAGAAGGCCCAGACGATCGCGGCCCCGTAGCCGAAGTCGTTGTTGTCGAAGGCCTGGTGGTAGAAGTACAGCAGCGTGGTCAGACCGGCCTGGCCAGGGCCGCCGGAGTTGGGGTTGGTCGCCGCCTCGCTGCCGAACAGCACCTGCGGTTCGGTGAAGCTCTGCAGGCCGGTCACCGTGGAGATCACCACGGTGAACAGGATGATGGGCCGCAGCAGCGGGATCGTGATGGAGAAGAAGACCCTCGCCGGGCCGGCCCCGTCCATCGTGGCGGCCTCGTAGACCTCCGAGGGGATCGCCTGCAGGCCGGCGAGGTAGATGATGGCGTTGTAGCCGGTCCACTGCCAGGTCATCAGCGCAGCGATCACCAGCTTGATCGTCCACTCGTTGCTCATCCAGGGCACGGCCGACAGGTGCAGGCTCCTGAGGATGGCGTTGATCAGGCCGAAGTTGTTGCTGAAGATCGCGCCGAAGAAGATCGCGATGGCCACCAGCGAGGTGATGCTGGGGATGAACAGAGCGACCCGGTAGAAGGCGGTGAACCGCTTGGTGGAGTTCACCAGCACCGCCAGCACCAGCGCGAGGAAGAGCATCGGCACCGTGGACAGCACCCAGATGACGAGGGTGTTGCGGACGGACAGCCAGAACACCGGGTCGTCCCAGAGGAAGCGGAACTGCTGGAACCCGACGAAGTGCATCTCCCCGATGCCGTCCCACTTCTGGAACGCCAGATACACGGTGTAGATCACCGGGAAGAGCATGAAGACCGTGAAGATCAGGTAGTACGGCGAGATGGCCAGGTACTGCGGCCAGTGCCTGGCGACCCGCCGCCGCGGCCCGGGCCGGGTTCCGGCCGATACCGGGCGGATCCGGCGGCGGTGCCGCCCCGGACCGCCCGTGCGGCGGTCGGAAACCGATCGGCCGGTGACTCCGACGGCTCGGGCCACTCCGCTGACTCCGGCGGTTCCGGTGCCGGATCCGGAGGTCGGTCCGGTGGGGGCCGGGCCGGCTACCGGGCTTGACGACATCTCACTTCACTCCCTGCCGCTGGGCGATCTGCTTGGCCTGGCTGACCGCGTCCTTCCAGGCCTTGTCCGGGTCCTTGCCCTTGGCCTCGATGCTGGTCAGCTCGCTGAAGTAGGGCGCGGACACCGCCGCGTCGGCCGGGGCCTCGTAGGCGGAGGGGATCTTCTGCGCCGCCGGGCCGAAGATCTCGATGGTCTTCTGGCCGCCGAAGTAGGGGTCGCCTCCGGTCAGCGCCGGCAGCTTGTACGCGGCCGGGGCGGTCGGGAAGAGGGCCGCGTCGGTGAAGCCCCTGGCCTCGTTCTCGGGGCTGAGGATCCAGCTGATGATCTTGAAGGCCTCTTCGGGGTTGCCGCTGGTCGCGGGGATGGCCAGGAAGGACCCGCCGAGGTTGGACGGCCCGCCGGGCAGGGTCGCCACCCGCCACTTGCCCTTGCCGCCCGGCGCGGCGTTGCTGATGTCCAGGGCGTGCCAGGCGGCGCCGAGCTCGGTGCCCAGGGTGCCGCCGCTGATGGCCGCGTTCCAGGTGTTGTCGTTGATCTTGGCGTCGATGCCGAGGGTGTAGGGCTTCACGGCTGTGGTCCAGGCGGTGCGGATGTGGTCCTGGTCGCCGATGAACTTGTCGTTCTCGTCGATGAACCGCTGGGTGCCCTGGCCGATGATCATCGAGAACACCGAGCCGATGTTGTTGATCAGGTAGGTCTTGGGCACGGCCTTGTGCAGTTCGACACCGGCCTTGAAGTAGTCCTCCCAGGTGGACAGTTCGGAGGAGACCTTGGCCGGGTCGGTGGGCAGTCCCGCCTTCTTGAAGAGGTCCTCGCGGTAGAACGTGGCGCACGGGCCGATGTCGATCGGGAAGCCGATGAGCTTGCCGTCCTGCGTGGTGGCCTGCTTCAGCTTCCATGACAGGTACTGCGGGGCCACCTTGTCCGCGCCGAGGGTGTTCAGGTCGATGAAGCGGTTGGCGTTGGGCAGGAAGGAGGCGATGTCCTCGCCCTTGATGCCGGTGATGTCCGGGGCTGACTGAGCGGCCCGCAGGCCGGTGAGCAGCTTGGTCTTGAAGTCGCCGCCGACCACGGCCGCCTTGAGGGTGATGTCGGAGAAGTGCTTCTTGGCGTCGGCGACGACCTTGTCGCTCAGGCCTCCGGACCAGTACCAGAGGGTCAGGTTCTTGCTGTGCTTGCTGCCGCTGGATCCGGAGGCGCCGCCGCACGCCGCGGTGGCGCCCGCCGCGGCGGCTGTCAGCGCGGCGGCCTGAAGGAATCGTCTGCGGGAAAGGTCCACGATCTTCTCCTAGATTTCGGCGGGTTCGGCGTGTCCGGCATGTCCGACAGGACCTGTGAGTCGTGGGCCGCGGAGGGGGCGCGGCGGGGGCCGGGTGGCTGAAGAGCATCGGCGTGGTGGGAACTCTTCAGCCACCCGGGGTGTGTGACCTGGTCCTCCCGGACGGTGCCGACGCGTCCGCTCCGGCGCAATGCGCCGTTCGTCCGCTTCGGTTGACCGGAGTGGGGTCCGGACCTGGGTTCCGAATTACGCAAGAGAGTGCACCCGGTGCGCGGGTTTGACAAGGGTCAAGCAGGTATCGAGACATTCATGCGCGACTTTGCTTGAGTTTGGCGAGTTCGCGAGTATGGTCAGCCGCATGCTCGCTGACCGGAGACATCAGCTGATCCTGCGTGTCCTGCGCGCGGACGGGCCCACCACGGTGGTCGCCCTGGCCGAGCGGGTCGGGGCCAGTCAGGCCACGATCCGGCGGGACCTGGCGCAACTGGAGGACGAGGGGCTGCTCAAGCGGGTCTACGGCGGCGCCGCCCCCGCCGTGGGTGAGGACGACCCGTTCGCCGACGTGGCCGGCATCCGCGTCGAGGCGAAGGACGCCCTGGCCGCCTGGTGCGCAGAACTCGTCATGGACGGGGAGACCGTGCTGCTCGACATCGGCACCACGGCCCACCGCGTGGCCCGCCATCTGCACGGCCGGTCCCTGACGGTGCTGACCAGCAACCTGGCCGTCTACGAGGAACTCCAGGACGACAAGGACGTCCAGTTGATCCTGCTGGGCGGCGTGGTCCGGCGCGAGTACCGCTCGCTGGTCGGCTTCCTCACCGAGGACAACCTGCGTCAGGTGCACGCCGACCGGCTGTTCCTCGGCACCAGCGGGATACGGCCCGACGGACAGGTACTGGACACCACCGCCGTCGAGGTCCCCGTCAAGCGGGCGATGATCGCCGCCAGCGCCCAGGTGGTCCTGCTGGCGGACGCGGGCAAGTTCCCCGGCACCGGCATGGCCCGGGTGTGCGGTCCGGAGGAGCTCGACATCGTGGTGACCAACGCCCCGGGGGACGAGAAGACCTGCAATCGGCTGCGCGAGGCGGGAGTTGAGGTGGTCGAAGTATGAGACTCACGATCCTGGGCGGCGGGGGCTTTAGGGTCCCGCTCGTCTACCGGGCGCTGCTGGGCGACCGTGGTGAAGGACGCGTCACCGAGGTGACCCTGTACGACCTGCACGCCTCCCGGCTGACGACCATCAGCAGGGTCCTCACCGACCAGGCGGCCGGGTGCCCCGACCCGCCCGCGGTCACCGTCACCACCGACCTGGACGAGGCGGTCACCGGGGCCGACTTCGTGTTCTCCGCCATCCGCGTGGGCGGGCTCGCCGGCCGGGCGGCGGACGAGCGGATCGCCCTGGCGGAAGGCGTGCTGGGCCAGGAGACCGTCGGCGCGGGCGGTATCTCCTACGGGCTGCGCACCATCCCGGTGGCGCTCGGGATCGCCCGTCGCATCGCCGCCCTGGCGCCCGACGCCTGGGTCATCAACTTCACCAACCCCGCCGGCATGGTCACCGAGGCGATGACCGCCCGCCTGGGCGACCGTGTGATCGGGATCTGCGACTCTCCCGTGGGCCTCGGCCGGCGCGTGGCCGGCGCGCTCGGCGTCGACCCGGCCCGCACCCGCCTGGACTACGTGGGCCTGAACCACCTGGGCTGGCTGTGCGGCCTGTACGCCGACGGCCGGGATCTGCTGCCGTCCCTGTTCGCGGACGAGGCCGCGCTGACCTCGTTCGAGGAGGGCAAGCTCTTCGGCGCCGACCTGCTGCGCACGCTGGGCGCGCTGCCCAACGAGTACCTGCACTACTACTACTTCCACCGGGAGTCGGTCGGCTCCGCGCGGGCCGCCGACCAGACGCGCGGAGCCTTCCTCCACTCACAGCAGCAGCGCTTCTACGAGTCCCTGGGCACCGTCGCCGTCGGCTCGCCCGCTCCCCGCGCCGCCTGGAACGCGTGGGACGCCACCCGCCTGGAGCGCGAAACCACCTACATGGCCGAGAACCGCGACGCCGTCGGCATGGGCGAACGGGACTCGTGCGACCTGGAATCCGGCGGATACGAGCAGGTCGCCCTCTCGCTCATGCGGGCCATCGCCCTGGACGAGCGCACCACCCTGGTGCTCAACGTCCGCAACTGCGGCCGGATCCCCGCCCTGGACGACGACGCCGTCATCGAGGTCCCCTGCCACGTGGACGCCAACGGCGCCCGGCCCATCACCGGAGCCCCCCTGCCGGACCACGGCCAGGGCCTGGTCCACGCGGTCAAAGCCGCCGAGCGAGCGGTGATCCACGCCGCCACCACCACCGACCGCGCCCACGCGCTCAGGGCACTGACGATCCACCCACTGATCGACTCGTACACCGTCGCGAAACGCCTGCTGGACGCCTACCAGCACCACTTCCCCGAACTGGCCTACCTCAGCGACTGAACCACGGCCCGGCCCGAAGACGACATCGGGCCGCTGAGCCGCACTCCCGGGGAGACACGTCCTGGCTGACCGTAAGTCAGGTAAGGCTTGCGTAGCCGCTCTGCGGAGCGCTGCCTCGGTGGTGTGTGCCGTGTCACGCGCCCCAAAGTGCGCCTAAGTTGTCTGCATCACAGCGGAAATGTCCATTTAGCGTCCATGCTCGACGCGCATACCGGCTCCCGAAGTGGAGTCCGTCGGCAACCCCTTGGGTTCGACGTCCCAGAGTGACCCATGCCACATCACTCGTGACATTCCTGCTTATTTCCTCCGGAAAGGTGCCACACTATGGCCGCTTACCTCTGTCCTCCTGCCGTGATACACGGCAAGCACGCCGTGGAGACAAGCCAGATCGTGGCGGAGGTGCGCGACCGGCATCCGCATGCGGCGTGGGCGCCGCGGATCGACGGCATCGCGGCCGGCACGGGCATCGAGACCCGCGGGTGGATGCTGCCGCTGGAGGCCGCCGTGGCACCCGGCGACGGCGGTGGCCTGCGGGCTGTCGGCATCGGGGCGGCCCAAGAGGCGTTGGCGCGCGACGGGTTCACCCAGCAGGATACGGACCGCGTGATCGCCGCACTTGAGGCGATACCCGCGCCGCAGACCGTCCAGGAGCGCACCGCGCCGGCCTGGGAGGCCGTACAGGCCTACGGGGAGCACGCGGCGCGCGGGGCCCTGCAGATCGCCGGGCTGGACGTCGCGGACGTCGACTGCCTGATCACCAGTCACTCCACCACCCCGGCACTGCCGGGTCTGGACATCGCCCTGGCCAACAGGCTTCCGCTCCGCAGCGACGTGATGCTGCTGCCGGCCACGCAGTGGGCCTGCATAGCGGGGACCCGCTCCCTGGCACTGGCGGCGGATCTCGTGGCCTCGGATCCCGACCGGGTGGTCCTGGTCGTGATCGCGGAGGCGCTGAGCACGACCTACCAGCCCGCGGACGACACCCTCGAGTCCCTGATCGTCCGGTTGCTGTTCGCGGACACCGCGGTCGCCGCGGTGGTCACGGGCCGCCCGCGGCGCGAGTCGGTACTGCGGCTGGACTCCGCCTGGCACCACACCCTGCCCGGCACCCAGGACCTGCACCGTTTGGAGACGCGGGCGGACGGCACCCATTTCGTGATGGACCGGCGCGGGCCGCGCGCCGTACAGGAGACGGTCACCGCGATGTGGGAGTGGCTGCGCGTCCGATACCAGGACGACCCCGACTCCTGGCACCCCGACGTGCTGCTCGCGCACCCCGGCGGGACCCGGGTGCTGGAGTACATGGAGCAGACGATGCCCGAGGCGTGGCCGTCGGGGCTGCTGGACCACAGCCGGGACAGCTACACCAGCGGCAACCGCGGAGGCGCCGCCGTGTTCGACATCATGCGCCGGGCGCACGACGCCGGGCAGAAGCCGGGCAGTCGCGCCGTCCTGTACGCGGCGGCACCGGGCCTGACCGCCACCGCCCTGGAAGGGGAGTGGCTCTAACCCGTGCCGGCGAACGCGCCGCTCCCCCACGCCGCCGCGCCCCCGCCCGCAGCCGCGTCACCTCGCGACTTCCGCCCAGACCACCTTGCCGGTGTCCGTCCACCGCACCCCCCACCGGGTGGTGAGCCTGTGCACGATGTGCAGGCCACGGCCGCCGTCGTCGAGGAGGCCGCCCTGGCCCAGACGCGGCCTGCCGTTGCCGGTGTCGCCCACCTCGCACAGCAGGCCGTGACCGGACCTGATCAGCCGTACCGTGATGGGACCGGTGGCGAAGCGCACGGCGTTCGTGACCAGCTCGCTGACCAGCAGGAGCACGTTGTCCCGGGTGGCGTCCCTGATGCGCCAGTGCCGCAGCAGCGCGGAGACGTGCGCGCGGGCACGGGCGGGGGCGTCGTCGCGGGCGGGCAGCCGCCAGGTCGCGGTGTCCCCCTTGCGGTAGCCGATCATCCGCGCGAGCAGCAAGGTCACATCGTCGCGCTGGGGCACCGGTGCCAGCGCGGAGACGACGTGCCGTGCCGCCTGCTGCAGGGAGTCCCAGGGGTGCACCGTGGACACGGCGTCCGCCAGCCCGCCGATGCCCTCGTCGATCGACACGGCCGGATCCTCCACCAGGCCGTCGGTGAAGAGGGCGAGCAGCGAGCCCGGGGGTGCGCCGAACGTGTACACGTCGAACGGCTCCCGCAGCGCGAACTCGGCTCCCAGGCCGGGATGAGGGCGGACCGGGAGCGGCCCCGCGTGCCCGTCCGGGGAGACCAGGACCGGGGGGAGGTGGCCGGCGCTGGACAGCGTCACATGGTGGCCGACGGGGTCGTAGAGGGCGATACAGCAGGTCGATCCGAGGGCGCTGTAGCCGGCCGCCAGCCCGGACTCCGCGTCGTCCAGCAGCGTCACGGTCTCGTCCAGGTGCTCCAGCACCTCGTCGGGCGCCAGCCCCGCGGACAGCAGCGCGCGGGCCTCCATACTCAGCTGGCCCATGGTCGCCGCGGCTCCCAGGCCGTGCCCGACGACGTCACCGACCACCAGCGCGGTACGGCCGTCCGGCAGCGGAAAGCTGTTCACCCAGTCGCCGCCGACGCCCGCGCTGTCGGGCGTGGCGGGCTGGTAGACGCTGGCGATCTCGACGGTGTCGCCGCCGGTCCGGGGCAGCAGCCGGCGCTGCAACGCCAGCACCTGTGTGTGCTCCCGCTGGTGCTGACGGGCCAGGTCGACGTGATGGGCGGTCCTGGCCACCAGTTCCTGGAGGTCGAACAGTTCGTTGTCGCGGAAGGGGCAGTCCGCCCGCCGCCACACCTCCGCCAGGCCCAGCACGACGGGCGGCGCGCCGTCCAGGACCAGCGGTATGCACGCCACACCCGCCGACGGGTCACCGGGCACCAGGGCACGCGTCACCCGTGCACTGCCGAGCACCCGCTCGACCGCCTCCCGGTCGGGTATGACGATGGCCTGCGGGGCGTCGTCCCGCCGTACCGCCTGCGCCAGCAGGCGACTCGCGTCGCTGGGAAGATCGCCGCCCGGAGTCACGTAGCCCTCGGGCCACGCCCGGTCCGGCACCAGGGCCGCCCGCCGCAGCCGGATGCGCCCCTGCCCCCGCCCGGAGACTCCCTCGCCCGTCCACACGGCGAAGTCGAGATCGACGGCGGCCACGTCTCCCCAGGCCAGCAGGGACTGCGCCAGCGACTGCGCGGTCTCGCCGATGTCCAGCGAGGTGCCGATCGCGGTCTCGGCGGCGTACAGGTGCAGCCTCCTGGCCATGGCGATCACGGAGACGGTCAGGCCCTCCTGAGGCACCGCGGCGGGCAGGATGCTCAGCGAGACCACCAGCTCCGACCCGTCGCCGCGCCGCAGGCGCTGGATCCGGGCGACGTGCGCCTCACCGGTCTCCAGGACCTGCCGCAACCGCCGTGTGACCGGCGGTACGTCCCTGGGGGGCAGGAGATCGACGAAGGGACTCCCGACCACGGGGTCCAGACCCGCGAACACAGGGGCGTCCAGATTACGGCGGGTGATCCTCAGATCCCTGTCCAGGTTGACCGCGCCGAGAATCTGGTCCTGACGGCCGACCGCCAGGTCGTCGGGTATGCGCCGGCGGGGGGCGCGGTCGCCCTGCGCCTCGGCGGGACCGGCGGCCGCCGCCGCTCCACCGCGCGGTATGTAGCGCCCCAGGGCGCTGCTGACCAGGTCGAACGGCGAGGAGGACGAAGGGGAGGGTGTGGAGTCCATGCGGTTCTCTCAGCAGTCCCCGGCACAGCGCCGGGACCGTACTCGGACTCGTGCGACGGGGCCCCGAGATCCCTGACCGCACACCTCATTGAATAACACCGGGGGTCGCTTCGCCCACACCAGGGACAGCCGCGGACGCATACGCTCTGAGTGGGCTCCGGGGAGACCGGAATTCCAGGAACGGGGACAGGGGGAGCTTCCATGGTGACGGCGCGCCGGTTTCCGCTCGGCTCCGCGACCACGCTCACGGAGCTGGCGGACGACCCCCACCCGCGGCTGGCCCTGCTGCGCGCCCGCGAACCGGTTTCGTGGCTGCCCGTGCTGGGCGGCTGGCTGGTGACCCGGCGTGATCTCGCACTGCGCGTGATGCGCGACGCGGCGACCTTCACGGTGGACGATCCCCGCTTCTCCACCGCCCGGGTGGTCGGTCCGAGCATGCTCTCCCTGGAGGGCGCCGAGCACAAGCGGCACCGCGCCCCCTTCACCGACCCGTTCCGCGCGCACGATGTACACGACCGGTTCACCGGGTTCGTGGAACAGGAGGCCGCCCGGCTCGTGGCAGGCATCCAGCCCCGTGGCAGCGCCGAACTGCGCCGGGAGGTGGCCGGGCCGCTGGCCGTCGCCGTCGTCGCCGAGTCGCTGGGCCTGGTCGGCGCGGACGCCGAGGCGGTGCTCTCCTGGTACGACGCCATCGTGAGTGCCGTCTCCGACATCACCGCCGGGCTGCCGGCGAACCCCGCCGGGGCCACGGCGTTCAAGCAGCTGCGAGGAAGCGTCGAGGCGACGGTCGCGGCGGGAGGCGACACGTCGCTGCTGGTCACGGCGGCCGAGAGCAAGCGCCTGAAACTGCCGGAGGTGGTCGCCAACGCCGCCGTGCTGATGTTCGGCGGCATCGAGACCACCGAGGGCATGATCGCGAACGCCGTACTGCACTTGCTGGCACACCCTGGTCAACTCGCCCTCGTGCGTGCCGATCCGGACCTGATCGACGCGGCGATCGAGGAATCGCTCCGCCTGGAACCCGCCGCGGCGGTCGTGGACCGCTACGCGACGGCCGATGTGACGATCGGCGGGGCCGACGTGCGGCGCGGTGATCTGGTGGTCGTCTCGCTCGCCGGCGCGAACCGCGACCCAGAGATCTTCCAGGACCCCGACAGCTTCGACCTGCGACGGGGCAACTCCCGCCTCCAGCTGGCCTTCGCGCACGGCCCGCACTTCTGTCTGGGCGCCCACCTCGCCCGCCTGGAAACCCGCGCCTGCCTCGGCGCGCTCCTCGACCGCCTCCCGGGCCTGCGGCTCGATCCGGCCTCGCCCACCGCGCCCAGCGGCCTGGTCTTCCGCAAGCCCCCGGCTGTGCGCGTCCGCTGGGACGTGCCGGCGCAGGGCTGACGCGGTACCGGCCCACCTCCCCGACATGACCCCCACCCCGCCGTGTGGGGCACCGCCGAACGGTGATTGGCTGTCCCCGGTTCCGTCAGGCAACGGTTCCGTCAGGCGATCCATCCACGGGAAGGCCCCAGCCATGAGCAACCCCTACGCACTCGAATACAAGGTCGTCACCTTCCGCGAGTCACTGATCGGAGACGCGCTGGACAGCGACAAGCTGGAGAAGGTTCTGAACAAGCACGCCGAGGACGGCTGGGCCCTCAAGGCGATCACGTCCGCGGACGTCAAGGGCCGCATAGGGCCTGGTGCGGTCGAGGGCCTGCTGCTCACTCTGGAGCGTCCGCGCCGCTGACGACGCCGTTCCTGTACGGCCCCGGTCGGACGGGCCGGGCCGGCCTACGCGCCACGGCGGACCCGGGCGGCCTTGCGGGCCTCGGCGATCTGGCGGGCCTCGGCGGAGCGGCGGGACCCGCCACCGCCGTCGGCCCGTCCCGGACGGGTGCCGAGGCCACGGAACGGAGCACCGCCGCGCTTCGGGCGCTCCGCGGCCGGCCCGCTGCCGGCGACGGGGACACCGGAGGGAGCCTGGGCGCCGGTGATGCGGCTCAGCTCGGCCTCGCCGGAGCGGACCCGCGTGATCTGCGGCCTGATGCCCGCGTCGGACATGAGCCGGGCCATGTCCCGGCGCTGGCCGGGCAGGACCAGCGTGACGACGCTGCCGGACTCGCCGGCGCGGGCCGTCCGGCCACCGCGGTGCAGGTAGTCCTTGTGGTCGTTGGGCGGGTCGACGTTGACGACGAGATCGAGGTCGTCGACGTGAATGCCCCGAGCCGCGACGTTGGTGGCCACCAGCGTCGTGACGTCGCCGGTTCTGAACTGTTCCAGGGTGCGGGTGCGCTGGGGCTGCGACTTGCCGCCGTGCAGCGCCGCGGCCTTCACGCCGCTGCTCAGCAGGTGCTTGGTGAACTGGTCGACAGCGTGCTTGGTGTCCAGGAACATGAGCACGCGCCCCTCGCGAGCAGCGATCTCTGTGGCGGTGGCGTACTTGTCGGCGCCGTGCACCTGCAGCACGTGATGCTCCATCGTGGTGACCGCGCCCGCCGACGGGTCGACCGAATGGACGACCGGGTCATGGAGGTAACGACGGACCAGGAGATCGATGTTGCGGTCCAGCGTGGCCGAGAACAGCATGCGCTGGCCGTCCGGACGCACCTGGTCCAGCAGCTCGGTGACCTGCGGCAGGAAACCCATGTCCGCCATCTGGTCGGCCTCGTCCAGGACGGTGATCTTCACCCGGTCCAGGCGGCAGTCCTTGCGCTCGACGAGATCCGCGAGGCGGCCGGGGGTCGCGACGACCACCTCGGCCCCCGTACGCAGTGCGCCGGCCTGCCTGCCGATCGACATGCCGCCGACCACGGTGGCCAGCCGGAGCTTGAGCAACCGGGCGTACGGGGCGAGCACCTCGGTGACCTGCTGGGCCAGCTCGCGCGTGGGGACGAGGATCAGGGCCAGCGGCTTCCGCGCCTCGGCACGTTGCCCGCTCGTGCGCACGAGGAGCGCCAGGCCGAAGGCGAGCGTCTTGCCCGATCCGGTGCGCCCACGGCCCAGGACGTCGCGCCCTGCGAGAGAGTTCGGCAACGTGGCGGCCTGGATCGGGAACGGCTCGTTCAGGCCGTGACCGGTGAGCATCTTCAGCAACTCGACCGGCATGTCCAGTTCACCGAAGGTCGCGACCGCGGGCAGGGCCGGGGTGACGGTGTCCGGCAGCGCGAACTCCTGCTGGGGACGGAAGCGGTCATTCGTGCGAGCTGAGCGGCTCATGGAGAACCTTCCTCGACAGGGCGCGCATCGAGGAATTTCCGACAGGAACGAGCCGGATGAATCGCAAGAACGAGCCAGATGTAGGACAGAAATAATTCCAGCGGAATACAGAAACAAATATCTGGGGCCCCGCCGCAAGGCAGGACCCCAGATATCTCGTACGCTTCGACGTCAGGCGGGGGTGATGTTCTCCGCCTGCGGACCCTTCTGGCCCTGCGTGATGTCGAAGTTCACCTTCTGACCTTCCTGGAGCTCACGGTAGCCCTGGGTGGCGATGTTCGAGTAGTGGGCGAAGACGTCCGGGCCGCCGCCGTCCTGCTCGATGAAACCGAAGCCCTTTTCCGAGTTGAACCACTTGACAGTGCCAGTAGCCATTTCGATATCCCCTTGGGGCAGTGCCCGCGGGCCCACACCATGCGGACCCCTGCGTTGCCACAATGAAGCCCGTCCGGATAAGCACCGGAGATACAAAAATGCCCGACGACATACGGTCGCCGAGGCACTTGAAGTTTCGGGAACCACAACTGCAACTGCCGGTAAGTTTAGCACGATTTGTTTCAATCCACAGGACGAGCACGTCTGCCACCGCCTCAACCCAGGAACGACAGGCGGACCTTCCTGTCTGGATTGTCCCGGTTGGTGTCCACCAGGCACACCGACTGCCACGTGCCCAGTTCCAGTCGTCCGCCGATCACCGGCAGGGTCGCGTGCGGGGGGACGATCGCGGGGAGGACGTGGTCGCGGCCATGGCCGGGGCTGCCGTGGCGGTGCTGCCAGCGGTCGTCGGCGGGGAGCAGGGTGTGCAGGGCGGCCAGGAGGTCGTCGTCACTGCCAGCACCCGTCTCGATGATGGCGATGCCGGCGGTGGCGTGCGGGACGAAGAGGTTCAGAAGGCCGTCGCGGCCGGCCGCCACCTCCGCGAGGAAGGCCTCGCAGTCGCGGGTGAGGTCCACGACCCGCTCCCGGGAACCGGTGGCGACGTGCTGCACTCGTGTGGTGAAGGCGGCTGGCATGCCCCCATCCTGACCCGTACGCCGGGTTTCACACGTCACCGGTCGCCACCTCACCCGCCCGGGAAGATCCCCGGCCGCCTCGATGTTCGTACAACCGTGAACAACACGCGTGAGGTCGACGTGGTCGTCATAGGCGCCGGCCAGGCTGGTCTGGCCGGCGCCTATCACCTGCGGCGCACGGGCTTCGAGCCGGACCGCGACTTCGTCGTGCTCGACCACTCCCCCGCTCCGGGCGGTGCCTGGCAGTTCCGTTGGCCGTCGCTGACGTACGGCAAGGTGCACGGGATGCACTCCCTGCCGGGGATGGAGCTGACGGAGGCCGATCCGGCGCGGCCGTCGGCCGACGTCGTCGGGGAGTACTTCGACAGGTACGAGCGGATGTTCGACCTGCGGGTGCGGCGGCCCGTCCACGTACGCGCCGTGCGCGAGGGCGAGGGCGGGCGGCTGCTGGTGGAGACCTCGGACGGTACGTGGTCGACGCGGGCGCTGATCAACGCCACCGGCACCTGGGACCGGCCGTTCTGGCCGCGCTACCCCGGTCAGGAGAGCTTCCGGGGACGGCAGTTGCACACCGCGCAGTACGCGGGACCCGAGGAGTTCGCCGGGCAGCGGGTGGTCGTGGTGGGCGGGGGCGCCTCTGGCACCCAGCACCTGCTGGAGATCGCGCCGTACGCGGCCGCCACCACCTGGGTGACCCGTCGGCCGCCCGTCTTCCGTGAGGGGCCGTTCGGAGAGGAAGCGGGCCGGGCCGCGGTCGCGCTGGTGGAGGAGCGGGTGCGGCAGGGGCTGGCGCCCAGGAGCGTGGTCTCGGTCACGGGGCTGCCGCTCAACGACGCGATCCGGCAGGGGCTGCGGGACGGCGTCCTGGACCGGCTGCCGATGTTCGACCGCTTCACTCCCGAGGGTGTGGAGTGGCGGGACGGACGGAAGGTGGCCGCCGACGTCATCCTGTGGGCGACCGGCTTCCGCGCCGCCCTCGAGCATCTGGCGCCGCTGCGGCTGCGCGAGCCGGGCGGCGGGATCCGGGTCGAGGGGACGCGCGCGGTCGGTGACCGGCGTATTCACCTGGTCGGGTACGGGCCGTCGGCCAGCACCATCGGCGCCAACCGGGCGGGACGCGCGGCGGTGCGGGACATCAGGCGGCTGCTGACCGCGGAGCCCGTCGCCGCGTGAACGCGCGCCCGCTCACTGGGGGGACTGCGAAAGCTGGGGCTGGGGCTGGGGCTGCTGCTGCTGCTGCTGCTGCTGCTGCTGCTGCTGCGCGGGGACGCTCGGCGAGGGCTGAGGGGTGCGGCCCGGACTCGATGGCTGCGCCTTGCCCTCCTGCATCGCGTTGAACTCGGCCACATTGCGCTGGTGTTCGGTGTAGTCGGTGGTGAAGCGGGTGTCGCCGGGTTTGACGGTGACGAAGTACAGCCAGTCGCCCGGCACCGGGTTGGTGGCCGCGCGCATCGCCTCCGGGCCGGGGTTGTCGATCGGGGTGGGCGGCAGACCCATGCGCTGGTAGGAGTTGTAAGGGCTCTCGATACGGGTGTCGTCCGTGCTCGGCCGGACCCATCTGCGGTCCAGGGCGTAGTTGATGGTGGAGTCCATCTGCAGTGGCATGCCGCGCTGGAGCCGGTTGAAGATGACCCGGGCCACCTTGCCCATCTCGGCCTTGGAGGCGGCCTCGGCCTGGACGATGCTCGCGATGACGACCGTCTGGTAGACGTTCATGGCGTGGTGCTGCGCACCGGCGGCGACCGGCGCCCTGTTGAACTTCTGGTTGGCGGTGTCGACCATGGACTGCAGCAGTGACTGCGGGGTCGCCTTCTCGCCGATCGGGTAGGTCGCCGGGTAGAGGTACCCCTCCGGGTTGCCCTGGGCCTGGTTCGGCAGCTTCAGTCCGGCTTTGCCGAGGGACTTCCTGGTGGTGCCTGTGGGCAGGGCGAAGGCCTTGTCGACGGCCTCGTAGACCTGGTTCGCGCGCGAGCCTTCCGGGATCACCAGGGTCATGGTCCGGGCGGGGACTTCGTCGTCCAGAACGAGCAGCGGCACCGCCACGGCGGTGCCGGCCAGGACGGCGCCGGTCACGACGAGGGCGATACGGCCCCGGCGTGTCAGTCGGGTGGTTCTCCGTGGCGGAGTGTTCGTCTGCATGCGGGCACGGTAGCTTGCATACCGTCACAATCCCGGCATATATGGGTTAATACGGGCATATCTTCAGCTAGTCGGTTCCAACTGCGCGTCCCGGCGGACCAGGGCCGCGTACCGGCCGTCCAGCTCCAGCAGTTCCTCGTGCGTTCCCCGCTCGGCCACATGTCCGGAGTCCAGCACCACGATCTGGTCGGCGGCCCGGACGGTGGACAGGCGGTGGGCGATGGTGAGCGTCGTCCGATTGGCCGAGAGGGCGTCGATGGCGTCCTGGACGGCGGCCTCCGTACGGGTGTCCAGTGCGCTGGTCGCCTCGTCGAGGATGAGCACCGGCGGGTCGCGCAGGATGGTGCGGGCGATGGCCAGCCGCTGCTTCTCGCCGCCGGAGAAGCGGTGGCCGCGCTCGCCGACGACCGTGTCGTAGCCGTCCGGCAGCGCGGCTATGTGGTCGTGGATCTGGGCCGCCTTCGCCGCCGCGTGCAGTTCCTCGTCGGTGGCGTCCGGCTTGGCGAAGCGGAGGTTGTCGGCGACCGAGGCGTGGAAGAGATAGGTCTCCTGGGAGACGACGCCGACCGCGCGGGCCAGGGTGTCGAAGTCGAGGTCGCGGACGTCGACGCCGTCCAGGGTCACGCGGCCGCCGGTGACGTCATAGAGCCGGGGCACCAGGTAGCCGAGCGAGGACTTGCCCGCGCCGGTCGGGCCGACGATCGCCAGGCTGCCGCCGGCCGGGACGGTGATGTCGACGCCGTCGAGGACGGGGCTGCCCTTGCCGTCGTAGCGGAACTCGACGTCTTCGAGGCGGACCTCGCCCTTGACCTGGTCGAGGTGGACGGGCCGCTCCCGTTCGGTGATGTCGATCGGCAGGTCGAGGTACTCGAAGATGCGCTGGAACAGCGCCAGCGAGGTCTGGATCTGCACGCCGGTCGACAGCAGGCTCACGGCCGGGCGGAACAGGCCCTGCTGGAGGGAGACGAAGGCGACGATCGTGCCGAGCGAGGTCTGCGGGCCGCCCATCTGGAGGGCCACCCCGGCGGTCCAGTAGATGACGGCGGGCATGGCGGCCATGACGATGGTGATGACGGCCATCCGCCAGCGGCCGGCCATGTTGGACCTCACCTCCAGGTCGACCAGCCGCTCGGACTCCTCGGCGAAGGAGGCCGTCAGAGAGTCGGCGCGGCCCATCGTGCGGCCGAGCAGGATGCCGCTGACGGAGAGCGACTCGGTGACCGTGGCCGCCATCGCGGCCATCTGCTTCTGGCGCTGGGTGGTGATCTTCTTGCGTTCGTTGCCGACGCGGCGGCTGATCCACACGAACACCGGCAGCAGGAGCAGCGAGACGAGGGTCAGGCGCCAGTCGAGGGCGGCCATCGCGACGATCGTGGCGACCACGCTGGTGAGGTTGGAGACCAGCGAGGTGGCGGTGGAGGTCACGGTGGCCTGCATGCCGCCGATGTCGTTGGCTATGCGGGACTGCACCTCGCCGGTGCGGGTGCGGGTGAAGAAGGCCAGCGACATGCGCTGCAGACGGCCGTAGACGGCGGTGCGCAGGTCGTGCATGACGCGCTGGCCGACGGTCGTGGAGATCAGGGTCTGCAGCACGCCGAAGACGCTGCTGAGAACAGCGCTGAGGATCATGCCGAGCGCGAGCAGGCTCAGCAGTCCGGTGCGGCGGTCGGGAATCGCGACGTCGAGGGTCTCCTTGAGGAGGAACGGCGTGGCGACCGAGACCAGCGACGAGGCGCCGACCAGCAGGCCGACGACCGCGAGCCGGCCGCGGTAGGGGCGGAAGAGTTTCAGAATGCGGCGCACCTGCCGGGGCTGTTCCCTGGCGTCGGCAGGTGGGGTCCAGGAGGCTTCACGGTCGGGATGCATGGGCTCCTACGGAGGTGAGCGGGCGTCGGTGTCGAGACCGGGTCAGGACCGGCCGACGACGGCCGGCGGATCGGGTCTCGGGCCATTGTTACCTATACTCACAATGAACGGCATCCTGATATTGTTCCCGCATGACCACCCCCGACCCCGAGGGCCTGCTCGCCGAGCAGTTGCTGCGGCTGACGCGACGGGTGCACCGCATCCAGAAGCACCATCTGGAACAGCGTGACCTGGGCATCACCCCGGCCCAGTCGCGGCTGCTGCGCACCCTGGCGCACTACGGCTCTCCGCCGCGGATGGCGGACCTCGCCGAGCGCCTCGAGGTGGTACCGCGCGCGGTGACCACCCTGGTCGACGGGCTGGAGGCGAGCGGCAGGGTGCGCCGGGTGGCCGACCCGACGAACCGGCGGGTGACCCGGATAGAGCTGACGGAGGCCGGCCACAAGGCCCTCGATGAGTTGCGCGGCGCCCGCCGGTCGGCCGCGCGGGAGATTCTCGCGCCGTTGACGGACGAACAGCGCGAGGTGCTCGGCGACCTGCTGGACACGCTCGTGGACGGGGCGACGGCCGGGCGTTGCTGAACGCGGTTCTCCGGCGGTGGCTCAGCAGCGGCTGATGTCCTCGGTCAGCACCCCCTGGACGGTCGTCAGGGAGCGGTCGTAGCAGCCGTCCGAGCCGCGGAGCCGGTAGCGCTCGCTCGTCGTGGCGACCGCGTGGCGCTGGTCGCGCGGGACGTCGAGGGTGTACGTGGCGTCGCCGGTGTACGTGTCGTCGAGCCGTGACCACGCCGTGCGCCTGCCGCCGCGGATCTCGGTCACCGCAGCCCTGTCGCCGAGCGTGAGCACGGTACGCAGCCGGTCGTCGGCACCGATCGCGGTGGTGCCGTTCATCGTGTACGTCCGGTGCGTGTGCGTCGTCCGGGCGGGTCCGCGACCGTCGATCGTGACCGACTCGTCGTCCGTCCAGGTGGCGTAGAGTCCGTCGGTCGTCTCGCCGTCGGTCCACCGGTGCGCGGAGGTGTTGGCCAGCGTCCGGCTGACGGTGGTCGTCACGCGGCCGTGCGAGGTGTCGACGTATCCGGCGACGGTGAGCCGGTGACCGGCGCCGGTGTCCACGCGGTGGTCCGAACCGGGCGTGTAGGTCGAGGAGTTCCTGACGTCACCCTCCTTGTGCACGGTGAGCCCGCCGGTGACGTGCGCCCGGCCCGCGTCCTGCCAGACCAGGACGTTGACGGGAGTGCTCCAGCCCGTCTGTCCCGCGGGGACGCCGACCACGGAGACCTCGACGCGGTGCGGACGGCCGTCGTCGAGGATGCCCGCGTAGGGCGTGAGGTCGTACTCGACCGGCCGCACGTCGAAGGCGCGCGGGCCCGGGACGACGTACCAGAGGAAGGGGTTGGACCAGCCGCCGGTCCACACGTTCGGGAACGGCGCGGCGATTCCGGCCAGTTGGCCGTCGACCCTGACCTGCACCTCGCGGTACGGGCCGCCTGCCGCCTTGCAGGAGTACGGCGCCGGGTCGGGGGCGGCGAGGTACCAGAACTCCTCGCAACCGCCGCCGGATCCGGTGGCGTACACCTCGGCGACGACCCGCTCGCTGTTGCGCGGGGTGGTGAGAGTGGTCCCGGCGGCCGTGTCGGTGAGGGTGAGGACGCGGTCGGGGACGGTGGCGGCGGGACGGCCCGCGTAGAAGGTCAGCGTGACCTTGACGTCGATGACGCCCGTGTACGTGTCGTCGACGACGTTTCCGATGAGCATGTCGACGGCCTGCGGGTCGCGGAAGGTGGAGCTGTAGCGCGTGACGTCCTTCGCCACGGACCATTCGATGCCGTCCGGCGACGGCTCCGGCGTGGAGGTGCGCAGGATCTCCACGCCGCCGACGTGCAGATAGCCGAGCCGGTCGTACTGGCGGCCCTTCACCTTGCCGTCGAGCCGCAGCACGATCTTGCTCCAGCGGTCGCCGCATCCCTCGGGGGGCGTGTAGGTGCCCTTGTACGGGGTGAAGTCCCGGAACTGCGCCTCGGCGAGGGTGACGCGGCAGGACCTGGTGTGCGGTGCGGTGACCGGCGGGGCGGCGGTCACGGGGTCGTGCCAGTCGGTGCCGAACTCGGCGGGGACGTCGGCGGACCGGGCGGGAGCCGCTCCCAGGAGGACGCCCGCCAGGAGGGCGAGTCCGGCGAGCATGGACATGACTATCCGGCTTCTCATGGCCGGTGTTCTACGGGGAGTTGGGCCCGGCCGCAATGAGGCCCGGGCGGATCAGGCCGTCAGGTGCGCCCGGTCCCCCATGACGATGACCGGATGCCGGGCCGGGTCGAGCGTGCGCAGCAGGTACTCCATGGCCTCCTTCGAGACGCTGACGCAGGCCGACGTGCCGCTGCCGTGGTCCATGTGCAACCAGATGCCGCCGCCCCTGTGTTCGCCCTCGGGACGGGTCGGATCGTTCGGCGGGGTGCCCCTGAGCCGGTTGTAGTCGATGGCGATGACGTAGTCGAAGTCGTGCCAGTGCGACGCGGCCCACTGGCGCGGGGCCGCGAACGACTCGTCCCGGGTGTACGGCAGTCGGGCACCGGGGTCGTCGAGCACGCCGCCCGCGTCGGAGAGCGTGTACACGCCGACGGGGCTGCGGTTGTCCCCCATGTGGTGGTCGACGGTCCAGCCCTTCTTTCCGTTGTGCGCCGGCCAACTACGGGTCCGTTCCCAGCCGGTGCCCCGCTCGGTGTACAGCACCAGCGTGGCGTCGGCCGAGTTGCCGCCCCGGCCGTAGACGACCACGACCTGGCCGGAGTCCGCGGGGATCCGCCGGTGCAGGGCCTCGCCGACGCCCGGTAGGCGGGTGGTGCCGACAGCGGCCGGGCTGCCGTGCCGGTCCCGGGCGGGGGCTCCGCGCTCCCCGGCGGTCCGGGCTCCGCCGTTCTCCGCCGAGTCACACCCTGACAGCGCAGCCAGGGCAGTCAGGGCCGTCAGCAGGGTTCCGAGCGCCGCCGCCAGGGCCGTCGCGCGCCGTACGCCGTTCGTCCGCACCGGGTCATGGTGACACTCCGTACCGTCTGATTGCACAAGGTTCCGGACATCACACCCGCATCGCCCTCCTGGAAAACCGTTTGCTTTCGACCACGCTGCGACGCGAACCTTTCACGGTTTGTTGCCCCGTCTCACTCCCCCGGACTCCCGACTCCCCCCGACACAAGCCCCTGGGACGTCATACGCCATGCAGATTCAAGACCTTCCGTATCCCGACCCGGGCGTCCCCGACGCGCGTTCGGGTCCCCGATTGCTGTGGTGGCTCGGGCGGAACCAGTTGGGCGGGCAGATGAAGTCTCTGGCCTGGGGCCTGCTGCACTTCGTCTCCGTCTCCGCACTGCCGTTCTGCGTCGGGCTCGCCGTGCAGGCCGTCGTCGACCGCTCGGGCACGCGCCTCGCCCTGACCGGCGGGCTGATGGCGCTGTGCGGTGCGGGCATCGCCGTCGGCGACACCTTCCTGCACCGGACCGCCGTCACCAACTGGATCACGGCGGCCGCCCGCGTGCAGCAACTGCTGGCCCGAAAGGCCGCACAGCTGGGCTCCGCGCTGACCCGGCGGGTCGCCGCCGGCGAGGTGGTGGCCGTCTCCACGGGTGACGTGGAGAAGATCGGCTGGTTCGTGGAGGCGGTCTCGCGCTTCACCGCGGCCGCGGTGACGGTGGTCGTGGTCTGCGTCGCCCTGCTCGTCTACCAGCCCGCGCTCGGCGTGCTGCTCGCGGTGGGGCTGCCCGTGGTGGCGCTCGCCGTGCTGCCGCTCCTGCCCCGCGCGACGCGGCGCGCCGACGTGCAGCGCGAGAAGGCGGGCCGGGCCACCGAACTCGCCTCGGACACCGTCGCCGGTCTGCGCGTGCTGCGTGGCATCGGCGGCGAGGAGTTGTTCCTCGACCGCTATCGCAGCGCCTCCCAGGAGGTACGGCGGGCGGCGGTGCGCAGCGCCCGGATGTGGTCCCTGATCGCCGCGATCCAGGTACTGCTGCCCGGGCTGCTGCTGATCGCGGTCGTCTGGCACGGCGTCCACCTGGCCCGCGCGGGCCGGATCACCGTCGGCGAACTCGTCACCGCCTACAGCTCGGTGATGATCCTCGCCTATCCGCTGCGGCACTTCGAGGAGATCGCCATGGCGTACTCCTTCTCGCGCCCGTCCGCCAAACGGGCCGCGCGCGTGCTGTCCCTGGAACGCGCCACGGACGCCGGGGGCTCGCGCGCGGCGCAGACGCCGGGCGGCGAGCTGTACGACCCGGAGACCGGTCTGCTCGCTCCCTCCGGCCGGCTGACCGCCGTGGTCTGCGGGGACCCGGACACGGCCGGGCGGCTCGCCGAACGGCTGGGCGGACACGCCACCGAGCCGGGCCCCTCGGTGCTGCTCGGCGGGGTTCCGCTGGACGAGCTGCCCCTGGACAGCGCCCGCACCGCCGTCCTCGTGCAGGACAAGGACCCGGTACTGCTGTCCGGTTCGCTGCGTGAGCTG
Source organism: Streptomyces sp. NPDC020299 (assembly GCF_044387825.1). Classification (NCBI taxonomy): domain Bacteria; kingdom Bacillati; phylum Actinomycetota; class Actinomycetes; order Kitasatosporales; family Streptomycetaceae; genus Streptomyces; species Streptomyces sp. NPDC020299. Next base: position 552,835 of record NZ_JBIRWL010000001.1, read on the forward strand.
CTCGACGTGCCCGCGTCCGGTGCCGTCGCGGCGGAGGCGGCGCTGGCAGCCGCGCAGTGCGCGGATGTCCTGGAGGCCCTCGTCCAGGGTTCGCTGGACGCCAACGACCCGATGGACGCCCGCATCACCGAACGCGGTCGCTCGCTCTCGGGCGGCCAGCGCCAGCGGCTCGCACTGGCCCGGTCGCTGATCACCGACCCCGAGGTACTGGTCCTGGACGAGCCGACGTCCGCCGTCGACTCCCACACGGAGGCACGGATCGCGGACGGGGTGCACGCGCTGCGGACCGGCCGCACGACGGTGGTGTTCACCTCCTCGCCACTGCTCCTGGACCGCGCGGACCGGGTCGTCCTCGTCCACGACGGCGAGGCCGTGGCGGTCGGCGTGCACCGCGAGCTGGTGCACACCGAGCCCCGGTACCGGGCTGTCGTGACCCGCGAGACCGACGACGAGGCTCGCGTGACCGGACCACTGGAAGACGACCACTCCGCCCTCCGGGGCGCGCTGGAAGAGATCGAGGAGAGCGCATGATCGGCGTCGCGCCACCGGCGTACGACCCGGCGGCCCCGACGACGGCCACCACCCTGCCCGTCGGCGCCTCGGCGACCGTACGCGCCTACGTGGCCGAACTGTTCCGCCGGCACCGCCGTGCCTTCGGGATCCTGATCACGGTCAACACCGTCGCCGTGGTGGCCTCCATGGCGGGTCCCTACCTGGTGGGCGGGCTGGTGGAGCGGGTCTCCGACGGGGCACGCGAACTGCACCTGGGCCTGACCACCGGCCTGTTCGTGCTCGCGCTGATCGTCCAGGCGGTGTTCGTACGCGAAGTACGGCTGCGCGGGGCGATGCTCGGCGAGCGGATGCTGGCCGACCTGCGCGAGGACTTCCTCGTCCGGTCGGTCGGGCTGCCGCCGGGGGTACTGGAGCGGGCCGGCACCGGTGACCTGCTCTCCCGTATCACCACGGACATCGACCGGCTCGCCAACGCCATGCGCGAGGCGGTGCCGCAGCTGGCGATCGGGGTCGTGTGGGCCGCGCTGCTGCTCGGCGGGCTCGTGGTCACCGCACCGCCGCTGGCGGCCGCCGTGCTGCTGGCCGTGCCGCTGCTGGTGGCGGGGTGCCGCTGGTACTTCAAGCGGGCTCCGTCCGGCTACCGCTCGGAGGCCGCCGGATACGCCGCCGTGGCCGCCGCGCTCGCCGAGACCGTGGACGCCGGCCGCACCGTCGAGGCCCACCGGCTCGGCGAGCGCCGCATCGCCCTGTCGGAGCGCCGGATCAAGGAATGGACGGCCTGGGAACGCTACACGCTCTGGCTGCGGTCCGTGCTCTTCCCGGTCATCAACGCCACTCATGTCACGGTCCTCGGCTCGGTCCTCATGGTCGGCGGGTTCTTCGTGCTGCACGGCTGGATCGGGGTGGGGCAGCTCACCACGGGGGCTCTCATCGCGCAGATGCTCGTCGACCCGGTCAACCTCATCCTGCGCTGGTACGACGAGGTGCAGGTCGCCCAGGTGTCGCTGGCCCGCCTGGTCGGCGTGCGCGAGATCGAGCCGGCCGCCGGGGACGCCACTCAGGGCCCGGACGGGCGCGACGTTCAGGCGGACCGGGTGCACTTCGGCTACCGCGAGGGCGTCGACGTCCTGCGCAGGGTGTCGCTGGAGGTGGCGCCCGGCACCCGGCTGGCTCTCGTGGGTCCCTCGGGGGCCGGCAAGTCCACGCTCGGCAGGCTGCTCGCCGGTATCTACGCTCCCCGGGAGGGCCGGATCACCCTGGGCGGTGCCGAACTCTCCCGGATGCCCGCCGAGCAGGTTCGCTCGCACGTCGCCCTGGTCAACCAGGAGCACCACGTGTTCGTCGGTTCCCTGCGCGACAACCTCCTGCTGGCCAGCACCGGGGCCACCGACGCCGAGCTGTGGGCCGCCCTGGGCGCGGTCGACGCCGACGGCTGGGCGCGGGCGCTGGACGACGGCCTGGACACCGAGGTCGGCTCGGGCGGGCTGGCGCTCACCCCGGCCCAGGCCCAGCAGATCGCGCTGGCCCGGCTGGTGCTGGCCGACCCGCACACGCTGGTCCTGGACGAGGCGACCTCGCTCCTGGACCCGCGCGCGGCACGGCACCTCGAGCGCTCCCTGGCCCGCGTCCTCGACGGTCGCACCGTGGTGGCCATCGCCCACCGTCTGCACACCGCGCACGACGCCGACGTGATCGCCGTCGTGGAGAACGGCCGCATCAGCGAGCTGGGCAGCCACGATCAGCTGGTCGGGGCGGACGGCGCGTACGCGGCGCTGTGGCGTTCCTGGCACGGGTGATCCCGCGGGAGCCAGGGCGGCCTGGGGCGGGGCCGGAAGGGCCGTGCGCGCTGCCGACGGACGGTGCGGGGCCGGGGCCGGGGTGTGCACTCCCGGGCCAGGTCCCGTGCCGTTGCGCGGTGCCGAACCGGGGTGGAAGGCTGGAGACTGGCACCGGCTTGGGGAGCGCCCGGGAACCGTCGGGTCACCGTCCGGTTCGCGCCGGGTGAGTCCTGTGCCCCGCGTCCCGGCGGTCCGCCGACGGACGCGGTGAGAACGGGCCGTGCCCAGCAGCTGGAGGTACCCGTGGACAGCACCGACGGATGGGGAGATGACGTATACCAGCCCGATGCGTCCGAGATCCAGGACGACGCGGGACTGCTCGATGCGGAGGACACACTCGTCGACGACGGTGTCGACGACCCCCTGGACCGCGGCTGGTCCCCTCCCGAGCGGCCGTGGGCGGTGGAGCACGCGGGTGTGACGGCGGGCGAGCGCCGGCGGGGCGAGTCCCTGGACGAGCGCCTGGCCGAGGAGCTGCCCGACCTCACCGCCCCCGACGGCGACGGTATCGGCGACGCCGAGGACACCGACGGCGAACCCCTGGACAACGAGGTCGGCGACCTCCGCTCCGGCCGTCTGGTGGCCCCCGACGAAGGGGCGCACGAGGACGAGGAGGCCGCCCTCGTCGCCACCGATGTCGGCATCGACGGCGCGGCCGCCTCCGCCGAGGAGGCCGCGATGCACATCGTGGACGAGGACACCTACGGCTGAGCCCGACGCAGCACGCCTGCCGACCGCCCCGTGCGAGGAGCCGCCATGCAGCAGGACAAGCACCCCGACTACCACCCCGTGGTCTTCCGCGACCGCGCCGCCGGGTACGCCTTCCTGACCCGGTCCACCGCGACCAGCGACCGGACCATCGAGTGGGACGACGGTGAGACGTACCCCGTCGTCGACGTGGAGATCTCCTCGGAGAGCCACCCCTTCTACACCGGCCAGGCCCGCACGGTCGACACCGAGGGGCGCGTCGCGCGTTTCGAGCGCCGGTATGGCGGGGCGGACGCCGGGTCCACCGGCGGGCCCACCGGCGGATCCGCTCCGGGCGGGGGTGGCGAGCCGGCCTGAGCCCGTCGGATGACCTGAGCCCGTCAGATGACGTTGAGCGCCGCCGCGCAGCCCACTCCGCCGAGCAGCATGAACACCGGCATCAGCACCTTGAGCTCGACCCAGCTGCCCGCCCGGAACCGCATCGCCTTCGGCGGCCCCAGCGGGTACCAGCGCTTGCGGCCCACGGGGATCGGCCACAGGATCGGGCAGCCGGAGACGGTCAGCGCGTCCCCGATGTCGTGCACCAGCGCCCCCAGCACGACGGGCAGCCCCAGCCACAGGTACTCCTGCCCGGGAGCGGTGAACAGCCAGCCGGAACCGTTGCCCGGCTTGTCCAGGATGCCGGCCAGGATCCACGCGCTGGTCGCGGCCAGCAGCCAGACCAGGACATCGCTGCTCGAGCCGCGGGCCGCCCGCCACAGCAGGCCCTCGATGGCCAGCACCATGTGCGCGAACAGGATCGCCAGCACCGCCCACCGGCCCCCGGTGATCGCCGCCGCCGAGCAGCCCCCGCCGATCAGGACCGCCCACAGCCAGGTGTGCGTCAGCGTCCGGTGCCCGCCGGAGCGCCGCGGGTCGCCCTGCTTTCTGGTCGCCCTGTAGACGGCGTACGACAGCTTGTCCACGATCTCGCAGACCCACCGGGAGAGCGGTCCGAAGGCGCGCGAGATGGTCGCCGCCTTGTGGTCGAGGTCGGGGGCGAGCGCGGCGCCGGCGCAGATCAGCGCGCCGACCAGGAGCACCGGCCAGGGCATCGGGTGGCCCGCCGCGGCGGCTGCCGCTCCGACGCCGAGCCAGGCGGCGGCCCCCGACAGTGAGTGTGCTGGTCCCATCATGGCCGTTGCCCGCCCCATTCCTCGTGTGCCGCTGTCCAGTTGACCGGGTGCGTTGACGCTCCGTCGGCGACACAGCGTAGCTGCCGTGATCTTCCTGCTCGCAGCCGATTCCCCCATCGGCCGGGAGGCCAGGCAAGATGGGTGCGTGACCCTCATCGATCAGCTGCCGCCGACCGCCGACCCCGACGCCCTGTACGAAGCCTTCGAGTCGTGGGCCCAGGAGCGCGGTCTCACGCTCTACCCCCACCAGGAGGAGGCGCTGATCGAGGCGGTCTCGGGTGCGAACGTGATCGTGTCGACGCCCACCGGCTCGGGCAAGTCCATGATCGCCGCGGGCGCCCACTTCGCCGCGCTGGCCCGGGACGAGGTCACCTTCTACACAGCTCCGATCAAGGCGCTGGTGTCGGAGAAGTTCTTCGAGCTGTGCAAGCTGTTCGGCACCGAGAACGTCGGCATGCTCACCGGCGACGCCTCCGTGAACGCCGACGCGCCCGTCATCTGCTGCACCGCCGAGGTGCTCGCCTCCATCGCGCTGCGCGACGGCAAGAACGCGGACGTCGGCCAGGTCGTCATGGACGAGTTCCACTTCTACGCGGAGGGCGACCGCGGCTGGGCCTGGCAGATCCCGCTGCTCGAACTGCCGCAGGCGCAGTTCGTCCTGATGTCCGCCACGCTCGGCGACGTCTCCTTCTTCGAGAAGGACCTCACCCGTCGCACCGGCCGCCCCACGTCGGTGGTCCGCTCGGCGACCCGCCCGGTCCCCCTGTCCTACGAGTACAAGTTCACCCCGCTCACGGAGACGCTCACCGACCTGCTGCAGACCAGGCAGGCGCCGGTGTACATCGTGCACTTCACCCAGGCGCAGGCCGTGGAGCGGGCGCAGGCGCTGATGAGCATCAACATGTGCTCGCGTGAGGAGAAGGAGCAGATCGCCGAGCTGATCGGCAACTTCCGCTTCACCACGAAGTTCGGCCGCAACCTCTCCCGGTACGTCCGCCACGGGATCGGCGTCCACCACGCCGGCATGCTGCCCAAGTACCGGCGGCTGGTGGAGAAGCTGGCACAGGCCGGTCTGCTGAAGGTCATCTGCGGCACGGACACGCTCGGTGTCGGCGTGAACGTGCCCATCCGCACGGTGCTGTTCACGGCTCTGACCAAGTACGACGGCAGCCGTGTGCGTACCCTGCGCGCCCGTGAGTTCCACCAGATCGCGGGCCGGGCCGGCCGGGCCGGCTTCGACACGGCGGGGCTCGTGGTCGCGCAGGCACCCGAGCACGTCATCGAGAACGAGAAGGCACTCGCCAAGGCGGGCGACGACCCGAAGAAGCGCCGCAAGGTGGTGCGCAAGAAGGCACCGGAGGGCTTCGTCGGCTGGACGGAGAACACCTTCGAGAAGCTGATCTCCTCCGAGCCGGAGCCGCTGACGTCCCGGTTCCGGGTCACGCACACGATGCTGCTGTCGGTGATCGCCCGGCCCGGCAATGCCTTCGAGGCGATGCGCCACCTCCTGGAGGACAACCACGAGCCGCGCAAGCAGCAGCTCAGGCACATCCGGCGGGCGATCGCGATCTACCGCTCGCTGCTGGACGGCGGCATCGTCGAGAAGCTGGACGAGCCGGACCCCACGGGCCGCATCGTCCGCCTCACGGTCGATCTCCAGCAGGACTTCGCGCTCAACCAGCCACTGTCCACGTTCGCGCTCGCCTCGTTCGAACTGCTGGACCCGGAGTCGCCGTCCTACGCCCTCGACATGGTGTCGGTCGTGGAGTCCACCCTGGACGATCCGCGGCAGATCCTCGTCGCGCAGCAGAACAAGGCGCGCGGCGAGGCCGTGGCCGCGATGAAGGCGGACGGTGTCGAGTACGAGGAGCGCATGGAGCGCCTCCAGGACGTCACCTACCCCAAGCCCCTGGAGGAGTTGCTCTTCCACGCGTACAACACGTACCGCAAGAGCCATCCCTGGGTCGGCGACCATCCGCTGTCGCCGAAGTCCGTGATCCGTGACATGTACGAACGGGCGATGTCCTTCACGGAGTTGGTGTCCTTCTACGAGCTGGCTCGCACCGAGGGCATCGTGCTGCGCTACCTGGCGAGTGCCTACAAGACCCTGGACCACACCATTCCGGACGACCTCAAGTCGGAGGACTTGCAGGATCTGATCGAATGGCTCGGCGAGATGGTGCGCCAGGTCGACTCCAGCCTGCTGGACGAGTGGGAGCAGCTGGCCAACCCGGAGGAGATGACCGCTGAGGAGGCTCAGGAGAAGGCCGACGAGGTCAAGCCCGTCACCACCAACGCGCGTGCCTTCCGGGTGCTGGTCCGCAACGCGATGTTCCGCCGCGTGGAGCTCGCCGCCCTCGACCAGGTCGACGAACTGGGCGAGCTGGACGCCGAGTCCGGCTGGGACGCCCAGGCCTGGGGCGAGTCGATGGACAAGTACTGGGACGAGTACGACGACCTCGGCACCGGCCCCGACGCCCGCGGTCCGAAGCTGCTCGTGATCCGGGAAGAGCCGCAGAACAAGCTCTGGCGCGTCCGCCAGATCTTCGACGACCCCAATGACGACCACGACTGGGGCATCAGCGCGGAGGTCGACCTCGCGGCCTCCGACGCGGAGGGCCGTGCGGTCGTCCGGGTCACCGATGTCGGCCAGCTGTGAGCACGGGAGACTGACACCCATGACGAATCCGGCCGAGAGACTCGTCGACCTGCTCGACCTGGAGCAGATCGAGGTCAACATCTTCCGTGGACTGAGCCCGCAGGAGTCCCTGCAGCGGGTCTTCGGCGGGCAGGTGGCGGGCCAGGCGCTGGTCGCCGCCGGGCGCACCACGGACGGCGACCGTCCGGTGCACTCGCTGCACGCGTACTTCCTGCGCCCTGGCCGCCCGGGCGTGCCGATCGTGTACCAGGTGGAACGGGTACGGGACGGCCGGTCGTTCACGACGCGCCGGGTCACCGCGGTGCAGCAGGGCCGCACGATCTTCAATCTGACCGCCTCCTTTCACAAGCCTGAGGAAGGACCGTTCGAGCACCAGCTGCCGCCGGCCCGGGATGTGCCGCACCCCGATTCCCTGCCGACGGTGACGGAGGAGATCCGCAAGCACCTGGGCGCACTGCCCGAGCGACTGGAGCGGATGGCGCGCCGCCAGCCCTTCGACATCCGTTACGCCGACGGGCTGCGCTGGCACGCCGAGGAGATCGAGGGCGCCGAGCCGCGCAGCGCGGTGTGGATGCGGGCGGTCGGCCCGCTGGGCGACGACCCGCTGGTGCACACCTGCGCGCTCACCTACGCCAGCGACATGACCCTCCTGGACGCGGTCCGCATCCCGGTCGAGCCACTGTGGGGTTCGCGGAACTTCGACATGGCCTCGCTGGATCACGCGATGTGGTTCCACCGGCCGTTCCGCGCGGACGAGTGGTTCCTGTACGACCAGGAGTCCCCGATCGCGATAGGAGGCCGGGGTCTGGCCCGCGGGCGGATCTACGACCTGCGGGGGCGCCTCCTCGTGTCGGTCGTCCAGGAAGGGCTGTTCAGGTCCTTGCAGTCGCTGTAGCCGAGGTAGCCACTGCTCAGTGATCCGCGGGCCGGGTGTTCCTGCGGCGCAGCCAGCTCCGTGGGCCGCGTACGGGCTTCGGCGAGCACGCCGCGTCCGGTGCGGGCGGGGCCGGGGGTTGTGCGGGCACGGTCGCCTCGCGTGGCGTCGGGCGCGGGGCGGGCCGGTGAGCGCGGGCCTCGTCCACCGTCTGCGCCAGATCGCCGCGGAGCCAGCCGACCTCGTCCGGGTCGTCCGCCGTCATGATCCGCTCGGCGAGATCCGCCGAGGGCGTGCCCGGGGCGCCCTGTGCGGGCGGCCCCGGCCGGAACCGGTTCACATGAGCCCGTTCGTAGGGGTCCTTGACCACGTCCGAGATGTGCACGGGGTCCAGGAAGGCGGCCATGGCACCCGCGCGCTCCCAGGGGTCGCCGGCCTGGCGCAGCAGGAAGCCCAGGTGACGCCCGCGCCAGGTGCGGGCCCGCAGGTCCAGCCCCTCCCCCAGTCGGTCGCGCAGAGCCTGAGGGGTACGGCCGGTCAGCAGGCGGGCGTTCTGCTCGTCCGCCGCGAACTTCCGCAGTTCCTCGGCCAGATAGAGCCAGACCACGGCGCGGTACCGGTTCAGATAGAACGTGACCGGTACGACCAGGCCGAGGCGCGCGAGCCGGGTGAACCTGGCGGCTGACACCTCCATCAGAGCCGCGCCCTCCGTGGTGCCCACGGCCCTGACGCTCTCCCGAAGTGATTCCGGGAATCCGTCCTGGCCGCGCAGGCGCTCGATCTCGGCCCGGTCCACGCGGCGGCGCCCGCCTCCGCCCTCGTCGGGCACGGTACGGATCCGGCCGAGGTGTACCGCGAGCTCGAATTCACTGCGTTTGAGGCCGAGTTCGCGAGCGGCACGGCTCGGTGCGCAGGTCAGGTGATGCGGTGCCTCGATGGTGTTGCCCGACATGGTCGTCTCCCCCGTGGAGTCCGGTGGCTCACGCCGTCCGCGCTCGCCGTGAAAAAAACCGTAGCCGGTCCGGCGATTTTCCGGGCGAGCCTGTGGATAACTCCGTACGGGCTAGCGAACTCGCAGGTCAGAGGTCTTCTTTGGGTTCACGCCCGGGCTGTCGGGCGTCCACGCCGAGGTGCTCGCCGACGCGGTTGACGAGCAGTGTCATCTCGTAGGCGATCTGGCCGATGTCGGCCTCGGCGCCGCTGAGCACGCACAGACAGCTGCCGCTGCCGGCGGCGGTGACGAACAGTACGGCGTCGTCGTACTCGATCATCGTCTGGCGGACTCTGCCCGCGCCGAAGTGGCGTCCGGAACCCTTGGCCAGGCTGTGCAGTCCGGACGCGACGGCGGCCAGGTGCTCCGCGTCCTCGCGGCGGAGGCCGGTGCTCGCGCCCGTCACCAGGCCGTCGTTCGACAGGACCAGCGCGTGCCGTACCTGTTCCACGCGCCCGGTCAGGTCGTCCAGGAGCCACCCGAGTCCCTGGTTCTGCGCCATCTTCCGTCTCTCCCCGTGTGACGTCTCCCCCTGGCTGGAGGAACTTCCCGCCAGCCTTCCCCACGACCGCCGTCCGGGCAAGGAGGATGGGGGTATGGCACAGAAGATGACCGATGAGGAATGGCGGGCGTTCGTCTCGGAGGGCACCCGCACCGGCAAACTGTCCACTGTGCGCGCCGACGGCAGCCCGCACGTGGCGCCGATCTGGTTCCTGCTGGACGGCGACGAAGTGGTCTTCAACACGGGCAAGGAGACCGTGAAGGGGCGCAGCCTGGCCCGTGACGGGCGCGTCGCGCTCTGCGTGGACGACGACCGGCCGCCCTTCCACTTCGTGACGCTGAGCGGCCGCGCCCGGCTGTCCGAGGATCTCGGTGAGGTCCGGGACTGGGCGACCCGGATCGCCGCACGGTACATGGGTGAGGAACGTGCCGAGGAGTTCGGCGCCCGCAACGGCGTTCCGGGCGAGCTCCTGGTGCGCGTCACCGTGGACCACGTGGTGGCGGTGAAGGACCTGGCGGGCTGAGGCCGCCGTCAGCGGGTCAGCCCACCGAGTCGAGCAGCCGGGCGGTGTGCATCCGCCCGGCGTACTCGATGAGCCGGATCAGCACCTCCTTTCCCGAGTCCCGGTCGCGGGCGTCGCAGAGGACGACGGGCGTGCCCTGGTCGAGGTCGAGGGCGCGGCAGACGTCGTGGGCGCCGTAGGCGCGGGCGCCGGCGAAGCAGTTGACGGCCACGACGAACGGGATGTGCCGGTGCTCGAAGTAGTCCACGGCCGGGAAGCAGTCCTCCAGCCGCCGGGTGTCCGCCAGGACCACCGCTCCGAGGGCGCCCTGTGACAGCTCGTCCCACAGGAACCAGAAGCGGTCCTGGCCCGGTGTGCCGAAGAGGTACAGGGACAGGCCGGAGCGGATGGTGATGCGGCCGAAGTCCATGGCCACGGTGGTGGTGACCTTCTGGTCCACGCCGTCGGTGTCGTCGACCAACTGCCCGGCTTCGCTGAGCAGTTCCTCGGTGCGCAGCGGACGGATCTCACTGACCGCGCCGACCAGGGTGGTCTTGCCCACGCCGAATCCGCCGGCGATCAGAATCTTCAGCGCCAGGGCGGACGTGTCGTCGTCCGTGGCGTCGGACTGCTCGGAGGCCATGATCACTTCTCTCGGGGGTGGTGAATGTCATCTACAGCGCCCGCAATCCCGCGATGACCTCGCGCAGAATGCGTTCGTCGGGCAGCTGCGCAGGGGGCACCGGGCGGCTGATCGTGACGCAGCCCAGGTCCAGCAGGTCGCCCAGCAGCACCCTGATCACGCCCACGGCAAGGTCCGCGCCCGCGGCGAGTTCGGCGACCGACTGGGTTTCCGTGCGGCACAGGTCGACGAGCGTGTGGTGCTCGGGGCCGAGCGCTGGATCACCGTCTGCGGGAAGGCCGCCGGGGGCGAGGGTGACGAGTGCGATCAGGTCGAAACGCACTCCGGTGGGGCCGGGTCTGGTGCGGCCGCCGGTCATGGCGTAGGGACGGACGAGAGGTCCGGCCTCGCCGTCGTACCACTGGCTGCCCTGCTCCCGCGGGGCGTCTGTGGTGTTCTCGGTCATCTGTGCCGGCCGCCCTCTCGGTTCACCCGGCGGCAGGCGGCCGCGCGGCGCCCCGGGGGGCCGTGTAGAGGTGCTCGCCGACGCGCCTTACCAGCCGTGCCATCTCGTACGCGACGAGTCCGATGTCGGCCGTGACCGCGGTGAGGAGGGCGAGGCAGGAACCGTCTCCGGCGGCGGCCACGAAGAGGAAGGCGTCGTCCATCTCCACCATGGTCTGGCGGACGCCGCCGGCCCCGAAGTGCCGCCCGGTGCCCTTGGCGAGGCTGTGGAAGCCGGAGGCGACGGCGGAGAGGTGCTCGGCGTCCGCGCGCTCGAGGCCGGTGGAGGCGCCCACGGCCAGGCCGTCGTTGGACAGCACCACGGCGTGCCGTACGTCGCCCACGCGGGTCACCAGGTCGTCCAGCAGCCAGTCGAGTTCGCCGGACCTCCCCCGCTCTCGGCTTCGCTCGAGCGGGGGGATCCCCATGGCGGCCCTCATGTTCGGGTCCTCGATCATGCGGGGTCTCCTTCACTGCTGTCGCTGTCCGCTTCGGGATCAGGGGTGGCGCCGCGGCCGGGTCGCCTGCCGCCGCCGCGCGTCCAGCCGTCGCGGTAGGCCGCCATGCGGTCCCGCACCAGTTCGGGCGTGCGCCGGTCGTCGCTGTGCGCGTCCGGTGGCGGGGACGGCTTCTCGGGGCGGTGTTCGCGCAGTTGGGGCGCCAGACTCGCCTGCCGTATCCGGCGCGGGAGCTCGTCGGAGCCCTCGGGGTCGTTCGGGGGGCGGTGCAGCCGCAAGGTGGTGACTCCCGGGGGTGAGGTTTCGGACACGGGTTCTGCCGAGAGCCGGCCAGTGGCCGCGAGGGCCGGGCGGTCGGCGGACGCGGCCACGGCCTCCTGGGGTGAGCGAGCACCGGACACCCGCGCGTACGCCGGGTGCTCGGCCCGTTCCGGGTCCGCCGCCGAGCGGTCGGCGGCTTCCGCGGCGCCGCTGTGCAGCAGGGCGGTGGGCAACAGGACCACGGCGGTGGTGCCACCGTAGGGGGAGGTACGCAGGTGCACCTTGATGCTGTGGCGCGCCGCGAGCCTGCTGACCACGAAGAGGCCCAGGCGGTCGCTGTCGAACAGGTCGAGCGCCTCGGACTGCTCGATGCGCCGGTTGGCCTCGGCGAGTGTGTCGGGGCCCATGCCCAGGCCGCGGTCCTCGATCTCCAGGGCGTAGCCGTTGCCGACGGGTTCGCCCGTGACGCGTACGCGCGTGTGGGGCGGTGAGAACTGGGCGGCGTTCTCCACGAGTTCGGCCACCAGATGGGTGAGGTCGGCGACGGCGGCGCCGACCACGGATGCCTCGGGGAGCTGCCTCACCTCCACGCGCGCGTAGTCCTCGACTTCGGAGACGGCCGCGCGTACGACATCGGTGAGGGAGACGGGCATGCGCCAGGCCCGGCCCGGCGCCGCCCCGGAGAGGATGATCAGGCTTTCCGCGTGGCGTCGCATGCGGGTGGTGAGGTGGTCGAGCCGGAAGAGGTCGCCGAGTTCGCCGGGGTCGTCCGAGCGGCGTTCCATGCTGTCCAGCAGGTTCAGTTGGCGGTGCACCAGGATCTGGCTGCGGCGGGCGAGGTTGACGAAGACCCCGGAGATGCCACTGGCGAGTTCGGCGCGCTCCACGGCGGCGCGCAGGGCGGCGCGGTGCACTGTCCTGAGGGCCTCGGCGACCTGGCCGGTCTCGTCCTCGGCGGGCGGCTCCGAAGGGGCCTCGGTCCGGATGTCGATGTCCTCTCCGGCACGCAGTCTCCGCATCGCCTCGGGAAGTTTGCGGCGGGCGATGTCCAGTGCGCCGTTGCGCAGGCTGACCAGCTCGACCACGAGGGCGCGTCCGATGCGTACGGAGATGACGAGCGAGGCGGCGACGGCGGCGAGGCCGAAGAGGACGGCGGCGCCGGCCGGGGTGAGCAGGCCGCGGCTGTACGGCTCGGCCCGGCCCGCGACGGTGCTCGCGGCGTCGGTTCCGATGGCCCGCATTCCGTCCCGCACGCGCGCGTGGGCGGTCTCCCAGGTGGCTGCCGGGGCCGCGTCGACCGCGCGGACGCCCGGGCCGGCGGCCAGGACCTTGTCCTCGAGGTTGCCGACGCCGGTGTAGGCGCCGCTCGCGGCGAGGTTCTGCCAGGCGGCACGCTGGGCGTCGGGCAGATCGGCGACGGCGGTGTCGGTGAGCGTGCGGCGCGTGTCGACGGCGCCGGTGAACAGCCGCAGCCGTTCGCCCGAGAGGCCGCCCGCGAGACGGGCGCCGGCGAGCACGACGTCCTCCTGCGCCAGTGCCTCCTGCGCGCGGGAGAACTCGAGGAGTACGCGCGCGTCGGAGCCCAGGTCGGCCTGCTGGATGCCGGTGAGGGCGCCGTCCACCCCGAAGGCGGTGCCGATGGTCCGCGTGTACTGCCCGTACACCTCCTCCCAGCCGGCGCGCCGGTCGAGCACCGCCGTGCGGAGTGTGCTCAGGTGCTCGGCCCCGGTGACAAAGGCGTTCAGGCGCTGTGCGACACCGGGGGGCAGTTCCTCGCTGTCCGCGACGGTGTTGTCGTCGCCGAGCCGCAGCCGGGCCACGGACCGGTCGGTGCGGCCGGCGAGGGTTCGCAGGTCGCCGCCCTGTCCGGAGCCCGGATCGGTCGCGTAGCGCACGGCGGCCGCGCGCTCGGCCTGGAGGGCGGTGACGGCGCCCGCGAGCGGGGTGCGCAGTTCGGCGTCCACGCGCTGCGACCGGCGCAGTCGTGACACGTCCTGGGCGGTGCTGACGGTGGCGTACGCCCACAGGGCGAGCAGGGAGACGACGGGCACCATCAGCAGGCAGACGACCTTGGCCCGTACGGTCCGGGGCCGGAGCCGACGGCATCCCACGCGTGTGGGTGTGCCGTCCTGGGCCTGGCCGGGGGTGTCGTCGGAGTCCTCGTCGGCGGGTCGTCCGGCATGGGCGCGACGGCCGCGCGCGGGCGGCGGGGACGGCGTCTGAGCGCCTGGGGTGGTCCTACGGGGTGTACTCATGGCCTTCTTCGCTCGGAAGTGGGTCGTGGCACGCTCTGCGGCGGGAGGCGGGTCAGCCGGCCGGGTTCCGCACCGGACGCTGCGCTGAGGCGGATGCCTCGCGTTCCCCCGCGGTCGGCGAGAGGGCGACGAAGGCCGAGGTGATGAACAGGTAGGACCCGAGGCCGACGGCGAGGGGGAAGATGAACTGCATCGCCGTGGCCCCGGGCAGGACCTCGCCGGAGGGGTTGACGTGCACGCGGACCGCGAACATGCCGGTGTAGTGCATGCTGCTGACGGCCGCTCCCATGACGAGCGAGGCGACGGTGACCGCGATGGGCGACTTGATGTTGAGACCGGCCCACAGGGCAGCGGTCGCGGCCACCACTGCGATCAGGACGGAGACCCCGACGAGTACCGGGTCGTAGGTCACGTCACCGTGCAGCCGCACCGCGGCCATACCGAGGTAGTGCATGCTCGCCACGCCCAGCCCGGTCGTGAGGCCGCCGAGCAGGAGGGCGCGGGCGCGATCACGGCTGTGGGCGACTGCGAAGACGCCGGCGCAGACGACGACCATGGCGACCAGGAGGCTGAGGATGGTCAGCGGCACGTCGTAGCGGATGTCGGTACCGCTGACGCTGAAGCCGAGCATGGCCACGAAGTGCATGGTCCAGATGCCGGTGCCGATCGCGGAGGCCGCGGTGACGAGCCAGTTGCGGCGTGCCCGGCCGGTGGTGCCGAGCGCGCGGACGGTGCAGCGCAGCCCCAGGGCGGCGCCGATGCAGGCCATCACGTACGACAGCGCGGGGGTCAGCCAGCCCAGGGAGGCGTGGTCCAGGTGTCCCATGGCCCCGGGACGCTAGCCCCGGCAAGGGCGTGCCAAGGGGGCGCATTTCGAAAGCTGTCGGAATCTGGCACAGACGTGCGCTGGAACGATCGCGTCATGTTCGAACGTGCGCGCAGGGCGTCCCTCCCATACGAGTGAGAGATTATGCGCACCATGAGCGACGATCACACACACGTCCAGGAGTTCTTCACCGCCCGGGCGGACGACTGGGACAGCAAGTTCCCGGAGGACGGCCCGGTCTTCGAGGCCGCCGTGGCCGATCTCGGGCTGCGCCCCGGCGACCGCGTGCTCGACGCCGGCTGCGGCACGGGACGCGCCCTGCCGCCGCTGCGCGCGGCCGTGGGGCCGTCCGGCATCGTCATCGGGGCCGACGTGACACCGGCGATGCTGGAGGCCGCCGTACGGGCGGGCCGGGATCGTCACGGGCGGCTGCTCCTGGCCGACGTCGCCGCGCTGCCCTTGCGGCCCCGGTCGTTCGACGCCGTGTTCGCCGCGGGCCTGATCGCGCACCTGCCGCACCCGTCGGAGAACCTCCGGGAGCTGGCACGCGTGGTGCGGCCCGGCGGCACCCTGGCGCTGTTCCACCCGATCGGGCGGGCCGCGCTGGCAGCCCGCCAGGGCCGTCGCGTCACCCCGGACAATCTGCGCGCAGAGGGCAACCTGAGGCCACTGCTGGCCGGTTCCGGATGGCGCATGACGTCGTACGTCGACGAGGACGCCCGTTTCCTGGCGCTGGCGGTCCGGGAGGGGTAGCCGCTGCCGACGGACTTCAGTCCGCGGCGCGGGACCGGTCCGCCCCCGCGACGGCCGCCACGAACGCGTCGGGGTTGTCGAACATGATGTTGTGTCCGGCGGCCGGCACGGTCCGCACGCGAACCCCGGACGCCTCCAGGCGCTCCGCGTCGGGCAGTTCACCGCTCAGCTCACCCTGGAGGTACACGCGCTCGATCTCCAGTCCCTCCAGGATGGTGCGCATGACGGGGTCCGAGCCCCTCCTGAGGCCGACGGCACTGCGGTGCAGTCCGCGCGGGTCGGCCAGCCGCATGGTCGACGCCCACAGGGGGCCGACCGTCTCCAGCACGCGCGCGTACCCGCCCGCGACGAACTCTTCCTCCTTGTAGGAGGCGATACCGCTGCTGCCCGCGGTGGCCGGGGGGAAGGCGTCGAGATTGGCCTCCGTGAGGACGAGCCGGGAGACCAGGTCGGGCCGCCGGTGGGCGAGCACGATGGCGACGGCGCCGCCCATGCTGTGCGCGATCAGCTCGGCTCCGGTCACGCCCGACGCGTCCAGCGCGGCCGCCACGGCGTCGGCGTGCTCCTCCAGGGTGTAACCGAAGTCCTCGGGTCGGTCGCTCACACCGTGCCCCGGCAGGTCGACGAACAGGCTGCGCCGGCCGGCGATTTCGGGCCGGGCCGCGATGTGCGCGTGGTACACGGTCGAGGCCGCCCCCAGCCCGTGCACGTACACGCGCGCGGGTTCGGCGCCCGGGGTCTCGGTCCAGCGGATGCGGCTTCCCTTGCCGTCGAACTCGGCGTGCTTCATCACGTCCTCCTTGGTCACAGCCGTGGCGGCGGTCGGCACACCCGACAATACCTCGACAACGATGTATTGCGGAACAGATATACATGTAACTCGATATACGAGCGCTACGACGTACAGCGAGCCTGGGAGAGAATGCGGGCATGCTGGAGCTCGCCATCCTCGGATTCCTGTACGACGCCCCACTGCACGGCTACGTCCTGCGCAAGCACATCGCGGCACTGACGGGCCATGTGCGGCCCATCGCCGAGAGCACGCTGTACCCCGCGATCAAGCGCCTGGAGAAGGCCGGCCTGCTGGCCCGTGCCACCGAGCCGGGCTCCGTGGCCGCGCCGCGCCATGTGCTGACGCTGACCGAGGAGGGCAGGCGTGAGCTGCGGCGCAGGCTCGCCGAACCGGCCCCGCGTGACATCACCGACGAGAACCGCTGGTTCACGGTGCTCGCCTTTCTCCGGCACCTCGAGGACCCTGCCGCGCAGGCGGCGGTGCTGCGGCGCCGGCTGGCCTTCCTGGAGGAGCCGGCCAGCTTCTTCTACGACGGCGACCGGCCGCTGCGCGCGGAGGAGCTGGACGACCCGTTCCGGCGCGGCATCCTCACCGTCGCCCGGGCCACGAGCTGGGCGGAACTCACCTGGCTGCGCGAGACCCTGGCGTCACTCGACGAGCTCGGCGGCTGCCGCGCGTAACGGGGTGCGCCGGGAGGGGAAGGCGGCTTCACGCGTCGTCCCTCTTTTGTCACCGGGGCTTCAACTCTACGTTGAGCAACGACACATGGACGATCACGAGGGATGCCACGAAGGGGAAGGTGGTCCGTATGTGGGGCAGGATCCGCGAGAAGATCGCCCGGCCGGCCGTCTCGGGGCGCGGGGAGACAGGCGGGGACGGTGAAAAGCGCACGCACAATTTGTTCGATGCCGCGGCCTCCTATGTGTCGGCCCGCGCGGAGGACGACCAGGACCGGATCGACGAGGCCGCGTCCTGGGTGTCGCCGGAAGCGCTGTCGTTCGGGGTGAGCGAGCTGGCGTGCCGGGCTGTCATAGCGCTGGCCAGGGAACGTGACGAGTCACCGCGGAAGGTGGCCCGTGACCTCCTGGGGCTGCCCGTGGCCTGACCCGGTTCCGGCGAGCGGCATTTCGCCCCGTCCAGGTGGATACCTGCAGCTCCGCGTGGTGGCGGTCGTGACAACGGTGTTCCGCTCGCACTAAGGTGCGCGCCGTTGGACGAACCACTGGGGAGGCTGGGATGCCTGAGACGGAAGAGGAGGCCGTCGCCGCCGCGGACGATGCGCTGTACGTGCTCACGGCTGTGCTGCTGACACCGGCGCAGTTTCCGAGCGTGCTGGGCGACGACTATCCGGAGGCGTGCGCCGCGCTCGGCCTCGCGCCGTACGCGGACGGCTACGGCCTGGTGCTCGGCCAGGACGGCGACGGCGCTCGCTGGACGGTCGTCATCGACGACGTCTCGCTGGTCGCCGTCGCGATCGCGTCCTGGGACTGCGGCATGGAGTACGAGCTGTCGCCCGACGAGCGCACGGTCGTCGCCGCCCTGCCCGGCTGGCCTCTGGCGGTCGCCGTCGCCGCTCCGAACGTGCCCGCGCCGCACGACCCCGGCCCCGACGCGGCGGACCGGCCGGCGCTGACCCCGCCGGACACGACCTCCTGGGGTCCGGCCCAGCGGCGTCTGGGCGCCGACGAGATCGCCTCGCAGTGGGCCACGTGGCGGGGGCAGATCAACGAGGACGACTTCCGTGCGCCGGGCGGCTCGGCCCCGGCGCAGGACGGCGGGACGGACCAGAGGGACGTTTCGACGGACGCGCGGGACGGCGGAGCGGACCGGCAGGACGGCGGGACGGGCACGTCGTCCCCAGGCCACCGCGGCATCCGGCGCGTCCTGGCCGAGGCTCGCGCGTACGTGGACACGCCACCGCCGCTCGGCAGGGTCCGTTCGTCGTTCGCCCCGGGGGACGCCCGCACGCTGCGCGCGGACGGCCCGGGCTGGTCGATGGTGGCCCGCACCGACGACATGGCGTTCGTACTGCTCGACGAGGAACCGGGCGAGGTGCTGCCGGTGGGCCGGGGACCGGAGCTGCCCGGCCTGCTGGAGGCGCTCGACAAGCTGGCGGTACGGCCGAGCTGACGCCGCCGGCGCCGTGCCGGGCGCCGGCGGCGGTGCGGGTCAGCCGCTCCTGTCCGGGTCGATCAGGAGTGCCTCCGTCGCGATGTCCGGGTCCTCGTGGGCTCTGAGCGCTTCCAGTTCGGCCCGCCACGGCTGCGTCCAGTCCGTTCCGTGGCCGCCGGCCCGGACCAGGGCCAGGGCCAGCACTCCGGACGCGGCCGTCGCACGTGTGCGCAGGCTGCGAGCGGCGGCGAGCAGGGCCGCGCGCGTGGGCGGCCGGTCCAGGTGCACGGGTACGTAGTGGGTGGTGCCGGGGACGCGTCCCGGGCCCGTTTCGCACAGCCGCGCCAGGCGGTTCCACCGGTGCTCCTCATGGAGTCCGTGGCGCACGGCCTCCAGTGCGGCCTCCCAGCTGAGGCGTGCGGCGTCGGCGTGCAGCCCGACGGACTCCAGCGTGCCGGCCAGACCGTCCAGGAGATGCAGGGTCTTGCCGCGTCCGAGGCCCGGCCGTATGGCCTCGCACCACTGGTGCAGGCGCCGCAAGGCCTCTACGCGTGCCTCCGGATCGTCGGCGCGGGCCCGCTCGGCCATGGCGTCGAAGGCGGTGCGGGCGGCTGCTTCGGCGACCGGCCCCGGCGGGAAGGACGTCAGCTGCTGTGCCGCCGCCTGCCAGACCCGGTGGGGCCGGTCCGGGTCCGCCATCACCTCGGACAGCACGCGGAGGGCGTCGGTGGCCTCCGGAGTGAGCCGGCCCGCGAGCGCCTGGCAGGCGGCCACCGCGGTGTCCTCGGCGCCCTCCTCGACGAGCCGCACGAGAAACGCCCTGTACGGCTCGTCCTTGGTGCCGGGGACCGCCTGCCCGCGCGCGTGTACGACGGCGTCCCGTACGGCGGGTTCGTCGGCCGCCGAGCGCAGCCGGTCCGAGACGCCGGCGCGGTCGATGTCGGGCAGCAGCACGCGGGCCAGCACGGCCCGTACGTCCGGGTGCTGTCCGGGAGCGTCCCAGGCGGCCAGGAGAGCCTCGAACGCGCCGTCCAGGGCGCCCAGCGCGCGGACGGCCTCCTTGCGTATGCCCACGGGCGCCTGGGTGGCCGCCGCGACGGGCGCCAGCAGGGCCACGGCGTCGCGGTCGGGGACCCGCTCAAGGAGCCGCCGCAGCGCGGCCAGGGCGGCCCGTCCGCGCACTCCTCCGGTCGCGGCGTGCCGCAGCAGGAGATCCCGCAGCTCTGCGCGGGCGGCCTCCGGCGCGCCGGCTTGGCCGGAGGCTTCCCCGAGGGCCGTGAGTGCCGCCGCGGCCACGGGCTGCGGGGCCTCCCGCGCCAGTGCGGTCAGCCGCCGGGGGCCCCTCAGCAGGGCGGCGGCATCGGCCCGGGTGCGCAGGGGTGCGGTTTCGTCGGTGGCGACGCCGGCGAGGTGCTCGGCCCACGCGTCCCGCTGGCCGGGCAGCCACCGGCCCATGGACCCGGGGTGCACCTTGGGCGCCCAGGGCACCGGGCGGGGCCGCAGCCGCCCGGTGAACCGTTCTCGTGCGGCAGCGAGGACGGTGTCCAGGACATCCGTGCGCCGGACGGCGAGGGTCCGCAGGACGACCGGCAGGGTCGCGAAGGTGGCGTCCAGGGCGACGAGTTCGGCGCAGCGCCTCTCCCGCAGGTGCGGCGGCCGGACCCAGATCGCCGCGGCACGGGCGGCGAGTTCCGGGTCGTCGCAGGTGAGCGCGGCCTCCCGGACCGCGGAGTCCAGGGCGGGCAGGGCGGTGAGGCGGTGGGCGAGGAGTTCGGCGAGCGCCGTGGTGACGTCGGGCCGGTTCCGCGCCAGCCCTTCGGTGGCCGCCCAGATGGCCTGGGCCGCCTCCTCGTCGACGCTCAGTGGGGCCGCCGCGCGGGTGTGCGGCGACGCGAGCACGACCTGGCCCAGCAGTCCGGCCACGTGAATGGCACGGTCGCGCCGGCCGGTCCGTGCGGCCTGATCGACGACGCGGCGCAGCAGCCGCTCGGCGGCGGCCAGGCAGGCCGGTGTCGTGTCCCGGGACTGGACGGTGGTGAGCACGGCGTCGCGCAGTACGCGTTCGGGCAGGGCGGCCAGCAGGGGCGGTGCGGCACCGGCGAGTTGCTCCAGGGTCCAGCGGCGTACGTCCGCCTGGTCGTGCCAGGCGCGTTCGCAGTCGGCCGCGATCCGGGCGAACTCATCGGGATCCCCTTCGAGTTCCGCGCAGGCCAGCAGCGCCGGCCAGGCCGGGGCCCGGTGGTGGGACCGGTGGTTCGATGTCAGTTCCCGCAGCACCGGTTCGGCTTCGGCCAACGGCAGGGCCGCGACCAGCCTGGCCTGGGTCCAGGGTCGGTTGCGGTGGCGGTCCAGCCGGGGCCTGATCATCTCCGCGCGGTCGGCGGGGGTGAGGGCGGCGAACAGACTGAGCGGGGCGCTCCACAGTCGTCTGCCGCCGGTGAACCGGCGCTCGGCGACACTGCGCCGGTCCGCCGCCGGCAGCAGCGCCAGCAGCCCGTCGGGGGCGACCTCACGCCGTTCCGGGCCGCGCATGCGGCTGCCGGTGGCGGGGCAGCGCTCGGCCAGGAACGCGAGTTCCTCGGCGGGCAGTTCGCGCAGTGCTCGCCGTACGGAGGGCGGCAGTGGCCCGGCGGGTACGGAATGGTGGGGCATCCGGCCGTCGTCGTCGGGTTCCGCCGCGCGCAGGATGACGGCCGCTTCGGCGGGCCGTCGGAGCGCCGAGAGGACCCCGCGGGGGGTGAGCAGGGCCGGGGCCCGTTCCAGGAGCAGGAGTGCCGTGCCGGGATCGCGGTGGGCGGCGATCGAGGCGGCGGCGCGGTACCGCGTCATGAAGCGGTGCCTCGCCTGCTGCGGACACCCTTCGAACTGTGCGGCGAGATACCCGGCCAGGGCTCTCGGTGCGGTGCGGGCTAGGGAGTTGAGGACCCCCTGGGAGGGGTCGAGCCGGCTCAGCCAGGCCGTCGCGGTCTCGGCGGGGCACGCGGGCAGCAACGCGGCCGCGTCACGCACCCCGTGCCGCTCGTGCACGCTCGGGAGCAGCCGGGCGGCGAGTGCGTGCCGACGGCTGAGCCTGAGCAGCCGGAAGGTGTCGTGACGGATGGCCCTGATCTCGCTCAGGGCCAGTCGTTCCAGGGCGTGTTCTGGTACCGGCAGCCGGATGGCGGCCGCACGGGCCCGGCGCCCGAGCAGCGGATCCGTGAGGGCATCGGCCACTCGTTCGAGGTCACGTCGTACGACGGCCAGGAACAGCGCGGTGTGCCGTTCGTCGCGGTCGCCGGTGTCGAGGGCGTGGTGCAGGGTTGTGTAGGCGTCCGGGGTGAGAGTGCGGGCGTAGCGCGCCAGGGCACTCATGCGTTCCGGGAACGGGAGGGGGTCGAAGCGGGCCCTCAGCCAGGCGGGCGTCAGCGGCGCCTGCGGGGCAAGGGGCTGTCGGGACGGCGTCTGCGACGCCTCGTGTCCGGCCATCAGCGCTCACCGTGGAGTCGCTGGGCCTCCTTTCCATACGTCATGGCCGTCATCGTGGTCCTCCGGTGATCAACGGCGCAAGCGAATTTACGGCCGCGGGCCCATCGCCGCCCGCGGGACCGGACCGTCGGCCGGTCCGCGGGCGGCACGGTGGCCGACCCGCCTCAGCGGCCGACTTCCTTGCGCGCGACGCGGCGCAGCCTGCGTCGCTGTGAGGGGTCCAGCGTGAGGTACGCGGCCGCCGGCACTCCCAGGACGATCAGGAACGAGACCCACCACGGCAGCCAAATCAGCAGGATGAGCCCGACCGCCACACCTCCTGCGGCGATCTTCGCGTTGTTCGACATGAGCGTCGCCTCCTTCGCGGCCACTGCCGCTCTCTGATCTGAAAACGGGCCCGCGCCTCGCGTGGTTCCGAGCCGCGACCCTGAGACGTCCCTGAGGTTCGACCCTTACATACCCCTGAGGACCGGTGTCTGCCCCCGGAAAGCCCCTGGCCGGTGCCTTCTCGCTGAAGCCGACGAGTGGGCGACGCCCCGCGTTCACCTTTCGGCCGCGCAGGGTTCCGCCGTGGGCCCAAATCTGGCCGCGTCAGCGAAATTGCCCACCAGGAGGCACGATGTCCCCGCACACCACCAGTCGGCGCCGCGTCCACCGCACTGCCGCGACCGGTCTGCCGCTGGCCCTGGCGGCCGCTCTCGTGGCGGCCGGTACGGCCGCGGCGGCGCCCTCGGGGGATGCGCACGTCACCCGCACGGCCACGCTCGGCGACCTCCCCCTCGGCGCTTTCAGCAACGGGCTGCTGCCCGGCAGTGTGGACGACGACCGGGGCATCGACCTCGGCGGCATCGGCAGCGACATCTGTCCGGCGGGCCGCAAGGGCGAGTACTGGACGGTGACCGACCGGGGCCCCAACGGCCAGATCAAGGTGAGCGGCCAGAAGCGCCGCACCTTCCCGGTGCCGGGCTTCGACCCGGCGATCGTGAAGATCCGGGTGTCCGGCGACACCGTCAAGGTGATCGACTCCGTCCCGATCACCACATCA
The DNA here is from genome assembly GCF_044387825.1 of Streptomyces sp. NPDC020299. Lineage (NCBI taxonomy): Bacteria > Bacillati > Actinomycetota > Actinomycetes > Kitasatosporales > Streptomycetaceae > Streptomyces > Streptomyces sp. NPDC020299. The sequence continues at coordinate 575,691 of NZ_JBIRWL010000001.1, forward strand.
TCCGGGAAGCCCGTCACCGGGCTGCCGAACCAGCAGGGCCGCGACGAGGCGCCGTACACCTACAACGCCGCCACGCAGCTGCCGTACAACCCGAACGGCCTGGACGCCGAGGGAATCGTGCGGGCCGAGGACGGCACCTTCTGGCTCGTCGACGAGTACGGCCCGTCCCTGGTCCACGTCTCCGCGCGCGGGAAGGTGCTCGCACGCTACGTCCCCCGGGGGCTCGGTCTCACCGGCACGGACTACCCGGTCGTGGAGGCGCTCCCGCCGGTACTGCTGCACCGGAAGACCAACCGCGGCTTCGAGGGGCTGGCCCAGCTGCCCGGCGGCGATCTGGTGATGGCGCTGCAGAGCCCGCTCTCGCTGCCGGACGCGGGCGCCGGGGACGCGTCGCGGACGACCCGGTTGCTGCGGTTCTCGCCGAAGAGGAAGGCGGTCACCGCCGAGTACGCCTACCGGTTCGACCCGGTGAACGTGGTCGACCCGAGCGAGGACGACACCTCGGAGCTCAAGATCTCCTCCGTGGTGGCCGTGGGCCGTGACCGGCTCCTGGTCGAGGAGCGCACCGACAAGGCGGCCCGGCTCCAGCTGGTGAAACTGCAGCGCAGGTCGGACATCCTCGGTGGCCCCTGGGACGACGACACGACGTCTCCGTCCCTGGAGCAGCTCGACGACCCGGCCGCCGAGGGCGTCCCGGTGCTCGCCAAGCGCCTCGTCGTCGACCTGGGCAAGGTCGCCGGGGTGCCCGGGAAGATCGAGGGCATCGCGCGCGTGGACGACGACACGCTGGCGCTCATCAACGACAACGACTTCGGGATGACGGACGGCGCGGGCGCCTTCGACGCGCAGGGCCGGCTGGTGGACAGCGGTGTCGAGACGACGGTGACGTACGTCCGGCTGCCCGAAGGCATCTGACGGGCGGCGCCGGTCTCAGGGCAGCTCCGGGAGCGAGGTGATCAGCGACTCCAGATCGCTCGGCACCTCGCTCGGCAGCGCGCTGGGGAACTCCGACGGCAGACCGCTCGGCAGACCGGAGGGCAGGCCCGACGGCAGACTGCTGGGCAGTTCGGTCGGGAGACCGAACGAGGACCGCGCGGAACCGCTGGAACTGGCGGTGCTCTCCGGCCGCTGGTCGTCCGGGGAACCGTCACCCCCGGAGGCCATCACGACCACGACCAGGACGGCCACGGCCGCCACGAGCACGACCAGGACGGCGAAGAGCGGACCCCGGCGCCGCAGCGGGCCGGGGCCCGGCCCGTCGGCAGGCGGTCCGAAACCGCCGCCCGGTGGTCCGGGCGGCGGAGGCGGTACGGATGGTGTGGTCATACCGTCCACCATCGCGTCATGCGGTTCATCGGGCGACCGGCGCACGGAAGTTGATACCGGCTCACTCCGTGGACCGCACGATTCCGGAGCATTCCGCGCGCGGGCAGGTCGGCACCACGCGCGCGTACGCCTCACCGGCACGCGCGCGTGCGTGCGTGCGTGCGTTCAGCCGCGCGCCCCCAGCAGGTGGTCCATGGCCAGCTGGTCGAGACGCTCGAAGGCCATCCCGCGCGCGGCGGCCGACTCCGCGTCGAAGTCCTCGAAGGCCGTACGGTCGGCGAGCAGCGCCTGCAGGCCGTCCGCGGCGGTGGGCTGTGCCAGCTGGTCCAGACGCGAGGCGCGCAGGGCCTCCTGGACCTCCGGGTCGGCGCGGAAGGCCGCCGCACGCTCCTTCAGGATGAGGTAGTTGCGCATGCAGCCGGCTGCCGACGCCCACACGCCGTCGAGGTCCTCGGTCCGCGGCGGCTTGAAGTCGAAGTGGCGGGGACCGTCGTAACCGGCGCTTTCCAGGAGGTCGACCAGCCAGAACGCGGCTCGCAGGTCACCGGCGCCGAAGCGGAGGTCCTGGTCGTACTTGATGCCGGACTGGCCGTTGAGGTCGATGTGGAAGAGCTTGCCCGCCCACAGGGCCTGCGCGATGCCGTGCGGGAAGTTCAGCCCGGCCATCTGCTCGTGGCCGACCTCGGGGTTGACGCCGTACAGCTCCGGGCGCTCCAGGCGCTCGATGAACGCCAGCGCGTGACCGACGGTGGGCAGCAGGATGTCGCCGCGCGGCTCGTTCGGCTTGGGCTCGATGGCGAAGCGCAGGTCGTAGCCCTGCGAGGTGACGTACTCACCGAGGAGGTCGAAGGCCTCCTTCATACGGTCGAGGGCGACGCGCACGTCCTTGGCGGCGCCGGACTCGGCGCCCTCCCGGCCGCCCCAGGCCACGTACGTCTTCGCGCCCAGCTCGACCGCCAGGTCGATGTTGCGGATGGTCTTGCGCAGCGCGTAACGGCGCACGTCGCGGTCGTTGGCGGTGAACGCGCCGTCCTTGAAGACGGGGTGCGTGAAGAGGTTGGTGGTGGCCATCGGCACGGTCATGCCGGTCGTGTCCAGGGCCTGACGGAAGCGCTTGATGTGCGACTCACGCTCGGTGTCCAAGGACCCGAAGGGGATCAGGTCGTCGTCGTGGAACGTCACGCCGTAGGCGCCCAGTTCGGCCAGGCGCTGCACCGTCTCGACCGGGTCGAGGGCGCGGCGCGTGGCGTCGCCGAACGGGTCCCGTCCCTGCCAGCCGACGGTCCACAGGCCGAAGGTGAACCTGTGCTCGGGGGTGGGCTGGTAGCTCATGCCGCGGCTCCTTGCTCGCTTGGCTCGCTTGCGACTATTTCGTCATGGCGATTTACAAATTAGTATGCACGCGCGTCCCTGGGAAGGGACAAGATGTTCTCGAGGTCGGATCTCGAGACCAGATCCCGCGAGCCGCGGAAAGAGGGAGAGCCCGATGTCAGCAGCCGAGGGTCCGCTCGTCGTCGGGGTGGACTCGTCCACCCAGTCCACCAAGGTCCTGGTCGTCGACGCGGCCACCGGGCGGATCGTGGCGAGCGGCCAGGCGCCGCACACGGTCTCCTCCGGCGCCGGCCGGGAGAGCGATCCCCGTCAGTGGTGGGAGGCCCTGTGCACGGCGCTGCACCAGTGCGGGGACGCGGCCCACGAGGCGGCCGCGGTGTCGATCGGCGGCCAGCAGCACGGCCTGGTCACCCTGGACGCCCGGGGTGAGCCGGTGCGTCCGGCGCTGCTGTGGAACGACGTGCGCTCGGCGCCGCAGGCCCGCCGGCTCGTGGAGGAGCTCGGCGGTCCGAAGGCCTGGGCGGAGCGGACCGGCAGCGTGCCCGGCGCCTCCTTCACGGTCACGAAGTGGGCCTGGCTCGCCGAGCACGAGCCGGACGCGGTCCGCGCCACCGCGGCCGTACGGCTGCCCCACGACTACCTCACCGGGCACCTGACCGGGCAGGGCACCACCGACCGCGGCGACGCCTCGGGGACGGGCTGGTGGGCGTCCGGGACCGAGGCGTACGACGAGGAGATCCTCGCGCGCGTGGGCCTCGACCCGGCCTTCCTGCCGCGGGTGGTGCGGCCGGGCGAGGTGGCCGGGACGGTCCGCGACAGCCACGACCTGCCGTTCTCCAAGGGGACCCTGGTCGCCGCCGGTACCGGCGACAACGCGGCGGCGGCGCTGGGCCTGGGGCTGCGCCCGGGCACGCCGGTACTCAGCCTGGGCACGTCGGGCACGGTGTACGCCGTCTCCAGGCACCGCCCGGCCGACCCGAGCGGCACCGTCGCCGGATTCGCCGACGCCCGCGGGGACTGGCTGCCACTGGCCTGCACCCTGAACTGCACCCTCGCGGTCGACCGCGTGGCGGCCCTGCTGGGCCTGGACCGTGAGGCCGTGGAGCCCGGCACCTCCGTGACGCTCCTGCCCTACCTGGACGGCGAGCGCACCCCGAACCTGCCGAACGCCTCCGGCCTGCTGCACGGCCTGCGCCACGACACGACCGCCGGACAGCTCCTGCAGGCGGCGTACGACGGTGCCGTGCACTCCCTGCTGGGCGCGCTCGACCTGGTGCTCGACCAGGATGCGGACCGCACGGCGCCGCTGCTGCTGATCGGCGGCGGGGCCCGGGGCGCGGCCTGGCAGCAGACGGTACGGCGCCTGTCGGGGCGGCCGGTGCAGGTGCCCGAGGCCAGGGAGCTGGTCGCGCTCGGCGCCGCGGCGCAGGCGGCCGGGCTGCTGACCGGCGAGGACCCGGCCGCGGTCGCCCGCCGCTGGAACACCACGGCCGGACCGGTGCTGGACGCCGTGGAGCGGGACGAGGAGACGCTGGCCCGGATCGCCGGGGTACTCTCCGACGCGGCGCCGTTGCTGGAGCGGGGGACGGACGGCCGCTGACCGTCCGCCGTCCGGAGCGCGACGGCTCGAGGACGGGCCGCCCGCTCGACGCACCGAAGCAATGACGCACCGACGCACTGACGCACTGACCGGAATGACGGACCGAGGACTGGGGGAGGCATGAGCGCACCGCTGCACGAGGCCCGCCCGGCCGGCCCTGGCCGGACTCTGCCGGACACCCAGCAGGGCATGCGCCGCCGCAACCTCGCCCGGGTGATGCACGCCGTCAACGCCGAGGGACCGCTCTCGCGCGCCGCGGTCGCCTCGCGCATCGGGCTCACGCGGGCGGCGGTGTCGACGCTGGTGGACGAGCTGGTCCGGTGGGGACTGCTGCACGAGCTGGGCCCCGAGCGCCCCGGCCGGGTGGGCCGGCCGGGATCGGCGCTCGCGGTGAGCGGGCGGGGACCGGCCGGGATCGGGGCGGAGGTCGGCGTCGACCACCTCGCGGTGTGCGCGGTCGACCTGCGCGGCGAGGTACGGGCCCGGGCCGTCCGGCACCGCGCGAACCGTGGCCGAGCGCCCGAACCCGTGCTCGAGGAGCTCTACGCGCTCGTCCGCCGGGTCGTCACGGAGGCGGAGGGGGAAGGGCTGTGGCCCGCCGGGCTGGCGGTCGCCGTGCCCGGCCTGGTGGCACGGGACGCCCGCACGGTCGTACGCGCCCCGAACCTCGACTGGCACGACACCGACCTCGGGGCCCTGTTCCCCACGGATATACCGCTGACCGTGGACAACGAGGCCAACTTCGGTGCGCTGGCGGAGCTGTGGCTCGGGGCGGACACCCCCGGCGACTTCCTGCACGTGTCGGCGGAGATCGGCATCGGTGCCGCGGTCGTCGTGGACGGCGGGCTGCTGCGCGGGACCCGGGGGTTCGCGGGTGAGCTGGGGCATGTGCCGGTCCGCCCGGACGGACCCCGGTGCCCGTGCGGCGGGCGGGGCTGCCTGGAGCAGTACGCCGGTGAGGAAGCGGTTCTGCGCGCGGCCGGACTCGAACCGGGTGAGGACCTGGTCGGACTGCTCGCCCGGCGGGCCGAGGAGGGGGACGCGGACGTACGGCGGGCGCTCCGCGACGCCGGTACGGCCCTCGGCATAGCCCTGACCGGGGCCGTCAACCTGCTCGATCCCGATTCCGTCGTCCTGGGCGGCGCGCTGGCGGGGCTGTCGCCCTGGCTCCTGCCGTCCCTGGAGGCCGAGCTGGCGAGCCGCACCGCGGGCCCCGCCTGCCCGGTGTCGGTGTCCCGCCTGGGCCCGGAAGGGCCGCTGCTGGGCGCCGCGCACTCGGTGATACGCGGCGTCCTCGACGATCCGGCGACGGTGGCGGAGCGAAGCTGAGGAGATACCGGACGGACGCGACCGCGTGCGGCTCCCGCGGTACGGGCCCGGCCGGACGACAGTCATGACGGCTACGGCCTGTTCACCGTCGACGAATTGGCCGGGACGCCGCTCACGCCGGGGTGAGCCCCTCGTCTAGTCGTCCCGCTTCCAAGGGCCGACGGCGACCTTCCCCGTGGTACCCAGGTCCAGCTCCGGTGTGACCATCACCGGCGAGGCACCCGGCTTCGCCCAGACCCTGACGTAGGGGACGTTCACCGCGGTGCCGGACAGGACGGTGTTGCGCCACACCAGCCCCGCGTGCGCGCTCTGGCCCGGCTTCAGGGAGAGCGGGTGGGCCGGGCCGTCCGCGCCGGTGCCGGAGGCGATGGCCGAACCGCCCCGCAGAATGCGCACCCCGTCGACCGGGCGGTGGCCCTCGTCCAGGAGGCTCAGCCGGGGGTAGCCGGTGAGGCGTTGGGACCGGGCCCCGCAGTTCACCAGGTGCAGGCCCACCGCGCGGAGGCCCATGGCGGCGTCGCCCTCGTCGGCGTACAAGCGCAGCCCTGAGGACGGGCAGGGACCGCCCGGAGCGGGTGCCTCGTCGACGGGGACACTGCGCACCTTCGTGATACGCACCCCCGACCAGCCCCGCACACCCGGCGGCAGGTCGCTCGTGCCGACCGTGCCGGTCAGCGTCCGGCCGGGCCCGACGTTCGGCACGATCCGCTGGGTCTCGGCCGACGGTGCCCCGAAGTCGGAGGCGAAGGCGAAGCTGAGGGTGTAGGTGAACGGTTTCGTCGCGTGGTTGGTGACCTGGAACCAGCCGCAGTCGTGCGTGCCGTCGCCGCTCGGGACGGCGATCCGGACATCGCCCGCCGTCCCGGCGGAGGGCTCGGCGGTCGCGGCGGGCCAGGAGGGTTGCGCACCGCACGCGGGACTGTCGGAGGGGACCGCGAGACCGGTGACTCGGGAGCACGAGGTGGCCAGCAGCAGGACTCCGGCGACGGCGGTCGACACGATGACGGGGGCGGCGCGCATCCGCCGAGTGGATCAGTAGGCGGCCGCGGCGAGCTGTGGTGGAAGCCACTCCTCCGGTCACAGGATCGTCACAGGGCCGGAACCGGCCCAGTCCTGACGATCCTGGCAGTCCTGGCAGTCCTGGTTCGAGTTCACTCGATCGAGTGGCGGAGTTGTCCCCAATTCCCCCGTCGTCCACGGAACCGCCCGGCGTCCTTCTGCCCAACCGGCAAGCGCCGTACCGTACCTGACTACGGGTTCGCTGAGCTGGACGCGCCGCAGTTCGCGCACGGCCCCACTCCCCCACCCTCACCCCCCCACTCCGGAAGGCAACCCCAGCATGGACCGGCACAGATCACTGCCCACCAGACCACTGCCCACCAGACGACTCCTGCTCAAGGGCGCGGCCCTCGCCGTCGTCCCCTACGCGCTGCTGCCCACCGCGCAGGCCGGTGCCGCGGCCGAGGCCGTCGACTATCCGAGCGCCGAGTGGCAGCCGGCGACCAGCTCCAACTACACGGTGTCCGGCCGGCCCGGCACCTACACGATCGACCGCGTGATCATCCACGTCACCCAGGAGACGTACACCGACACCCTGTCCATCTTCCAGAACCCGCAGAAGGCGGTGTCCGCGCACTACCTGGTGCGCTCCGCCGACGGGCACGTCGCGCAGTGCGTGCGCGAGGCGAACGTCGCCTGGCACGCCGGGAACTGGGACTACAACACCCGCAGCATCGGCATCGAGCACGAGGGCTGGGTGGACCAGCCCGCCTACTTCACCGACGCCCTGTACGAGCAGTCGGCGAAACTGACCGCGGCGGTCTGCGACACCTACGACATCCCGAAGGACCGGGCCCACATCATCGGTCACTACCAGGTACCGGGGAGCGACCACACCGATCCGGGGCCGAACTGGGACTGGGTCCGCTACATCAGACTGGTCAACTTCGCCTGACCGGTTGTCCGGGTCACCACCCCGAGTGACGATGTCCCCAGCCGCATCGTTCCGGGAGGCCCCCTTGACCGAACCGTGGATGGCCCTCGAGCCGGGGGCCGACCCCGCCGAGCGCGTCCGGGTGCTGCGCCGGGCGCACGAGACGTTCACCACGGCGGGCACCGTGCCGCGGCCGGTGCGGTCGGTGGTGGCGGACTCGTGGCGGCGCAGCGCGCGGGCCGGCGTCGGCCCGGACGGCACCGCCAGTGTCGAACTGACCGACGGGGACCTGGGCGCCTACCGGGCGGAGCATCCGCTGGCCCGGGTGATGCCGCTGGTCCGTGAGCTGATGGGGCCGTTCGCCGCGGACGGCGAGCATCTGCTGGCGGTGTGCGACGCGCATGGCCGGCTGCTGTGGGTCGAGGGCCACCCGGCGACCCGGCGCCGGGCGGACCGGATGAACTTCGTGCCGGGCGCGCGCTGGGCGGAGACCGCGGTCGGGACGAACGCGCCGGGCACGGCGGTCGCCGTGGACCGGCCGGTGCAGGTGTTCGCGGCGGAGCACTTCATCCGGCGGGTCCAGCCGTGGACCTGCGCGGCCGCGCCGGTGCACGATCCGCACACCGGCCGGGTGCTCGGCGCGGTGGACATCACCGGTGGGGACGGGCTGGCACATCCGCACAGCCTGGGCTTCGTACAGGCGGTGGCGCGCGCCGCCGAGTCGCAGCTCGCCCTGCTCGTGCCGCCCGGGCCCGCCGACGAGGCGCCCGCGCTGACCGCGCTGGGCCGGGACGAGGCCGCGCTCCGGCTGGACGGCCGCCGGATCGTCCTCACCCGCCGGCACAGCGAACTGCTGGTGCTGCTGGCCCGTCATCCAGAGGGGCTGACCGGTGACGAACTGCTGTGCGCGCTGTACGAGGACGAGTCGGTGCCGCCGGTGACACTGCGCGCCGAACTGGCCCGGCTGCGCAGGCTGCTCGGCCCAGGCCTGCTCGCGTCCCGGCCGTACCGGCTGACGGCGCCGGTCGAGTCGGACGTCACCGTCGTCGAACGGCGGCTGCGGGCGGGCTCGGTGACGGCGGCCGCGGCGGCCTACGCGGGCCCGCTGCTGCCCGCCTCGCAGGCGCCTGCGGTGGTACGGCTGAGGCGGCGCCTGGCCGACGGGCTGCGGGCCGCGCTGGTCGCCCGCCGCGACCCCGACCTGCTGGCCGACTGGGCGCACGCCCCCTGGGGCGAGGAGGACCTCGAGGTGTGGCGGGCGCTCGCGGCGGTGCGGCCGACGGCTGCGGTACGGGCGCGGCTCACGGCGCTGGAGTCGGAACTGACGGCGGAACCGGCGGCTCCGGCCCATCGGGCGGCGCGCTGACCGGCCGCGCAACGTCATCGCAACGTTCCGGTTCCTAACCTCGCGCCGGAAGCTGCCCAACGGCGGGCAGCGCTTCATCGGGAGGCAGACCAGCATGACCCGTTACGCGGCGCCCGGAACCGAGGGCGCGATCGTCTCCTACCAGGCGCGCTACGACCACTTCATCGGCGGCGAGTACGTGCCGCCCGCCCGGGGTCAGTACTTCGAGAACCCCTCGCCGGTCAACGGGCAGCCGTTCACCGAGATCGCCCGCGGCACCGCGGAGGACGTGGAGCGGGCACTCGACGCGGCGCACGCGGCCGCGCCCGGCTGGGGGCGCACGTCGGTCACGGAGCGCTCCGACATCCTGCTGAAGATCGCCGACCGTATGGAGGCCCACCTCGAGCCGCTGGCGGTCGCCGAGAGCTGGGAGAACGGCAAGCCGGTGCGTGAGACGCTGGCCGCCGACATCCCGCTGGCCATCGACCACTTCCGGTACTTCGCCGGTGCGATCCGCGCGCAGGAGGGTTCGCTGGGCGAGATCGACGAGGACACGGTGGCGTACCACTTCCACGAGCCCCTCGGCGTCGTCGCACAGATCATCCCCTGGAACTTCCCGATCCTGATGGCGGTCTGGAAGCTGGCCCCGGCGCTCACGGCGGGCAACGCGGTCGTCATCAAGCCCGCCGAACAGACCCCGGCCTCCATCCACTACTGGATGAGCCTGATCGCGGACCTGCTGCCAGCGGGCGTGGTCAACATCGTCAACGGCTTCGGCGTGGAGGCGGGCAAGCCCCTCGCGTCCAGCCCGCGCGTGGCGAAGGTCGCGTTCACCGGGGAGACCACCACGGGGCGGCTGATCATGCAGTACGCCTCCGAGAACATCAAACCGGTCACACTCGAACTCGGCGGCAAGTCACCGAACATCTTCTTCGACGACGTCTGGGCCCACGACGACGACTTCCGGGACAAGGCCCTCGAGGGCTTCACCATGTTCGCGCTCAACCAGGGCGAGGTGTGCACCTGCCCGTCCCGCGCCCTCGTCCAGCGCGGCAACTACGCCGAGTTCCTCGACGCCGCCGTCGCCCGCACCCGGCAGATCAAGCCCGGCCATCCCCTCGACACCGACACGATGATCGGCGCCCAGGCCTCCAACGACCAGCTGGAGAAGATCCTCTCCTACCTCGACGTCGGCCGGCAGGAGGGCGCCAAGGTCCTCACCGGCGGTGAACGCATCGAGCATGACGGGGAGTTGAAGGGCGGCTACTACGTCCAGCCGACCATCTTCGAGGGTGACAACCGCATGCGGATCTTCCAGGAGGAGATCTTCGGCCCGGTCGTCTCCGTCACCTCCTTCGACGACTTCGACGACGCCATCAAGATCGCCAACGACACCCTGTACGGCCTCGGTGCCGGCGTGTGGACCCGCGACGCCACCATCGCGTACCGTGCGGGCCGCGCGATCCAGGCGGGCCGCGTCTGGACGAACTGCTACCACGCGTACCCGGCGCACGCGGCGTTCGGCGGCTACAAGCAGTCCGGAATCGGCCGCGAGACACACAAGATGATGCTGGAGCACTACCAGCAGACGAAGAACATTCTTTGTTCTTACAGCCCTCAGAAGCTTGGTTTCTTCTAGAGCCTGAAGTCGGGTGCCTGGAGGCATCGTTGCGCTCCGGGCAACCCGACATTATAGGTACCCCCTGTAATTGATTGGGTTCTTCGCATTACTGTCTGGCATCCGAGGGAGATCCCGCCGGACCAGTCGCGGACCAAATAGCGCCGAGGGACATCAACCCACGAGCCGCCGGCTCATGAGCGCAGCGACCCGCGCGTGCCCGTGAGCAGCGCCCGGACCGCCGGCCACACTGGGAGACCTCTTCAACCTCATGGCCGCCCTGAACGAATCCGTATCGCGAGCGAAGGCTCCTCACGGCGAGAACGGGCCTGCCGACGTCCACGAGCTACCGAAGACCACGAAGTCGGAGTCTCCGCTCCAGGTGTCGAAGACACGGGGTGACCTGCTTCAGCACGGAAGTCTTACCAGCGCCGGCTCTCCCAAGACGACCCTGACCCTGCCGCTGCGACGACAGCGGGAAGCGCCAAGGCTCCCTGACGAAGTCGCCCTGCATCCATGACCACGTCGTCATCGCCCGCTCGGAACGCTTCGGCGGCCTGCGCGATCAGATCTCCAGCGGCGACACGCTCACCCCGCACCCTGCACACATAACCTGCCACTCCCCCATCCTCTCAGCGCGCGCTGACAGGCGCCCCAGTCGCCCCTTCGCTCACCCAGCGCGAGCGCGCGACCAAGCTGAGCGGCGACGACGGAGGCAGCCAAAGGATCATCGTCGGGCTGTGCACGGCGGACAGCGCCTTGCGATCAGCCTCGGCACAGGCAGAGACCGTCCAGCCTCCCGTCGGCAGCCACCGGAAACAACGCCCTGGCCATGATCGGCCAACCGCGTGACGTGACCTGAGCGCAGCGGCGAGCGGGGCCAGACCCTGCCGGACGTCTCCGCCACGGAGGAGGAGCCGGGACGCACTCCGACCGGATGCTGCGCGCCTGATTTCCGCTCCAAGGTGTGGTGGTGGGCCCGGCGGACGTCACCGGGCCCACCACCACGCCGTCCTGACATCCGGCCACCGCTGTCCTGTCGGCCCCGGATGGCCTCGTCAGCGCACCCCGATGATCAGGCCAGTCCCAGAAGGGCTTCGGCGTTGCCGGCCAGGATGCCCTGGGTGTCCTCTGCGTCGAGACCTGCGCGTTCGATGTAGGCGACGGTGTCGAGGTAGTGCTCGCCGCCCTGGTACGGGAAGTCACTGCCGAGGACGAGTCGGTCTGCGCCGACGGCCTGGACCGCGGCCCGCAGCGCGGTCTGGGAACTGTGGGCGACCGTGTCGTACCACATTCGGCGCGCCGCCTGGCTCGGCGGGAGGGGGGCCTCAGGTGCCTCGAAGTGGGCAAGGTTGTCCCACCGCTCCAGCAGCATGGGCAACGCCCCTCCGAAATGGGAGTTGAGGATGCGCACATGGGGGTAGCGCGTCACGAAGCCGCGGGTGATGAGCTGGGCCGCTACGACGGTGTCCTCCACGGGCGCGCCGACCATCCAGGTGAGGTGGTGGTCGGTGATCTGCGGGGAGGCGACGCCGTCGCCTGCGGGGTGGAGGTACATCACGGTGCCGCGGCGGTCGAGTTCCTGCCACACCGGGGCAAAGGCCGGGTCGGTCAGCGCCCGGCCCGCGGCCGAGGTGGTCAGGGCCACGCCCACCACCCCCGGCGCGTCGAGGACGCGGTCGAGTTCCGCCAGGGCCGCGTCGACGTGCGGCAGAGGAAGCACGACGAAGGCCAGGAAGCGGTCGGGGTGGCGGTCCACCAGGGAGACGTACCGGTCGTTGATCAGGCGGGCGGCGGCAGCGGCCCGATCCGGATCCGGAAGGGCGCCCGTCAGCGGTGAAGCGGAGATCACCTGCCGGTCCACACCGGCCCGGTCCATCAGGGAGAAGCGGGCCTCGAGTTCCTTGTCGGTGTCGTCGGCCCCGAGCCCACGCTGGCCGCCGGTGGTGGTGACGCCCGAGTCGGCCAGGAAGTCCAGGTAGTCGCTGGGGTAGACGTGCGCGTGTGTGTCGATGCGCATGAAGGCGTTCCTCAATCGTGGAGGGAAGAGGGGAGAGAGAAGGGGGCGGATTCCGGATTCGGCGAGGGCACATGGCGGCTTGGGCGTCGCTGTTCAAGGAGACATCACCCGCTGTGAGCCGGCTCCCCGGCGCGCGGGTCCGGGGTGGGTCGACAAGCTCTCGGTCACCGAGCGGGACGCCTGCAAGTGGGACGACCACAGCGGTCCCACCGACCTCTGGCAGGGTTCTGCCGCCTTCACCTCGTCAGTGATCGGCTCCGGGGTGTTAGGGCAGGAGAAGTACTTTGCCGGTCTGTCGGTGGCTTTCGAGGTAGGTGTGGGCTTCGGCGGCTTGTTCGAGGGGGTAGGCGCGGTCGATGATCGGGGTGATCTTTTCGTCTGCCAGCAGTTGAAGGCATAGTTGCTGGTCGCGCAGGGTGGCGCCGCGGACGCTGGCGATGGTCACCTGCTGGCCGATGAGGGCGAGTGCGTCCAGTTCGAGGCGGGATCCCTGGTCGGTCGGTGTGCCCAGGACGATGACGGTGCCGCCGAGTCGTGTGCAGGCGAGGGAGAGCTGGAAGAAGTCGTTGCCGCCGACGCAGTCCCAGACGGCGTCGGCGCCCAGGCCGTGGGTCAGCTCTCGTACCTGTGCGGGCATTCGGGGATCGATGGAGTGCACGATGTGGTCGTAGCCGAGTTTGGTGAGCGCTTCGTCGCGGTCCGCCTTGGTGGTGGTGCCGATGACGGTGGCTCCGCTCAGTTTTGCCAGTTGTGCGCAGGCGATGGCCATTCCGCCGCTGGCGCCGGTGATGACCACGGTGTCGCCGGGGCCGACGGGTGCTTGGCGCGCGCAGTTGAGGGGGGTGGTGTAGGTCCACATGGTGGCTGCGGCTGTCTCGTAGTCGACGCCGTCGGGGATGGGCAGGATGGCGTCCTGGCGGCGGGCGACGTACTGGGCGTATCCGCCGAAGACCTGGTGTCCTGGGTAGGCGGTGTCGATGCACAGGTTTTCGAGTCCGCGTAGGCACAGGGCGCAGTTGCGGCACGGGGGGTGCGGGAGCTGTACCGCCCTGTCCCCGGGGCGCCAGCGGGTGACGTTCTCGCCGGTGGCGACGATTTCACCGGCCGCGTCCCGGCCGAGCTGGAAGGGCAGGGGCCACGGCGGGCGTCCCGGGAGAGGCTGCGGCAGGTTGCCCGAGCGGTAGCGCAGGTCCCAGCTGTTGACGGCCGTGGCGTGTACGCGCATCAAGACGTCGTCCGGTCCGATCTCGGGAATCGGCGTCTTGATGTACTGGAGCACCTCGGGGCCGCCGTGTTCGAACAGGCGAACCGCCATCATGGTCTGTTCCACTTCACGTTCCTTCAGATCGTTACGCAATTCACCGCAGGCTCCACACAGCCGCCCGCACCTCACCCGACCCGGCGACACCGTGAGCGAACGGATCCCGGCCAGGCGGCTCACCAGGTCCGGACCACGAACGCGACAGCGACCGAGTCCGACGCACCCGACGCTCGACACTCCGACGCAGCCACATAGGCAGCCGCCACACGTTGACAGTCCGCCCACATTCTTGGCTACGGGTCATGAGAAAAAGCCGAGCCTACGCAGCTTTCTTACTGGCCTTGACTGGAAAGTACCCTAGAACTAGCTTGGCTCCAGTTCAAGAGAGGGACGACGGCAGTCCCACGCCACGCAGGAGCGCTCTGTAGCGGCATGAGCCAGCACCTCCTCTGCTCAGACGCTGATGGTCAAGTGGCACGCAGGGATGAGCACCAGCGACTTGCCAAGAACCAGCCTGACCTCTTTCGGGCTGGTCCAGCCCCCTGACTGACGCCATGCCTTCAGCGGCCGCGGTTGGAAGGGCCGTCGGACCGCTCGTGAACGACGCGCACCCTCGCGGAGCGCAACAGCCAATGACAGGACCCCGGCAATCACCCGCGCGCCCTCGAGGGAGAGTGGACATGCCCGACGACCGTCCCTTCCAACCCGTGACTCCGCCCGCCGAGCTCCGCATCAAGCCTGCTGCTGAGGCCACCCGACGAAGATTCATCGCCGCGACCGCCGCTGCTTCAGGAGCCGCTGTGGTCGGCGGTCTGGTCGCGGGGTCGCCCGCGCGGGCCGCCGAGGCCGCGTCCGACAGCGGTGTCTCCACTGGGGTCACCGGGCCCCGTGGGGCCAACCCCAAGCACTCGACGTCAGGTCCACCGCCCCGGCCCGCAGGCGGCCGCTCGAAGGACCATCGGAACACTTCGGAGGACAAGATGCGCATTGTGGCCGTGGAAGAGGCGTTCTCCGTTCCCGGAGCCATCCGGCAGGAGGAAGAGATCCGTCAGCACATGGCCGTGCCGGCGGCGATCAAACAGGAGTGGTTCCGGCGCCTGGACGATCTGACCGAACTGCGACTGGCGGACATGGACGCGAACGGCGTCGACGTCCAGGTCCTCTCGTACTCCACACCGGGCGTGGAGGTGATAGAGGATCCCGCGGAGGCCGTGGCGGCCGCGCGGCGGATCAACGACTGTCTCGCCCAGGCCATCGCCGCCCACCCGACCCGCTTCGCTGGCTTCGCCACCCTTCCGCTGCAGGATCCCAAGGCCGCGGTCGTGGAGCTGCGCCGGGCGGTGACCGAGCTCGGTTTCAAGGGCGTGCTGTACAACGACCATGTGCGCGGCCACTACCTTGACGAGCCGCAGTTCAGGCCCGTATGGGCCGAACTGGAGCGTCTCGGTGTGACGTTGTATCTGCATCCGGCTGTCGTTCCGGCCGACAACTGGCATGTCTTCGACGGGTATCCCGTGCTGGTCGGACCCTCCTGGGGATGGACCGCGACGACGGGCGCCCATGCGCTCCGGCTGATCTACGGCGGAGTGTTCGACGAGTTCCCGCGCGCGTCGGTGATGTTGGGCCACATGGGCGAGCTGCTGCCGTTCCAGATGGCCAGGCTCGACAGCCGCTACGACCAGGTGCCCCCCGAGCACAGGGTGCAACACCTGCCCTCGTACTACCTGCGGAACAACGTGTACGTCACCACCAGCGGGGTCATGTCGCATGCCGCGCTGCTGGGAGCCGTTCATGCCGTGGGTGTCGACCGGGTTCTGTTCTCCATCGACTACCCGTTCGAGTCCAGCGCTGCGGCGGTGGAATTCCTGCGCTCCGCACCGTACGCGCCGACCGACCTCGCGAGCATCGCGCACGGCAACGCCGAGCGCGTTCTGGGACTATGACGAGTCACGAACCTCAAGCGCTGACGAACTCTCACCCCCGCTGATGCACGACGTTCGCGCCCAGCCGGTGAGTCGGCGGCGCGGGCCGGGGCCGCTCTGGAGGACGACTACAGCTGCCTGCCGAA
Organism: Streptomyces sp. NPDC020299; assembly: GCF_044387825.1. Taxonomy (NCBI): domain Bacteria; kingdom Bacillati; phylum Actinomycetota; class Actinomycetes; order Kitasatosporales; family Streptomycetaceae; genus Streptomyces; species Streptomyces sp. NPDC020299. The sequence goes on from NZ_JBIRWL010000001.1 coordinate 591,523, forward strand.
CCGGGAGGCCCTTCGCAGAGGTCGTACGGCATGCCGCGAAGACGCCACGGCGCACGCCACCATGCGGTTTGACGGTGGCGTGCGCCGCTGCCGTTCACAGACCCTGACCGATGTCCCGCGCGGTCGCGAGCAGAGGTTGGGACAGTTCAGCGAGCCTTGCGCGGGTGCAGCGGACGGACGGAGCCGCCACGACCACGGCGGCTACGGCGGCGCCCGTACGGTCGCGCACACACGCGCCGACGGCGTGCACTCCGCGCTCGCTCTCCTGAAAATTGAGGGCGTAGCCGTGGCGGCGCACGGACACCAGCTCGTTCACCAGGCTCTCGAAGTCCTTGGGAGCTTTGGCCCGGTCCTCGGGGAGCCCGTTGGGGTAGAGGGCCCGGAGCCGGTCAGCCGGCAGTGCGGCGAGCAGGGCCTTGCCGCCCGAGGTCACGTGGGCGGGCAGCAGTGTGCCGGTGCGGTAGCTGACGCGCAGCGCCTGTGGGCCTTCCACGCCGTCGAGGAAGCGGCTGCCGTTGCCCTCGAGCACCATCAGGTGGGTCGTCTCTCGGACCGCGTCCGCCAGCCGTTGCAGGTGGGGGTGGGCGATGGTGATCAGGTCCGGAGGAGGGGCCGCCTGGCTTCCCCTGATCGCCTGCAGAGCCGGCCCCGGCCGGTACACCTTGTGACGGTCCTGCACGGCGAATCCCTCGAAGACGAGCATCGCGAGGATGCGGTGCGCGGTCGAACGCGCGACGCCGAGCCGGTCGGCGACGTCCATCACCCGAAGCTCGTCGAGCTCGTGCAGCAGACGGACGACGTGCAGGGCGTTGCCGGCGGCGCTCACCGGATACGAGGGGCTCGGCGAGAGACTGCCTGAATTCTCCATAGCGGAATCCTAACCCTCATGGATTCCGAAGAGGGGAAATCGCGGCGTAGCGTCAAAGACGGCGCGGAACGATGCGCGCTTCTTCCGGCGGTCGCCGTACAAAACGACGTGGAGGTTTTCCGTGACCGACACCACCAGCGAACAGACCGAGCGCAAGCTGCTCGACGCGCTGTACGCGGATTTCGAGGACGCGGGCCTGATCCCGCTGTGGACCCAGGTGGACGGCCTCATGCCGATGGTGCCGCAGCCCGCTGCGGTGCCGCACCTGTGGCGGTGGGCGGAGCTGCTGCCCATCGCACAGCGCTCAGGAGAGCTCGTACCGGTGGGGCGTGGCGGCGAGCGCCGCGCCATGGCCCTGTCCAACCCTGGCCTTCCGGGCCTGCCTTACGCCACCCCGACCCTGTGGACCGCGATCCAGTACCTGGGACCCCGCGAGGTCGCACCCTCGCACCGGCACAGCCAGGGAGCCTTCCGGTTCGTGGTCGAAGGCGAGGGCGTGTGGACCAACGTCGACGGGGACGCGGTGGCGATGCGGCGGGGTGACCTGCTGCTCACGCCGAGCTGGGCCTTCCACGAGCACCAGAACGTCACCGATGAGCCGATGGCCTGGCTCGACGGCCTCGACATCCCGCTCGTCTCCAAGCTGGACGCCGGCTTCTTCGAATTCGGTCCCGACGAGCTCTCCACCCGCGAAACCCCCGAGCGCTCGCGCGGCCAGCGACTGTGGGGCCACCCCGGGCTGCGCCCGATCAGCCGGCCTGACCAGCCCAACTCCCCGCTGAACGCGTACCGCTGGGAGCACACCGATGCCGCTCTTACCGCCCAGCTGGAACTGGAGGACGAGGGCGTTCCCGGCGTGCTCGAGCCCGGGCATGCCGGAGTCCGCTTCTCGAACCCCACCACTGGCAGGGACGCCCTGGTCACGATGCGCACCGAGATGCGCCGTCTGAGGGCCGGCACCCGGACCACCCCGGTGCGCACGGTCGGCTCCGCGGTCTGGCAGGTGTTCGAGGGTGAGGCGGTCGCGCAGGTCGGTGACAAGGTCTTCGAGATCGCCAAGGGCGACCTGTTCGTGGTCCCGTCCTGGTGCGAGGTCTCGCTGTCCGCCCGCACCCAGGTCGACCTGTTCCGTTTCAGTGACGAGCCCGTTTACGAGGCGCTCGGCCTCGCCCGTACCTCCCGAGGAGAACACAAGTGAAGCTCGCCACCATCCGGGTCAACGGCACCACGCGCGCCGTCCGTATCGATGACGACAAGGCGGTGGACCTGGGCGAGAGCGACCTGGTGGTCTTCCTGCGCCACGGTGACTGGGCGACGCGTGCCGCGGACGCCGACGGTGAGACGTACGAAGGCCCACTGGACTACGCCCCCGTGGTCGTCGCCCCGGAGAAGGTCGTGTGCGTCGGTCTCAACTACCGCACCCACATTCTTGAGATGGGCCGCGAACTCCCCTCGCACCCGACGCTGTTCTCCAAGTTCGCGCGGGTGCTGGTCGGCGCGTACGACGACGTGACCCTGCCGGCCGGGTCCACGCAGATGGACTGGGAGGCCGAGCTCGGCGTCGTCATCGGTGCCGAGGTCCGGCACGCCGACACGGAGCAGGCGCGGGCCGCGATCGCCGGGTACACCGTGCTCAACGATGTCACCGCCCGCGACTGGCAGTACCGCACCACCCAGTGGGACCAGGGCAAGAACTTCGAGGCCACCACGCCCATCGGACCGTGGCTGGTGACCGCCGACGACCCCGCGGTCTCCGCACAGGGTCTGAACCTGACGTGTGAGGTCGACGGCGACACCGTCCAGAAGGCCGACACCGGTGACCTCGTCTTCGACCCGGCCGCGCTGGTCGCATACCTGTCCGAGGTCGTCACCCTCGTGCCCGGCGACGTGATCGCCACGGGCACTCCGGGCGGGGTCGGCCATGCCCGCAAGCCCGCCCGCTATCTGCAGGACGGATCACTCCTCGTCACCCGGATCGAGGGGATCGGCGAGACCCGCAACACCTGCCGTCGGGAGACACGGTGAGCGAACGCCCGGCCGCGATGCTGGGGCGGGTGACCAAGGGCACGGCGGCGTTCGAAGCCGCCGTGCACCGGCTGACCGATCCGGGATTCACCAGGACCTCGTACCTGCCGGGCTGGAGCCGCGCCCACGTCGTCGCCCACGTCGCCCGCAACGCCGACGCACTCGTCAACCTGCTGATCTGGGCGCGTACCGGTGTCGAGACACCCATGTACGCAAGTGGCGACCAGCGTGCGCGCGAGATCGAGGAGGGCGCCCGGCAGCCGGCCGAGAAGCTGCGTGCCGAGCTGCTCGCGGCCGACGGCCGTCTCGCCGAGGAGTTCGCCGCGCTGCCCGACGAGTGCTGGGCGGTGACCGTACGCACCGCGCGAGGCCGTGAGGTGCCCGTCTCTCAGGTGCCCTGGATGCGGGTGCGCGAGGTATGGGTCCACACCGTCGACCTGAACATCGACACCAGCTTCGACGACGTGCCGCACGACGTGTGCGCGGGCCTCGTCGACGACGTGGCGGCCTCCTCCCCCGGTCGGCCGGACCATCTTTCCGTCCGGCTGAGGTCCGAGGACAGTGCGCACACCTGGCTGCTGGGTGACTCGGCCGACGTCAAGCCGGTCGTGGTGAGCGGTGACCTGCCCAGCCTGGCCGCCTACGCGACCGGGCGCCCCGTCCCCAGCCCGTTGTACCCGACCGGCGGGGGATCCCTGCCGAAGCTGCCCGCGTGGCTGTGAGCACGAAGGAAAGACGATGAAAGTTGCCTGCATCGGCGCAGGTCCCGGAGGACTGTTCTTCGCCACACTGCTCAAGCGGAGCCGGCCCGGCGCCGAGGTCGTGGTCTTCGAACGCAACCGCCCGGACGACACGTTCGGCTTCGGAGTGGTCTTCTCGGACGCCACACTCGACGCCATTGACGCCGCCGATCCCGTCCTCAGCGAGGCGCTGGAGAAGCACGGTCGGCACTGGGACGACATCGAGGTCCGCGTGCACGGAGCTCGGGAGCGCGTCGGCGGCATGGGCATGGCGGCTGTCGTACGCAAGACGCTGCTGAGCCTGCTGCAGGAGCGGGCCCGCGCCGAGGGCGTGCAGATGCGCTTCCAGCACGAGGTCCGCGACCCTTCCGAGCTGGACGACTTCGACCTGGTCGTGGTGTGCGACGGCGCCAACAGCCGCTTCCGCACCCTGTTCGCCGACGACTTCGGACCGACCGCCGAGGTGGCGAGCGCGAAGTTCATCTGGTTCGGCACCACCTACGCGTTCGACGGGCTCACGTTCGTCCACCAGGACGGCCCCCACGGTGTCTTCGCCGCCCACGCCTATCCGATCAGTGACTCGCTGAGCACCTTCATCGTCGAGACCGACGCGGACTCCTGGACCAGGGCCGGTCTCGACGCCTTCGATCCGTCGACCCCGCCGGGCATGAGCGACGAGACGACCAAGAGCTACCTGGAAGACCTGTTCCGCGAGCAGATCGACGGGCACCCGCTGGTCGGCAACAACTCCCGCTGGGCCAACTTCGCCACCCGCAGGGCCCGTTCGTGGCGACGGGGCAAGTGGGTGCTGTTGGGCGACGCCGCGCACACCGCGCACTTCTCCGTCGGGTCCGGAACCAAGATGGCCATGGAGGACGCGGTCGCGCTGGCCGAGGCCCTGGGGGAGGCGTCGCACAGCGTGCCGGAGGCACTGGAGATCTACGAGGAGCGCCGCCGCCCCAAGGTCGAGAAGATCCAGAACTCGGCGCGGCCCAGCCTGTCCTGGTGGGAGCACTTCGGCCGCTACGTCCGTACGCTCGACGACCCGACGCAGTTCGCCTTCCACTTCCTCACCCGCAGCATCCCGCGGGGCAAACTCGCCGTGCGCGACGCGTTGTACGTGGACCGCGTCGACGGATGGTGGCGGGGCCGTCACGATGCGGGGCCCCTGCAGACGCCTTTCCCGCGCGGGCCGTACCGACTTCCCTCGCGGCGGGTGACGGTCGACGACGACGTCCTGACCGGCATCGACGGCACCGACATCCCGATGGTCCCCTTCAGCGGTCAGTCGTCGGGGGCGGGCGTATGGATCGAAGCCCCGGACACTGAGGAGGGTCTGCCGCTCGCCCTTGATCAGGTGCGTGAGACGGCAGAGGCTGGCGCCTTGCTCGTCGGTGTACGCGGCGGTACGGCGCTGACCCGCGTACTGGTCGCGGAGGAGGCCCGGCTCGTGCACAGCCTGCCCGCCGCGATCGTCGGCGCGTACGACGACGACACCGCGACCACGCTCGTCCTCTCCGGCCGGGCCGACCTCGTCGGAGGCACCAAGTGACCACCCTGGAACCGCTGTTCGCCCCCCGAGCCATTGCCGTGCTCGGCGCATCGGCCACGCCTGGGAAGCTCGGCGCGGCGATGGCCGACTCCCTGGCTTCCTTCCCGGGGCCGGTGATGAAGGTCAACTCCGGCCGCCCGGACCCCGACCGGGGCTTCTTCCCCACCGTCGGCGAGGCCGCCGCAGCCCACGGCATCACACCCGACCTGGTCGTCTCCTGCATTCCGGCCGCCGTGACCGCGGACGCCCTACGCGAGGCGGCAGCTGTCGGCGCCCGCGCCGCGCTCGTGTGCGCGGGCGGTTTCGCAGAATCCGGCGGCGAAGGGGTGCTGCACCAGCAGGCGTTGGCCGAGGCGGTTGGAGACACCGGCATCCGTGTCCTCGGGCCGAACACCTCGGGCTTCCTCGCCCCCCACCGACGGCTCACGGCCAGTTTCGTACCAGGCGCGCCCGGCCTGGAACCGGGTCCGGTGGCGGTCGTAGCCGCGAGCGGTGGCGTGAACCATGCGTTGGCGTTCGCCCTGGCCGAGGCCGGCGTCGGCCTGCGCCTCGGGGTCGGGCTGGGCAACAGCCTGGATGTCACCCAGGCGGACGTCCTCGACCACCTTGCCGAGGACGACGGCGTACGGGCCGTCGCCCTGCACGTGGAGACCGCCGCGGAAGGCCGGCGCCTCACCGAGGCGGTACGGCGTCTGACCGATCGTGTCCCCGTGGTGGCCCTGGTCGTGGGCCGCAGCGACATCGGCGACTTCGCCCGCTCCCACACCGGTGCCCTGGCAACCTCCTGGCGCGTGACCAGGACGGCCCTGCGCCAGGCCGGAGCCGTTCTCGTCGACGACGAGCGCGACCTCGTCGACGCTGTCACCGCGCTCAGCCGCGTACGACTCCCCGCGCATCCCCGTGCAGGCGTCGGCCTGGTCACCGCCCAGGCTGGACCCGGACTGCTGCTCACGGACGACCTGCGCTCCCACGGCATCCAGGTTCCCCCGATGGTCGAACGGACGGTGAAGGAGCTGCGCGAGCTGCTCCCGGCCCTCACTTATCTGAACAACCCCGTCGACACCGGTCGGCCCTCGCCCACGATCACGCAGATCGTGGAGCGGGTCTCGGAGGACCCTGGTATCGACGTCACCGCCGTCTACGGGCTGTTGGAACCCACCACCGTGGACCTCCCGGCCGCGCTGACCGCCGCCCGTACGGCCACCCCGCTCGTCGCCGTCGTCGGCGGACCCGTGGAGCAGGCGCGACGGACCCGCCGTGAACTCGGCGACGCCGGCATTCCCTGCGCGGCCACGCCGGCCTCCGGATCGGCGATGGTGCGCGCGCTCGTCGAGGACGCGGCTGCGCGCACTCGACTGGAGGCCGTCCTCACCGCCTCCGATGCCCCCACCCTGCCCCCGCCGGGGTCGGTCGACGAGCACACGGCCAAGGGTGTCCTCGCGGACTTGGGCATCCACACGCCCGTACGGCGCGTGTGCGCCGACCCCGCCGCGGCTCACGCGGCTCTCGACGAGCTCGGCGGCTCGGTCGTCGTGAAGATCCTCGACGCGGACATCCTGCACAAGACGGAAGTGGGCGGAGTCCAGGTCGGCATCCGCACGCACGAGGAGCTCGACGAAGCCCTCGCCCGCATGCCCGCGAGCCCCGCGCTGCTGGTGGAACAGATGGCCCCCGCGGGTCCCGAACTCATCGTCGGCGTACGCCGGGACCCGGTCTTCGGCCCCGTGCTTGCTCTGGGCGCCGGGGGAACGGCTGCCGAAATCCTCGGCGACGTCTCCCTGCGCCTCGCGCCTCTGTCCGCGAACGAGGCCCATGGGATGCTCGACGAGCTCGCCACCCGCCAGCTGTTCCTCGGCGCGCGCGGCGCCACCCCGGTCGACCGCGCGCGACTCACCCACGTGCTGCTCGCCCTGGCCTCCCTCGCCGCCGACGACACCGTGGCCGAGTGCGAGATCAACCCTTTGCGCGTCCTGCCCGACGGCGACGTCGTCGCGCTCGACGCCGTACTGCTGCTGCGTGACCCCCGGGATCAAGGAGGATCCGATGACGCGTGAGGGATTCGTGCGCTGGCCCAAGGAGGCGGGCGACCGCTACCGCGAGGCCGGGTACTGGCGTGGCAGGCCGCTCGGCTCATACCTTCATGAATGGGCGGAGACCTACGGCGACGCGGTGGCTGTAGTGGACGGCGATACGCGTCTGACCTATCGTCAACTCGTCGACAGGGCAGACGGATTGGCATGCCGCCTGCTGGACAGTGGTCTCAGATCCGGGGACGCGATGCTCGTCCAGCTGCCCAACGGCTGGGAGTTCGTCACACTCACGCTCGCCTGCCTGCGGGCTGGAATCGCTCCCGTGATGGCGATGCCCGCGCACCGCGGTCACGAACTGCGCTACCTGGCCGCCCATGCCGAGGTCACCTCGATCGCCGTACCGGACCGACTCGGCGACTTCGACCACAAGGCCCTGGGGCGGGAGGTCGCCGAAGGCACCCCAAGTGTAAGGTTGTTGCTCGTTGCGGGTGGCACGGCCGGTACCGACGCCACGGACCTGCGCGCCCTGGCCGAACCGGCCGACGACCCGGCCGGCGCACGGGCCCGGCTCGACGACATCTCTCCGGACAGCGGCGACATCGCCGTCTTCCTGCTCTCCGGCGGTACAACCGGACTGCCGAAGCTCATTACCCGCACCCATGACGACTACGAGTACAACGCGCGGCGCAGCGCTGAGGTCTGCGGCCTCGACTCCGACTCCGTCTACCTGGTGGCGCTGCCCGCCGGACACAACTTCCCCCTGGCCTGTCCCGGCATCCTGGGCACCCTCATGAACGGCGGCCGGGTCGTCCTGGCCCGCACCCCGGAACCCGGCAAGGTGCTGCCGCTGATGGCCGCCGAGGGCGTGACGGTCACCGCCGCCGTACCGGCCGTCGTCCAGCGCTGGATCGACGCGGTGGCCTCGGGCCGCCACCCCGCCCCGCCCGCACTCAGGCTGTTGCAGGTGGGTGGCGCCCGCCTTGCGCCGGAGGTCGCCCGCCGCGCCGAACCCGTGCTCGGTGGCACGCTCCAGCAGGTGTTCGGCATGGCAGAGGGACTGTTGAACTACACGCGCCCTGACGACCCCGACGAGATCAAGATCGAGACGCAGGGGCGCCCCATGTCCCCGGACGACGAGATCCTCGTCGTCGACGCCTCCGACGAGCCGGTTCGGCCCGGCGAGATGGGCGCGCTGCTCACCCGTGGCCCGTACACCCCACGCGGCTACTACCGGGCCGCCGAACACAACGCCCGAGCGTTCACCCCCGACGGCTGGTACCGCACCGGTGACGTCGTCCGGCTGCACCCGTCGGGCAATCTCGTCGTCGAAGGACGAGACAAGGACCTCATCAACCGGGGCGGTGAGAAGATCTCCGCCGAGGAGGTCGAGAACCTGATCTACCGCCTGCCCGGTGTCGCCCGCGTCGCGGCCGTCGCGAAGGCCGACCCCGACCTGGGGGAGCGGGTGTGCGCGGTCGTGGTCGTCGAGCCGGGGACCCACTTGAGCCTCGAATCGGTCCGTGCCGCCCTCACCACCATGCAGGTGGCGCGATACAAGCTTCCGGAAGACCTGCTGGTCGTGGAGGAGTTGCCGCTGACAAAGGTCGGCAAGATCGACAAGAAGCGTCTGCGGGATGTCGTCCGTGGCAAGGCGGACTCCGTCGGGGCGGTGTGACGGCGCTCGCCGCGGCGGCGAACGGGCCGGCGTCGTCACGGTGACCTTCCCTTCCCCGGAGGGAGTCAATCGGCTTTGCCGGCCTTCTGGCGGTACCTGGGAAACAGCTCCTGGTACCGCCATCGCCGTCGCCCCGTGTCCCGACCGTCCGACCAGCGGCGGGATCTCCCCCGACCCGGTGACCAGCGGCATTCGTCCTCTCGTACGTCCCGCCGCTGAGCCCTTCTCTGCGCGGACCCGGCCGAGTACTGCGAGCACCAGTCGGTCGGTCAGAGGACGCGGATCGGCGGCGTCGGCGCGAGCCCGCGGCTGACCAGGAACCGAACGTCGCTACCACGTCCGCGCGTGGCGAACGGCGGCGTGGACTCGGCTGGCGGTCGTCATTCCCCGTCGCAGACGCCCTCTACAGCGAACTTCTGGTAGAGGTGCGGGTAGGCCACGGTACCGGCAGGGTAGCTCGCCAGATGCGAGGCGAACTCCGGCGTGCCGAGCGCTGCACGGAGGTGCTCGGTGGATTTCCAGACCGCGACGTTGGTGAAGAGCCGGCTGCCGGCTATGCCCCGGTACAGCTGCACCGAGAGGAGGCTCCCCGACCTCTTCATGTACTCCGCGTCGTCCTTCCAAGCGGCCACCACCTCGTCCTCCTTGCCCTCCGGGGCAACAAAGGTGTTGATGATGGTGACCGGGCCGGCCTCCTCCTTCTGCTGGTCGTGGAAGTGGGTGGACTCGTCGAGCTGGCCGAAACTGAGCATGGTTCCTCCATATACACGCGTGTGGTGAGTTGTGATCAAGGGGCGGTCCGGGTGAGGGGCCTGGCCCCTGGGGCACCGCCAGTGGTGTGCGTTCAGGCGTGGTGCTTGTCGAGGAAGTCGGTGATGAGCTGCAGCCACTCCTCGGTCCGCTCCAGCATCGGCAGGTGGCCGGTGGCGATTTCCGCGAGTTGGGCGCCGGGGATGGTCTCGGCGAGCCGGCGGTGCAGGTCGCTGGAGACGAGCCGGTCGTCGGTGGTCGAGACGACCAGGGTGGGGACCGTGATGCCGGCGAGGTCGTCCCGGACGTCGACCTGGCCGACGAGGTCGGTCTGTTCGGAGCTGCCGTCGACCGTACTGGCGGCGACGTAGCCAAGAGTCTGCTGCAGTTGCTCGGCCGGCATCGACTCCAGCGCCTGGGTGCCGAGGGCCACCATGAGCTGGAACTCGGCGAGCAGCTCGCGGTCGCCGGACGCGGCGATCTTGCTCTGGATCGAGGAGGCGAGAGCGAGCCGGTTGTCGCGGTGCGGGAAGGCGGCGGTCAGGACGAGTGAGGTGACGCGCTCGGGGTGGCGGGTGGCGGCGCGGATGGCGACCGGGCCGCCGAGGGAGTAACCGGACACGGCGAAGCGGTCGAGGCCCTCCGCATCGGCGGCGGCGACGAGCTGGTCGGCGAGGTCGTCGACGGACAGCGGGGCGGTGGAGCGGGGGGTGTCGCCACTGCCGGGGTAGTCGATGCCGACGACGGTGTGGCGGGCGGCGAGGGCTTCCAGGACGGGGCCGTAGGTGCCGGCCAGGCTGCTGCCGGCGCCGTGGGCGAGGAGCAGGCCGGGGCCGGAGCCGAGACGAGTGCGGGCGAATGTGGGTGCGGTGAGGTTGCGGGGTGACATGGGCGTCTGCCTTTCGAATCGTCGACACGCAAGAATCATCCAGTGCGTGTGATTTACTTCCTCAGATCTATCACACGGTGCGTATGATTGCCGCCTGTGACATCAATCACACACGTCGTATGATGTGCGGGTAGGGTGGCGGCATGAAGCAGCCCCTCCACCGCCGTCAGCCGACTCCGGGCAACCCACGCGTACAGCGCACCCGCAATCGCGTGCTGGCGGTCGCGCGGGAACTGCTGCCTGAGGTCGGACCGGCCGGACTGACCTACGCCCTGCTGGCCGAGCGGTCGGACGTCACCCGCCAGACCCTCTACCGGCACTGGCCCACCCGAGCCGCGCTGCTCTTCGACCTCGTCCTCGAAGGCCCCGACCTCGGCACCTACCCCCAACCGGGCAGCGACGTGCGTGAGGTGGCCACCGCGTGGCTGAAGAGCCTGCGCGCCGGCGTCACTGTGCCGGCCGTGCGAGCCGCTGCCCTGGCCGTCACCGCCCAGGCCGACCACGACCCCGACAGCGCGCGGGCGCTCGTCCGCATCGGCGAAGACCGTTACGTCGGCTTCAACAAGCTGCTGGAGCCTTCGGGCATCCAGATCAGCGACGACGAGTTCACCCTGCTCTACGGGCCCGTCCTCGCCCGGCTCTTCCTCGACCGCGGCCAGGTCACCGACGCCTTCATCGACGCCGTCGTCGCCCAATGGCTCACCACGCTGCAGCCTGCCGACACACCGCAGGACTCCCGGTAGCAGTCACCGAAAGCTCCTGACGGAGGGGAACAACCGCGTTCAGGCAGCGAACCCGGACTCCTGTCAACCCGTCATCGCCACCCCCGCCGAGTGAGCCTCGCCGCCTGCTGTCGGGCACCACTCCACACCCAACCCCTGGTTGGCCGAGCCGGTGTGGTCGACCACCGACCTGAGCGAGGCTCTGCACCGGTGCGAAGCTCTCGAAGGTACGGGCGTCGCTCCGGCGATCGGCTTCATAGAGGCTTCATGTGCTGAGTGGTACGCGCTTTATGAGGCGGCTGTTGTCTGGCGGTCATGCACGTACTCCTCGTCCCGCCGGTGGACAACGTTGACCACCCTGCTGTGCGGCACCTGACTTCGGCGGTCGGCACCGCGCTGTCCGGTTCCGTCATGACCGGCGCGTTCCTTGGCTTGGGGTCGGCCAGGCACGTGGAGCCCTCTGGACACGACCTCGACGATGACGCGCTGCATGGAGGAACCGCCGGCCTGCTCACCTGGGCGGGGGCCGCGGCGGCGGGGCCGGCGGCGTTGCTCGCGGGTCCGCTCCACTAGCCGACCGGTGATCGCCGGCCTGCGACCCGGACCGGATCACCCAGGTCCTGGTGAACCTGCTCGGCAACGCACTGGCCGCGTGCGACCGGCAGGGACATGTGGCGTTGTCCGTGCACGCTGAACCGTCTCCCGCGCACCACGTGATCGTCCGCGTCACGGACGACGGCATCGGCATCGCCGAACACGACCGGGAGCGTATCTTCCACCGCTTCGAGCGCCTTGACCATCCCGGGCGACCCGCTGCCGCCGGCGGCAGCGGCATCGGCCTGACCACCGCCCGGGGCATCGCCCAAGCCCACGGCCGAGACATCACCGCGGAATCCGCCGGCCTGGACAAGGGAGCGGCGTTCACCTTGCGCCTACCGCAGGCAGACGTCCCCGGAGCCGGCAGGCCTCCGGCCTCCCGCTGACTCCATCGATCCCCCGGAGCGGTGGTGATGAGCAGGGCGCGGTCGCGAAGGACGCCGAGCCGTGCGCTCAGTGAGTGTCGCCCACTCCGGAGACGGAGAGGGCGCGGGCGGCTATCGCGGCGAGCGATACGGTCGGCGTCCCGCAGGACCCTGGCCTGCGACGCCCGGATCACCTGGGCAATGGGACCGATGACCACGAGCGGCGCCGGCTGGTCCCGCACTTCCCTCAGGCGTTCGGCGTCCCGGTAGGAGAGGCGACGCGTTGGGTGTGGACACTCTCGATCGAATCCTGCACGTCAGGGCGCTTGATCGCGAGATAGGCGACCAGGACCACGAACAGCAGGAGCCCTCCGAAGGTGACAGAGCCTGACCCGAGGCCGATACCACCGCCCCCTTCACCGTCGTCGTGGACAGGCTTGAGGAGCCAGTCGGCCACCGAGGCACCCAGCGGCCGGGTGAGGACGTATGCCGCCCAGAAAGCCGTGACCGAATGGAGGGTTCTGCGGCGGTGGAGGATCCACGGCACCACGATGGCGGCGCCGAACAACGCCATTGAGCCCACAAAGCCGAGTCCCAGGGTGCTGGCTGTCAGGTCACCCGCCGCGGTGCCCAGAGCGAAGGTGCACATGACGGTCAGCCAGTAGAAGGTCTCGCGACGCCGCGTGGTGATGCTGTGAACCGAGAGCGTCCCTTCTGACCGGTACCAGAGTGCGAGTACGGCAGCGGTGGCAGCGGCGTAGCCGGCGGCCACCAGCGGCAGAGGTACGCCGACGACGAAGGCCACGATGTCGGCTTCGGCGGTGCCGAACACGGCGACGCCCAGGACCGCGGTCCAATACGGGACCGCCCGGTACCGGGATGTCCGGAACTGCCACACGAAAGCCCCGACGACCGCGACAGCGGCGACGATCAGCGTGATCCAGTGCCCGCCCAGAAACATGAAGTCCGAGGCCGACTCCCCCAGACCGGTCGTGAGCAACTTGGCGACCCAGAAGACCGCGGTGAGCGCGGGAACCTTGGCGTAGGGGTATCCGGTACGGCGCGCCTGGCTGGTCTCGGTCATGAACGCCCGCCGGGGACAGCAGAGGTGAAACCGCCGGGAACCGACCTGCCCGCACCGCTCGGCCCGAGGAACCCGGTCACCATCCTTACCGAGAAGTCCAGCCGGCCGACGGCTGTCCTGTCCCCGAAGCGTTTCGCAAGTCGCCGTGCCTTGATCATCTGTTCATCCTTCGAACCAGGCCACCGCCGTTCGGTGCCCTTCGAGGACGCTAGGTGCGGCAGTCGAGCAGACCGTGGTACCGCGGGAGGAACCCCGCTCCATCAGGTGGTACCGCGGTACAACACTGTGCGCTTGTTCGCGTCAGCGTCGCGCAGGAACCGGCCGACCAAGGCCGGTGCTTCCTGCTCCACGGGATGGGGGTGGGACCGACGGCGTCCGCCGGTCCCACCCCCATCCCGGCCTGACATGCGGCCACCGCTGTCCTGTCGGCCCCGGCTGCTCTCGTCAGCGCACCCCGATGATCAGGCCAGTCCCAGAAGGGCTTCGGCGTTGCCGGCACTGAACGCTGCCAAGGCTGTGGGAACTCGCACACCGGCCAGCACCTGCCAAGTCCCCGCACGGGAGCGAAGCCTGAACGGCCCCGGTTGCGCGCACCTCCCCGTGCAGCAGCCGGGAGGCGCCGAACGCACTGCCCACCGCACCGGTGTCCATGTCCACCAGATCCTCGGGGAGATCCAGGTGCTCAGCAGGGTGGCATTGCGTCGGCGGGATCCAGCAGCACGGCGAAGTGGTGGATGAGGTCGGCCAGAGCGGTCATCTCGTCGCAGGCAGTGCGGGCGGCCTCGATACGTTCCCGCTGGTGGTCCTTGAGGCGGTCGGGACGGGTGAGCAGGTGGCGGGCCAGGCCCTGGGCGAGAGGGCGGGCCGGTCGGCCTCGACACGGCCCTGGTCGATATAGCGGACCAGCGGGTTGCCCAGCTCCCTGATCTCCTGGAGGCACCTTGCTCACCGCGGACACCGCCCTTGCCGGGGAGTAGCCACCAGCCTCCAGCGCGGGTCTCATGGACCCCCGCGAGTACACCTCGGCGCACTTCGTGCGTCGCCGCGAAGGCCGCCGCCCCCTGGAAGCTTGCACGGTGACGATCATGCCTTCGCCTGCCGCGGGATTTCGTTGCCTGACCCTCACCCGGATGTGGGCACGGCGCGCTCAGCTCGTGCCACGCAGATCCGTCGTCGGCAAAGCATCGGGATTGAGCTCGGCAAGCATCCGGAGCAGCAGGGTGTGTACGACTGCCCGCTCGGCGGGGGCGAGGACCGCAAGCGCGTCCTCGTCGAGACGTTCCACCACACCCCGCGCCCGATCGGCGAGCTTCGCGCCGCTGTCGGTGATGGTCAGCTGCACGGTCCTGCGGCTCGAAGGGTGGTCGCGGCGAGCCAGAAGGCCGCGGTCGACCAGCGCGTTGACAGCGGCGCCCATGGACTGGGGAGTGAAGCCGGTCCGACGCGCGATCTCCGCAGCGGAGATGCCCGGGGTCCAGACGACGTGCTGCAGAGCGTTGTGCTGGGCGGCCGTGAGGTTGAGCGAGCGCAACGCTCTCTCAAGACGCGTCCCCATCACGTGCACCACCTGCCACGCCAGGTAGCCCATGCGCGTCGAGGGTTGTGCGTCAGGACGCCCCATCAGCAACTCCAAAAATAAGGTACCTGATACTCACATGATACAAATAGAAGGTAACTTAGAAGGTGCCTTACAAAGAGAACTGCGAGAGGGCCCCTTCCCATGTCCACGCCACCGACCACTTCCGCCGAGCCGCGCCATGCGCACCATCACCACGCGATGGACGCCGCTCCAGCGCCGCAGGGCGCCACCGGGGTGAAGGGGGTTCTGCTCCCCGTAGCGATCGTGCTGGCCATCGGCTCGATCTTCGTCAGCGTGTTCCTGGCCGCATTTCACGCCCCGCGGCCTCACGACCTACCGGTCGCCGTAGTCGGGACGGCCCAACGGCTCGAACAGATCACCGGCGGGCTGGAACTCGGGCTCCCCGGCGGGTTCGAGGTGAAGCGTTACCCCGACACGAATGCGGCCCGCCACGCGCTACAGGACCGAAAGGTGTACGCCGCCTATGTCGCCGGCCCCGGGAAATCCGCCAAGCTGCTGTATGCCGGAGCCAACGGCCCTTCGGTGACCTCGACGGTCACCGGTGCCTTCTCCGGTGTCGCCAAGGCGAGCGGAGACCGGCTGACCGTGCAGGACGTGGTGCCGGCCTCGGCGGGCGACACCCGAGGTATGTCTGTGTTCTACGCCGGGTTCGGCGTCGTGCTGGCTGGATTCCTGTTCGGCATGATGACCTACCAGATGGCTCCGCGACTGGAGTACCGGTGGAGGTTGGCCAGCCTGGCCTCCTTCAGCGTCCTCGCCGGCGTCCTCGTGGCGGCGATGGCCGGCAGCCTGGGCTTCTCGGCGCTGCCTGGCCCCTTCCTGGGCATCGCGGGGGTCATCGCACTGATGGCCGCGGCCGTCGGCAGCGCGACCATGATGTTCATGCGCCTCTTCGGCCGCGCCGGGATGTCTCTGGCCGCCGTGGTCCTGCTGACCTTCGGCAACAGCACGAGCGGTGGCACGCTGCCCACCGCCTACCTGCCGGTTTGGCTGCATCCGCTCTCGGAGATCCTCCCGGTGGGAGTCGGCGTACGAGCCGTCCAAGGACTGTCCCACTTCAACAACGACGGCCTCACTGCGGGAGTCGTCCTCCTGGTGGCGTGGACCCTCGCCGCCGCCATGGTGCTTCTCTGGCTTGATGCCCGCGGACCACGGCGCGCGACCGCCGACTGACCTGTCAGTCTGCCGAGCGCCGTGCCCCCACGCCCGCTGTAGCAGCACACCTCGCCCTCGTAGACTGCGACCGTGACCGACGCCGCGTTCCCCACCACCGGATACCTAGCCTGGCAGTTCTCCCAGATCATCGCGGGACGACTGGAGCGGGCGCTGCGCGCGGAGGATCTCACGTTGGCTCAGCACAACGCTCTGCAACAGGTCCTCTGGACGCCGGGGGTGTCCGCCGCGGAGATCGCGCGCCGCTCTGGCATCACGGCCCAGTCCATGGGAGCCGCGGTGAGTCAGCTGGTCGAGCGAGGACTGCTGCGACGTGAGCCGCATCCGACCAGCCGCCGCAGCATGCGCCTGTTCGCGACCGCCGAGGGAGACTCGGCGGCCGCTCGTGCCGCGTCGATCGCTAGGCGGATCGAACGGGAGACGACGTCGCCACTCTCCCCGGATGACAAGGACGCGATTCACCGTCTGCTCTACCGTTTGGTCGAGGAATTGAACCCCGACGCCCTCGCCATCGACACTCGATCGCTGAACTAGCCCTGGCCGACCAGCGAATGCCGCTTCGCGGATCCGGCGCGCCGACATGAGAAGGAAACGCGGAAAGGGCGAGCGGGACACAGATCGTCAGGCGCAGGTGAGTACTGCACTGGAGACGAGGTCACCACGTGGACCGCGCGACGTTCGCTGGTGCGCCGCGAGCGAAAGGACGGAAAGCCATGAGCCGTACCGAGAGCCGTCCGCCGTCGAACGGTTCCGCCCGTGGCCGTCCTCGCAGCAAGGCCGTGGAACAGGCCGTTTTGGAAGCGGTGCTGATGCTTCTCGAGGACGGCGTCCCGCTGACCGATCTCTCCATCGACCACATCGCCCGCACCGCCGGCGTCGGCAAGGCGGCCATCTACCGCCGCTGGAGCGACAAGGAGGACCTCTTCGTCGACGTCATCCGCGCCGCCGAGCCCCCGGAGCGGGAACTCCCCGGTACGTCGATGCGGGACGACCTGGTCGTTCTCCTGGAATCACTGCGGCAACGCAGCCTGGCCGGCCGTTCGTCGGCGATCCTGCACACCGCACACGCCCAGATGAGAAACAGCCCGAAGATATGGGCCGCCTACCACTCCGGCGTGATCGCTCCCCGGCGCGACCTCGGACTGGAGATCCTCCGGCGAGGCCAACTGAACGGGGAACTCCGCATGGGCATCGACCTGGAACTGGCCATCGACATGTTCGTCGGCCCGCTGCTCATCCGCACGTTCGTACGCCACGACCCCGACCTCCCGGATGGAATGCCCGAAGAGATCGTCGACACCGTCCTCCATGGCCTACGGCCTGTCAGCTCCCCACGCAGGTGAACGCGTAGGCGTGGGGGCGCAGCCGCTGCCACCCGCCCGCCGCACCGCACCCGGTGGGCGTGCGAACCCGACATGGTGGTGCGCCCCGGCCGCTTGTCTGTCACATACCGACCAGCCGTCAGCGCGGTGGTGGTTCTCCGTTGTCCCTACGTGAGGTGTCTCCCCTGCGTCGGGGCGCTCAGTCTCCAGCGGCGAACGCGGTGGCCGCTTCCATGAAGGACGCGGGTACACGGCCGAGCAGCATCCGCAGGACGTTGCTGTTGCCGCGCAGGCCGTGCCGGTCATAGTCCTGCCACATGGCGCGCATGTCCGAGGCCCGGGAGGCGGAGTCGGCCACTCCCGGCGGGAGCGGTGCGTCCGCCCAGTCCACCGTCCTCGCCTCCAGATCCACTCCTCGCGCGCGCCCGGCGAAGCGCACCGCCTCGGCCAACGTCAGGGCGGGTCCCGCGAGTTCGTAGGTCGCCGAGTCGTGGACGTTCTCGGCAAGCACCTTGACGCCGGCTTCCCCGAGGTCGCGCAAGTCGATGAACGAGAACACGTTGTCGACGTTGAACGGCACCCCGACGGGGCCGGCCGGAGCCCTCCCCCACGTCGACAGGACGATCTGCGCGAACATCGAGGGCTGGAGGATCGTCCAGTTCAGCCGCGAGGCCCGCACGGCGGCCTCGGCGTTCGCTTTGCGCAGGTGGTGGCGCAGCCCTGGGGTGTGGGGGTGGAGAACAGACAGGTACACGAACCGGCGGGCGCCCGCGTGCTCAGCCGCCTCGAGCGCCCTCATCGCGAGCACGTCTTCCTCCGGATGGAACGCCGGCGGGATCATGAACACGGAGTCCGCGTTCTCCAGCGCTTGACGGACGCTGTCCGGCTTCGCCAGGTCGGCTTCGACGATGTCGTCCACGCCCAGGGCAGCCACTCGATCCCGCCCTGCCGGGCCGTGCACCACGGCCCGGACCCTGAATGGAGCTCGCAGTGCGGCCTTCAGCACGTACCTACCGCAGAGCCCGGCCGCCCCGATCACCGCGATCAGGGGCGGCTCCTGACTGCGTAGGGCTTGTGATTCGGACACGTTCCCGGCTTCCTCTCGCAGTTCTGCGGCGACTTCTCAGAGTCGTGACACGCTCGTGCGTCCGTTCAGGGATTGATCACGGTCATCCACATCGGGTCGTCGACCCGTTGCTCTATGGCGTCCATGGCCTTGAGCGCTTCGGTGAGCGGGAACCGATGGGTGATGAGCTCGTCGGCGGTGAGGAAGCCCGTCGCGAGCAGACGCAGCACATCCGTCGTGTCCTGGCGGGTGCACGCGCGAGTGGCCACGAAGCGCCAGCAATGCATCATCAGGGCGATGGCGGGGAGCGACAGCGGGGTGGAGTTGCCACCCATGTGCACGAGTGTGCCGCCGGTGGCCATGGCGGCCATGGTCTGGCCGAGGGCGGGACCCTCCGGGATGAAGTCGATGACGGCATGGGCTCCCTCGGGTGCCAGCTCGCGCAGCCGGCGGGTGAGAGTGCCTTCGGTCGACCAGTTCTCAGGGAGTTCGTCGAGTGCGACGACACCGGCCGGTACGCCGCCGGCGAGCTCGGCGACGCGGTGGAGGCGCTCGCTGTCGCGGCCGACGAGGATCAGACGGGCGACTCCGAAATGCTCCGCGAGTTTGACCGTCGCGGTTCCCATGGTGCCGGTCGCGGCGGTGACCACGAGGGTGGCCCGTTCCGGCAGGTCCGCGCACTTCAGTGCGCGCACGGCGTTGGCCAGATCCTGGACCTTGGCCGCGACGTCGAAGCCGACGGAGTCCGGCAGGGAATCGGTCAGCCAATGCGGGACACGGACGTATTCCGCGAGTCCGCCGTCGTGGTACTCCTCGTACAGGGGCATCGGGGCATCGCCGAAGGCGGCGTGGCCGAGCATGGCCTGCTGGGCGCACATCATGTCCCGGTCGGTGCGGCAGTACTCGCACTCACGGCAGTTCAGCAGGGGGTGCACCCGGACCCGGTCGCCGACCGCGTGACCGGTGACGTCGCGGCCGACGGCGGAGATGACGCCTGCGGCCTCGTGGCCGAGTGTGGTGGGCAGGTGCTTGAGCGCTCCCATCCGAAGCAGGCGCATGATCCCCGGCGCCAGGCCGGCGGAGGCGACCTTCACGACCACATCGAGCGGACCTGGCTCGGGGACGGGCACTTCCTCCAGGACGAGTGCTTCGGCACCCTGGTGCGCTCGCAGGGCAAGCATCGTGGCCATCAGCGGACCTCCACGGTGAGGCTCGGGAGAAGTTCGGGGGTGTAGGCATCCGCCGTACGCGTGGTCTCGGCGACCTGGGGCAGTTCCTGGTGCGAGAGGAGACTGACGTAGTCCCCGGGCTCGGTCACGACGCTGGTGTGGGAGATACCGAGCGGGATGCGCACGAAGTCGCCTGGCTGGAGGTCGACGATGCCCCGCTGGGTGATCAGCGTGCGGTGACCATGGGCCTGGTACTGGATCTCGTCGGCGTCGAGGGTGCGCCGGTAGCGGCGCTGTCCGCCGGGAATGGTGGCGACCATGCCGAGGCGGATGCGATCTGTCGCGTACAGCCAGGTGATGTCCTGACCGGGATCGGCCCGCAGCACCGCCATCCGCCGGTCCTCCTGGTGCACCTGCTCGAGCAGGAGCTGTTCGTCGACCCCGAAGACGGTGATGTCGTGGCCGACCGCGGCCATGCACTGAGTGATCGCCTCGTTGGCCTCGCCGGGCTGCCAGCCGGGAAACGGCGGGAACACGGCCCCGGAGTCCCGCTGGGCCGACGCCAGTTCGGTGACCGGCGCGGGGATGTAGAACAGCAGGTGGCTGTCCTCGCGACCGTAGTTGTCGTGGGCCACGCCGCGCGGGATACGGGAGAAATCGCCGGGCTGGAACTCGATCACGCCGAGCTCGGACATCAGCGTCCGCTCGCCGCCGATCTGGTAGGAGATCTCGTCGACGTCGCAGTTACGGTGGTAGAACGGCTGCCGGCCGTCCATTTTCTGCCACTCGACGCGGATCTCGTCGTTCTCGTAGACGCCGCGCGGCGGGGCGAATGCCTCCGGCTCGTAGCGCTGCGGGTAGTGCACCACGGTCAGCGGCGGGTGCTCCCCCCACAGCTTGACGGGCACCTTCGGGGGATGCGGCGGCGAGAGCAGCAGATCCTCGTCGCGAACGATACTGCGCAAGGGATGGTCGGAGCCCAAGACCATGACGTCTTCAACGACACTCACGAGGACCTCCTTGTCCTTGGGTGAATGAGTGGATCGACTCGGGTGACGGGAAGGGAATGTGTGCCGCAGCCTGTTGCCTGAAGCTCGTGGCAGTGGTCACTTCTTTCGGCCCCAGTACATCTCGATGCCCTTCCATTCCATCACCTGAGGACTGTCGACCTTGTCCCCGAACGCCTCGCGGATCTGCTCTCCGGAGTAGTAGGGGATGTCGTCCACGGGGACATGCGCGAAGAGTTTGTCGAACCACTGCCGAAGGTGGACGTCGGAATTGATACGGGAGAAGAACGTCGCTCCCTTCAGAACCGATTCGGCGAGCACGATGCGCCGGCCGGGCTTCATCACCCGCAGCAGGTCCGCAGCCGTCTCGGCCCAGTCGTCACAGTGTTGCGTCGCCTGCAACACGGCGACGCAATCGTATGCCTCGTCGCCCACCGAGTCCGTGTACGACCAGCGCCAGCAGCCGATCTGGCCGTTCCGACCGGGGACCTTGCCAAGGACCGCGTTCCGTCCGTCCTTGATGATCTCCACGGTGTCGATGACGCCCTCCGGCCCCACCAAAGCCCGCATGTCCTCGACCCATCCGGAGGGCGCGATGCCCTCACCGATGAGCAGAACCCGGTCTCCGGCACGAAGTTCGAGCAGACCGTAGACGATCTCGGAAATCGGCCGCGCCAGCTCCTGCCAGATGTACGGCAGGCCACCGGCGATGGCCATGGCCATTTCCCATTTCGCCCGCAGGTCGACGTCCTGGATCTCCGGGCCGAAACGCTCCTCGTCCCACGGCTGGATGTATCCCCACGGGTCTCCGCCACCGAAGCTGTCCTTGGCTTGTGTACTCACGTCGTCATGTCCTCCGTAGCCTGCCGGAATCGTGTGGTGAAGGGGCCGTTCCTCCGGCTGGAATGGCGCCCCTGGCGCGCGTGGCCGATCAAGCGCGGGTGTTGACAAGGGTGCTGATGCCTTCGATCTCGATGCG
This sequence comes from Streptomyces sp. NPDC020299, assembly GCF_044387825.1. NCBI lineage: Bacteria > Bacillati > Actinomycetota > Actinomycetes > Kitasatosporales > Streptomycetaceae > Streptomyces > Streptomyces sp. NPDC020299. Next base: position 613,136 of record NZ_JBIRWL010000001.1, read on the forward strand.
CACCTCGGTGTCGGACCGCAGGAAGAGTCCCCGCCCGTCGTCGTAGTGCGCGCTCTTGAGCACCATCTCGGAGAGCTGCAGCGCGACGCCTGGCGTCCGGCCGGCCCCTGTCCCGGCCTGGGGGGTCGTCGTCATCGGAGGGCCTCCTTGCCCGTCGAACGCTGGGGTGCAGCGGCCTTGAGACGCGGCGCGCTATGCGCCATTTGCCGCCTGTACGGCGGAACTGCTGGGTCATGCTGAGGACGCGGTTCAGGACGTAGGCACCATCGGGCTGACGCACATGTGCGGATCCGTGAACGGTCCGCCGCCTGTGCACGCGTCGATCCCGGCAGCGGAACCGGCCTCAGTGGCTCCCGGCATCGGCTTGATCAGCAGCAGCGCCCTGACGTCCTCTGTCTCTTGAACCCAAGATGAGCGTAGCACCGCACACGATCGGTCAAAAGTCTTGTGTTTTTCCAGGTCTTCCATACAGCGACATGCACGTGTAATTCTGACCCGGGTTCAAGAGACGGGACCGTGAGTGGTCCGACCCTTGCTCAGGAAGGCAGATCTTCAATGTCTGACCAGCACGAAAGAGCCGAATCTCGGCGCGTCCTAGTCGTGGGAGCGGGGCCCGTGGGCCTCGCGCTCGCGATCGAGTTGGGGTGGCGTGGTGTACCGGTCACCGTGATCGATCAGGGCGACGGCCGCGTGCCCTTTCCGGCAGGCGAGGCGATATTTTCACGCACCATGGAACACCTGCGCCGCTGGGGCTGCGCGGAAGCGGCACGCACGGAGTCGGCACCGCCCCCGGACTACCCGCACCGCACGGTGTTCGCCACCTCCGCCACGGGTCGTGTCCTCACCGACTTCGACTACGGGGTCACCAACCGGTCTTCGGGCGTGTACACCCAGCTGACGCCGGAGGGTCCCGCGTTCCTGTCCAAGTTCTCCTTCGTGCCGTTGCTCGCGCGCACGGCCAGTGAACTGCGGGGAATCGAGATCCGGTACGGCACCCGCCTGGAGACGATGGAGCAGGACTCCGACGGTGTCCTGGCCGTGGTGCGCGACGTGGCGAGCGGTGTCACCGAGACGCTGGCCGGCGCGTACCTGGTGGCCTGCGACGGAGGCCGCAGCGGCATCCGTCGGGCGCTCGGCATCGAGTTCGAGGGCATGTTCGCCCAGGGGCACAACTTCGCCGTGCACTTCCGTGCGCCACAGCTACTGGACCTGCTGCGGGAACGGCTGGGCGGGCCCGCGGTGCAGATCCACACCCTGTCGTCGGCACGCAGGCCGTACATCACGGTCGTCAACGGCGTGGACGAGTGGCGGCTCTCGGTCTACCTGGACGAGGAGCCCGACCCCGATGACGCGGTCGCTTGGATACGCGAGGCCGCCGGTGCGCCGATCGACGTGGAGATCCTCGCAGCGCAGCCTTGGAGCGGACACTGCGTCGTGGCCCGCACCTACCGTGAGGGGCGGGTGTTCCTCGCGGGCGACGCGGCGCATCTGCTGTGGCCCAAGGGGGGCTTCGGAGCCAACACCGGGATCGGTGACGCCGTGGACCTCGGCTGGAAGCTCGCCGCGACACTCCAGGGATGGGGAGGCCCAGCGCTCCTGGACAGCTATGAGCAGGAGCGGCGGCCGATCGCCGTCCGCAACGTCACCGAAGCCTCCAGCAACTGGAAGGCCGACGCGCAGCTCGTCCCCGATCCGGCGCTCGACCGCATGGACGCCGAAGGCGAACGGCTGCGACGTGAGCTGGGCGAGGAGATCCGCCGGTCCCGGGCCAAGGAGTTCCGCTGCACGGGTGTCCAGCTCGGATACCGCTACAGCGGCTCCCCGATCTGCGTGCCGGACGGCAGTCCGGAGCCGCCCGACGAGCCGGACGAGTACGTTCCATCGACATGGCCCGGCTGCCGCGCACCGCACGTCTGGCTGCCCGACGGCAGTTCGGTGCTCGACCACTTCGGGCGCGGGTTCACGCTCGTGGTCTCGGGTTCCGCGAACCCGACGCCTCTGGTCAAGGCCGCCCGCCGGTGTGGTGTGCCGTTGACGGTGCTGCGCCTCGCCGACCCGGCCGCCGAGGAGCTGTACGAGCGGCCGCTGGTGCTCGTCCGCCCGGACGGTCACGTCGGCTGGCGGGGCAGGCAGGCTCCCGCGGATCCCGCCGCCGTGCTCGACATGCTGCGCGGGGCGACGCTTCCGCCCCGGGACACGGAAGCGGCCGGTGCGGGGCGGGCGGTGTCAGCGGGAGTCGGGCCTCACCTCGTCTGAGGTACCGCGTTCAGCGCTTCCGCCCCTTGGCCGCTGAACTCCTGGCCACAACGGACTCCAACAGAAACCGGATCATCTCGTGGGCCGGTCTGTTCCAGTCATTGGGCACGTGCGCCCCTTCGAAGACGGCGACCGCGACATCGCGGACGAGCTCGGCATCAATGCCAGGGGCGTCGTTGAGGCCGCGCTCTGCCATGAACTCGTCGACCAATCCGACGATCCAGTTCAGGAAGGTGTTGTGGGCCTCGCGAACTGCCTCCGAATGGGGAAGCCGGTCGTGCATGGCCTGGTGCAGCGGCCGGGAGTAGCGCATGTCCGACAGACCGCGCACCAGGCGGCTCAGTGGGTCGGCACCGGCCTGCTCCTCGTTCAGGAAGCGGATCTCGCGACTGAGCATGCGGTTGATGACGGCGGCGAAGATGTGGTCCTTGGAGTCGAAGTACCAATAGACGTTGCCCCGGGCCACGCCTGCGGCGGCACTGATGTCCGCCATCGTGGTCTTGACGTAGCCCTTCGAGAGAAAGAGCTCGGTGGCCGCGGCTAGCAGATCACCCGTGCGCTCCTCCCGGGGGATCTGTTGGCGGTTCCGCGGCATCCCGACTCCTCCCATGAGTTCACCACACCTCAAGTGAGTGTAGACACCCGGCAGGCCGCGCCCTGCTCAGGAGGAAGGAGTGCTGTGCCCACCGGTCCCCGGCGAGGAGTCCCCGGAGATCCTTCACCGGGGAAGACGCGGCGCGTTCAGCGCGAGGATCGTGCCGCGGAGCTGCTCGCCGCCGCAACGGAACTGTTCCTGACCCGCGGCTATGCCGGCACGGCGATGGCGGACGTCAGCGCGCCTGCAGGTGTCGCTCGGAACAATGTCTACGGGTATTACTGGTCTGGTCAAAGGACGACATATTCGCCGCAGTGGCGGACATGCGTAGTTTCCGCTTGCTGCATCGGGCTTCGCACGAGCGGCTCGACCAGTCACTGGCCGTGCGGGAGGCCCACGAGCGGTTCCTGCACTCGATGCGGTCGATGGTGTACAAGGTGCTCGACCGGTGCCCGCACCCGGTGGACAGGGAGATGATCGCGGATCGACCGTCGCCGTGTTCGAAGGCGCGAGTGTCCCCGACTCCCCTCGCGCCCCGCCCACGAGCTGATCCGATCCCTGCTGGAAGGGGTCATGGCGCGGGCGGGCTCCTGAGGTGGGTCCTTACGCGCGCACGGAGAGGGGTTACGGCGTGACGACGATCTTTCCGGTGGTGCGGCAGGCCGTACCGGACCGTTCGACGAGCGCAAACCCCCTCGACCTGACGGGGTCCCGGATCACAGGCGGCCGCCGCTCGCCGGCTCAGTCCACGGCGGGCCGGGCGAGGCCGTGGTCGTAGGCGAAGATCACGGCCTGGATGCGGTCGCGGGCTCCGATCTTGGCCAGGACACGGCCGACATGCGTCTTGACCGTGGACTCGGACAGAACGAACCGCGCGGCGATCTCCCCGTTGGTCCAGCCTTTGCCGACGGCCACGAGGATCTCGCGTTCACGATCGGTCAGGGAGGTGAGCCTCAGGTCCTCGGAGAGGTCAGCTCTGTGGGAGGGGACGTACTGGGCGAACTCCTCGAGGAGGCGCCGGGTGAGCGCGGGCGCGATGACAGCGTCGCCGACGGCGACCGCGCGGATCCCGGCGAGGAGCTCCTCGGGACGGGCGTCCTTGAGCAGGAATCCGCTCGCGCCCGCCCGCAGGGCAGCGTGGACGTACTCGTCGAGGTCGAACGTCGTAAGCACGAGGACGCGTGAACGGTCACCGGCGGCGACGATACGGCGGGTGGCCTCGACGCCGTCCATGCCGGGCATACGGACGTCCATCAGGACGACGTCAGGACGCAGTTCGGCGGCCTTGCGGACGGCCTCGGCGCCGTGCGCGGCCTCGCCGACGACGTCGGTCTCCGGGACGGAGTCCAGGAGCAGGTGGAAGCCGTAGCGCTGCAGAGGCTGGTCGTCCACGATGAGCACGGTGGTCATCGGTCACCGCCGCTTGCGGGCGTGAGGTCGAGGACGGCCTCGACGCTCCATCCTCCACCAACCGCCGGTCCCGCACTGACGGTGCCGCCGTACAAGGCCGCTCTTTCTCGCATGCCCACCAGGCCATGTCCTTCCTCGTTCGGCGGTCCGGGTGATGTGTCCGGGCCGATGTCGCGGACCCTGATGGTCAGCCGGCTGTCCTCGGCGAGGATCGCCAGGTGTACCCGGGTGTCGGGGACGGCGTGCTTCATGGTGTTGGTGAGGGCTTCCTGGACGATGCGGTACACCGCCAACTGCACCCCGCTGTCCAGGGCGTCCACGTCGCCGGACGTCCGGTAGCGGACTTCCAGTCCGGCGGCGCGCACCGTGGCGCACAGTGCGCCGACGTCCGCGATGCCGGGCTGCGGGCTGAGCTCGGGCCCGCACGACGGGGCGTCCGCGGCCTCGCGCAGTACGCCGAGCACGCGCCGCAGCTCGCCGAGGGCCTGTCGGCCGGTGTCGCCGATGAGCTGCAGCGCCTCCTTGCCTCGTTCGGGGGCGATGTCGGTGGCGTAGGCGCCGGCGTCGGCGAGCGTGATGATGACGGAGAGGTTGTGACCGACGATGTCGTGCATCTCGCGGGCGACGCGGGTGCGTTCGGTGGCGGTGGCCAGTCTGCTGCGCTGGTCGCGCTCGATCTCCAGCCGGGCTGCCCGCTCCCGCAGTCCGGCGAGCTGGGCCCGCCGGATTCGTACCATGAGGCCGAGCGCGAGGGCCGCTGTCGCCGTGCTCAGCAGGAAGAACAGTGCGTCCCCGACCGACACCGCCGAGGACGCGCGGACCGCGACCAGCACCATGGCGCCCGCCGTGGCCGCACAGGCCCACGGCAGCTGCCGCAGTCGTCCGTGCAGCGCCAGGCTGTACAGGGCGACGAACAGAGCGACGTCCGCACGCAGCGGGGCGTTCAGGGACCATTGCAGGGCGAACACCGTCGTGATGGCGGCGAAGGCCGCGAGGGGTTTGCGGCGCCGCCACAGCAGGGGCAGCACCAGGCCGGCCTGCAGGGCCAGCATTCCCGCTACGGGCAGGTGGGTGAAGGCAAGCCGAAACCGGCGCGGGCTGTCGCCGTCGTCCACACCGCCGTGGATCAGGTCGGGCAGGCAGAACATCAGGAAGACCAGGACGACGACCGTGGTGTCCAGCACCCAGGGATGTGTCCGATCGGCATGCCGCAGCCGCTGGCCGCCCCGGGACAGGCGGGCGACCAGTGGTCCCATTCCGCTGATGTCATCGGTGGTCACGGACGTCACCTGCACGGTGCGAGCGTCAGACGTCACTGCGCACGAGCCGGTACGCCGCACCGCCCAGTACCAGTGCCGTCCAGCAGAGGAAGACCAGCAGTCCGGCGCCCGGCGACAGGGTCGTGGAGTCGTGGGTCAGGGCGAACATGGCCTGTCCCGCGTTGGACGGCAGGTAGGGGCTGATGTCGTTCTGCCAGGAGCTCGGCAGCAGGGAGATGAGTCCGGGGATCAGCATCAGGGTGGCCACCAGCACCGAGATCCCGCCGGCCACCGACCGCAGCAGGGCGCCCAGGGCGGCGCCGATGACCCCGACCAGCCCCAGGTAGAGTCCCGCGCTCAGCAGGCTCCGCAGGACACCCGCGTGCGAGAGGCTCATGGCCGCGGGTGTGCCCGAGACGATGCCGCTTCCGATCAGGAAAGTGACGAACGCCCCCAGCGTTCCCAACACCAGCGCGACCAGCCCGAACACGGCCGCCTTGGACCACAGCACGGGCAGCCGGCGGGGCACCGCCGCCAGCGTCGAGCGGATCATGCCGGTCGAGTACTCCCCCGCCGTGATCAGCACGCCGAGCACGCCCAGGGCCAGCTGGGCGAAGTTCGTACCGAAGAGAGACAGGCTCACGGTCGTGGAATCGGCGAAATCTGAGTCGAGGTTGCCGGAGTCGATCCCCGACTTGTAACGGCTCGCGGCGATCAGGCCGAAGGCCACCAGGAAGAGGAGGCCGAGGCCCAGGGTGATCCAGGTCGAGCGCAGGGACCACAGCTTGGCCCACTCGGAGGACAGCACGCGCCGTCCGGTCACCCGGTAGACGGGGCGGGCCGGGGTGGTCCGGGGTTCCTCGGCGGTTGCGGTGAGGGTGCTCATGCGGACCTCCCGAGGGTCTCGATGCCGGTCGTGGAGCCGTGGTACTCCACGGCATCCCTGGTCAGGTCCATGAATGCCTCCTCCAGTGACACGGTCCGCGCGCTCAGCTCGAACAGCGCGATCCCGTGCTCGGCCGCCTTCAACCCGATCTCGCGGGCGGTCAGCCCGTTCACCTGCAACTCATCGGATCCGATCCGGCCGGTGACGTCGACGCCCGGCCCGGCCAGGACGTCCCGCAGCCGCGAAGGGTCCTGCGTCACCACCTTCACCGTGTCCCCGCCCGCCTCGCGGATCAGGTCCGCGACGGTGGTGTCAGCCAGCAGCCGGCCACGCCCCACGACGATCAGGTGGTCCGCGACCAGGGCCATCTCGCTCATCAGGTGCGACGACACGAACACCGTCCGGCCCTCGTCGGCGAGCCCCTTGAGCAGATTGCGGATCCAGAGCACACCCTCCGGGTCCAGTCCGTTGACCGGTTCGTCCAGCATCACCGTCTGCGGATCGCCCAGCAGCGCCGCCGCGATGCCGAGCCGCTGGCCCATGCCGAGGGAGAAGGCGCCGGCCCGCTTCTTCGCCACGCTGCCCAGGCCGGCGAGGTCGATGACCTCGTCGACCCGGCGGCCCGGGATGCCATGGGTCAGCGCGAGGGCTCTGAGGTGGTTGTACGCCGAGCGGCCCGGGTGGATCGACTTCGCCTCCAGGAGGGCACCGACCTCCTGGAGCGGCGCCCGGTGCTGGGCGTATCGGTGGCCGTTCACGGTCACGGAGCCGCTCGTCGGGGCGTCCAGGCCGACGATCATGCGCATCGTCGTGGACTTGCCCGCGCCGTTGGGTCCCAGGAAGCCGGTCACCGTGCCGGCCTTCACGACGAAGTCCAGCCCGTCGACGGCCGTCTTCTCGCCGTACTTCTTGGTCAACTGCCGTGACTCGATCATTCGCGTTCTCTCTGTCGGACTCCGGCGTCTGTCACTTCGACGCCGCACCGGCAACGCTAGGTGCCGAATCACCCCGATCCGGTGGTACCAGGAGGCTGATCTGCGCCGTACGCGTGGTACCGCGGTACCACGCGCCCACCTGCGGCGCTTTCCGTGTTCATCGGCTCCGCCGTGGTCGCGGCAGGCATCCGGCCCCCGCGAATGCGCGACCCACCCGCGCGCCGGCATCCGCGGCGCACTGGCCCGCTCACTCCGCGCTCGAACGGGCGTAGCTGACCCACCATCACGTACGGCTGCGCGGTGACGGGAAGGACGATGACCACAGCCTGGCGCCGTTCCCTGCGGTCGCGCGCCCATCATCACGTCCCTGCGGTCGCGTCCGTCATCACAACGATGCTCGACGGTCCTCCTGGGGCGCTTCGACAGCCCCGGTCGTCAGGAGAGGTCGGCGAGGTCTTCTTCGCTGAGGGCGATCCCTGCGACGGCCATGTTGTCCTCCAGGTGCGACAGGGAGCCCGTGCCGGGAATGGCCAGCGTCACCGGCGAGGCGGCCAGCAACCAGGCGAGGCCGATCTGCGACACGGCGGCGCCGTGTTGGGCCGCGACCTTGGCCAGCCGCTCGTCGTCGAGTTCCCGGCCGCCACCGAACGCGATGTCGGCCTCCTCGCAGGCGGCCAGCAGCGCCACGTCGTCGCGCTTGGCGGCGTGGAACTGGTTCTGCACCGCCACGACCGGGGCGATCGCGCGGGCCTCCGCGCGGCCTTCTTCGACCCCGACCGGCCCCGGATCGACGCGCGAGCCCGCGAGGTGCTGTACGCACTGGGCTCCGGAATGACCGACGTGTCCGCCTCACGCGAGCTGGGCATGTCCCTGCGCACCTACCGCCGCAGAGTCGCCGAACTCCTCGTCGCCCTGGACGCGGGCTCACGCTTCCAGGCCGGGGTGCGCGCGGGCGAGTTGGGCCTGACCCGCGGATAAACGGGCACAGGCCCGGACCCAAGGGGGTTTAGCGTCGAGGTTCAGGCGAAATGGCGGGGCCCCGCGTGATAGAAGCCGACGCTGCCTCGGGCCCGGCGTCATCCATCGCTCACCGCTCGCACCCGCGGCCGGCGCGCCGCTGCTCTCCCATGCGCCCCGACATCGGCGCGGCGTCCGGGACCCGGGTGCCGGTCAGGCCGACGGCCTGCCACGTGAGGGCACGTACGGCGGGCCGCGCTCGGCCCGGAACATCCGTCGGCGCCCGTGAGTCGAATCAGTCCGACTTCTCGCCGCTCTCGGCCAGGATCCTGTTACGGGCGCCGGCGAGGGCTCCCGCCATGGCGCCCGCGGGCCTGCCGAAGGTCGAGGCGGAGAACCGGGCGGGGCCGTTCTTGGCGGTGAAGGAGTGCGCGTAGGCGAACTCCCGCAGCCCCTCCTCCCCCTGCTTGCGCCCGTAACCGCTGTCGCCCCGACCACCGAACGGCACGGCGGGGTTCATGGAGAACACCAGAGCATCGTTGATGCTGGTCATTCCCACGCGGAGGCGACGAGCGATGGCTTCGCCGCGGTCGCGGCTGAAGACGGCGCTGCCCAGCCCGTACCGGCCGGCGTTGATGTGAGCGACGGCCTCATCGGCGTCGGCGACCTTGACGACCGCCAGCGTCGGCCCGAACGTCTCCTCCGTCGCCGCGAGGGCGTCAGGGGCCACTCCGACCAGGACGGTGGGCGCGGCATAGCGGTCGCCCACCGCGTCGAGGCCACCGACGGTGGCTGTCGCGCCGCGCTCCAGGGCGTCCTGGATGTGTTCCCGGATGACCGAGGTCTGGCTCGGCAGCGGAACCGGCCCGATCTCCGCGTCCTCGTCGCTGCCGACGCGTACCTGCCCGGCCAGCTCGCTGATCTTCTCGACGAACTCGTCGTGCACCGACTCGACGACATAGGCCACTTCGAGACTGATGCAACCGTGCCCGGTGTTCTGCATCGCGCCCCACACGATGTGAGCGGCGGCTTCGTCCAGATCGGCGTCCTCGGCGACGATGACGCCGTCCTTTCCGCCGAGTTCCAGCAGAACGGGGGTCAGGGTCTGCGCGCATTGGGCGGCCACCGTCCGGCCCGTGGCGACACTGCCCGTGAACGCGAGCTTGTCGAGGCCGGCCTCGATGAGCGCCTGACCCGTGGCCCCGTATCCGTTCAGGTTCTGCAGGACGGCCGGCAGTTCCGGAACGGCACGCTGCCAAGTTCGGATGAGCCATTCGGCGACACCGGGCGTGATCTGGCTCGGCTTGAGGATGACGGCGTTCCCGGCCGCGAGCGCATCGGCGAGGATGGCCGCGGGAGTGAGCAGGGGGAAGTTCCACGGGCCTATGACGCCGACCACGCCGTAGGGCTGGTACTCGACCCACGCACGCTGGTTGGGCGTGGTGGGGCTGGATGGAACCTCCCGGCGCTCCAGGACCCGCGCGGCGTTGTCAGCAACGTACTGCAGGTGCTCGAGAGTCCCGAGCACCTCCACGCGGGCGTCGTCGAGGGGCTTGCCATTCTCGGCGTGAATGAGTGCGGCACCCTCCTCACCGCTCAAAGCTATCTGCCGCCGCCACGCACGCAGCCGCTCCGCACGGCCCTCGAAGCCGAGGTCCCACCAGGCCCCGGTGATTGAGCGTGCGGCGGCGACGGTCGCGGCAGCCTCTTTCTTGCCGGCCACGGGATATCGGGCGAACTCGGCTCCGGTGGCCTGGTCGATGGTGACGATCTCGGTCGCGTCGTATCCGATGACGCCGTCACGCGTGATCGTCGGAATGTTGTCGGTCATAGGTCTTCCCTAACTTTCTTCCGCCCGCCGGAATGAGACACACCGTGGGTGAGGGCGGTGGCGGAGGCGGTCTTCGGCACGAGTGGCCGCTGGAGGGCAGTCGGCGCGGGCCGACGTGGAGGACTGCATGGTGGAGGTCATTGGGAGCGTGTGCCGTGCCAGACGCTCGGCAGTTGGGCAAGGGTGGCCGCGGAGCGGGAAGCACCCTCGACGGACGGGCGTAGCGCAACCCTGGGAGGGCGACCCGTGGCCGGGTCGGGGGCAGCGCCGAGGAGGCGCCCGCTGCTACGCCTGCGGGCCGCGGTAGCGAGTTGCGGAGGTGGGCTGGTTGCCGCCGGTGAGCAGAGCGGACTCCGCGGCCAGCAGGGCTTCAAGGGCTTCGGCCTGGTTCTCCAGACCGGGTGCGCACACGGTCTCCCCCAGGCGCAGGCCGGCAAGGCTGGCCGAGGCGACGTCCTGCGGGGTCATCGCCCAGGGGATGTCGCGGCCGACGCCTTCGTTCCACTCCGTGGCCACGACGCCGGGCAGCAGCAGCTGCGTACGGATGGGCGTGTCCGCGAGCTCACCTGTGAGGGTCCGGGTGAAGGCGACAGTGGCGGCCTTCGCCGCCGCGTAGAGAGTGCGTCGTGGTGCGCGGGGATCGTTGAGGCCGCCGCTGAAGGCCAGCAGCGAGGCCACCGTGATGATCGCGCCTTCTCCGGCGGCGAGCATTCCGGGAAGCGCGGCGCGGACCAGCTGAATGGGGGCCACGGCGTTGAGGGTGAGCAGGCGGTCGATGTCGGCGGGGTCCACGTCGACGAGCGGGGCGTAGCCGCCGGCGCCGGCGTTACTGACCAGCAGGCGCACGTCCCCCGCGGCGAGACGCCCGGTGACAGCGGTGATGCCCTCGTGGGTGCCGAGATCGGCGGGCAGCACCTCCACGGCGGCACCCCGGGCACGGAGTTCCTCCGCGAAGCCGCCGAGCCGGTCCGCGCGGCGCGCCACCAGGACGAGGTCGTGGTCATCCGCCAGCAGACGGGCGTATTCGGCGCCGATGCCGGAGGAAGCTCCGGTGATGAGAGCGATCGTGCGAGTCATACGCCGAGCATGACTCAATCGTTAGGTTGCTGTCAAACGCTTGATGGTTATGAAGTGTCGTACCCTTGGCAGGTGATACGTGATGACGAGGAGCCTGTGGGGCTCGGCGCGCTTGACCGGGTGACCTGGGCATTGCGGCGCGCGGAACTGGCGGTGCAGACGCTCAAGGAACAGCGGCTACGCCCGCTGGGCATGGCCGCCGCGCACTACACCCTGCTGATGTCGGTGCACAGCGAACCGGGGCTGGCCGGCGCCGAGTTGGCCCGCCGCCTCAACGTCACCCCTCAGGCCGTCGCCTCCCTCGTGGCACGCCTGGAGGGCCGCGGCCAGTTGGAGAGGCGCGAGCACCCGCGCCACCGGCACGTGCAGGAACTGCACCTCACCGACGCCGGGCGGGAGGCGCTACGCGCGGCCGACCAGGTGATCGCCGACGTAGAGCGTCACATCACCGAGGGCCTCGGACCGGACCAGAGCACGCAGCTACGGACGCTGCTCGACCAGGTGAGCAAGACCGTGCGCAGCGCCTGAGCTCGTCGGCCGGTCAAGGACAGGCTGGCGCGTCGGTGGCCCAGGCACGGCGCACGCCGCCCGCTCCCCCGGCGGTCTCGGCGCATCGTATGCCGCCGCCAGCGGGGTTCCAGCCGACCGCGGCACCGGTCGGCCCGCAGCGAAAGCAGCGACCACTCGCTCGAGGACCAGTCCACCGCCCTCGCCTCAAGGTCGACATCGGCACGGCGATCTCGTCCATGCACGGGCGGTCCGTGCAGGGCGGCAGGGATCCTGAACGGCGCCCTGCCGCCTGAAGCAGGTGGGTGCCGCAGCTTCCAGCGGTCCCCACCACCGCGAGCAACGGGGCAGAGCTTCTCGCCCTCCGCTTCCGCCTCGGACGCTCCCTTCTCTCTTCTCACTGCGTCATGACGTCACGGGCACACCAGCGTCAGGACTCGTGCGTCGGCCGGCCACGGCCATCCGAACGAAGTGCCGGTGCAGTCAGGGGCCCGGTCACGGGACGAGGACGATCTTCCCCGTCGTATGCCCGGTCATGATCTGCCGATGCGCGGCGGCGGCTTCGCGCAACGGATGGCTGGCGGCGATCAGGACGCGCAGTCGCCCGGCGCCCGCGGCTTCGGTGAGCTGCAGGCGCGCAGCGGCGCGGACTTCCGTGCCGGGGTCCGCGCCGGGCCCGCCGCCCAGGAGCCTGATGCCGGCTCGGGCCCCGCGTTCGAACGCCGCGACGGTCGCGATGCGGGACCGGTCCGCCACCAGCTCCACCGAGACGTCCACCGCCTCGTCGGTGCCCACCAGGTCGGCAGCCGCGTGGATTCCCTGCGGCGCTGCCGCGCGCACCCGGTCCGCCAGACCCGGCCCGTACGCGATCGGAATCGCCCCCAGGTCGCGCAGTACGTCGTGCTTGGCCGGGCTCGCCGTTCCCAGCACCCTGGCTCCGCGCTCGACGGCCAGTTGCACGGCCATCAGGCCGACGCCACCCGCCGCGCCGTGGACCAGCACCGAGTCGTTCTCGCGCAGGCCGATCGCTTCGAGAACGTGCACAGCGGTGACGCCCGTGACCATCAGTCCTCCGGCCTGCTCCCAGGAGAGAGCGGCGGGCTTGGGCACCACCGACGACGCCGGGACGATGAGTTCGGCGGCGTACGCGCCGGGCGCTCGGTACGCGATCACCTGGTCGCCGATCCGGATGGGACCGGCGGGGCCGGTCGCGTCGGCACCGACAGCGGTCACCACACCGGCCGCTTCGACACCGAGCCGCATCGGCAGGTTCGCCGGATCGGTTCCGAAGGCGCCGCTGTACATCTTGTGGTCGAAAGGGTTGACGCCGACGGCGCGGACCTCGATGCGCACCTGACCCGGCCCGGGCTCCGCTACGGCGACATCGATCACCGACAGCACCTCGGGGCCACCGTAAGCACGCGCAACTACTACTTCGCTCATGTCAGGGGTGAACGCGGTGCCGGAAGGCCCGATTCCCCATTGCGGTGATTTTTTTGAGCGGAGCGCTCCGCTCCGATAAGTTGGGCAGCCGATCACCCGACGCGGGAGGACACATGAACGCCATGACCAAACCCACGGCCCTGGTGACCGGCGGCAGCCGGGGAATCGGCGCTGCCACGTCACGGGAACTGGCGGCTCGCGGCTACCGCGTAGCCGTCAACTACTTCTCCCGCCGCGAGTCCGCCGACCAGTTGGTCAAGCTCATCGAGGCCGACGGCGGGGAAGCCTTCGCCGTACAGGCCGACGTGTACGACTCCACCCAGGCTGCCGAACTGCTGGAGCGCTCCGCGACAGGCGGACGCCTGGACGTCCTGGTCTGCAACGCCGGTGCCCGCTTCGTTCCCACTGCGGTGCAAACCCTCGCCTGGGACGACTTCAGGGCGAAGGTGACGGACGAGCTGGCATCCGTCTACACGCTCACCCAGGGGGCACTGGGGCTGATGGGCACCCAGGGGCAAGGCCGGATCGTGTATGTCTCCAGCGCCGTGGCCGACGGTCCGCCCGCCCCGGGCATGGCCGCCCACGGCACCGCCAAGGCCGCCCTGAACACCTTCGCGCGCTTCGTCGCCCACGAGGCCGGTCCGCTCGGCGTCAACGTCAACGTCGTGGCACCCGGCTACGTCCGCACCGAGAGCAGCGCGAGTATGCCGCAGGAAGTCCAACAGCGACTGGCTGCGAACACCCCCCTGGGGCGGGTCGCGGAGCCGGAGGACGTGGCCCGGGCGATCGCGATGCTCGTCGGTGAGCAAGCCAGCTTCGTCACCGGCGAGGTGCTCACCGTCGACGGTGGGTACGGCGTGGCACGCCGGTAGGGGAAAATAACTCTCCATGGGTGACACGCAGACCGGCAGACCGCGCGGCCGTCGGCGGGAGGCGGACCGCAACGACGCCCGCCTCATGCAGGCTGCGCGCGAAGTCTTCGCCGAGCTCGGCTGGGACGCCCCAGTCTCGGAGATCGCCCGCCGGGCCGGCATCGGCATGGGCAGCCTCTACCGCCGCTATCCCAGCAAGGAGCTACTGGCCCAGCGGATGCGCGTCATGGGGATGGAACAGCTCCTCGCCCAGGCCCGCACAGCCCTCGCCGAGGAGCCGGACCCCTGGGCGGCCTTCGCCCGCTTCCTGCGGAACGCTCTCTCGGCCCAGGGTGCAGTCGGTCCGCTGCTCCCGCTGGTGGGCGGCCGGCTGCCTGCCACCGACGAGATCGTGGCCGCCGCCAGCCGGCTCCGGGCCGCCCTCGACGACCTGGTGGACGGCGCGCACCGCGCAGGCGTGCTGCGCGCCGACTTCACCTCCGCCGACATCCCCTTGCTGCTCGAACATCTCACCGCGCGGATCCCCGTCACCGACGAACGCGCCACCACGCTCCACCTGCGGTACCTGGACCTGATCCTCGCCGGGCTGCGCACGTCGACCACCGACGGGCCCACCGCGTTGCAGAGCCCGGCTCCGGACTGGGCAGAACTCAGCGAGCTGTGGAACGCTTCCGAGGGCTGAGCCCTGCGCTCCCATAATGAATGCAGCGCCCCCGCTCAGGTCCGGACAGCTGGAGCAGATGTACAAGGGCCTCACGCCGCTCTTTGTCCCCGGGATGGAGGTCACAGGTACCGTCGAAGAGGTGGGCAGCGATGTCGACCCTCGCTGGGGCCTGGTGCCGGGCGTACACGTCGTGGGATTCGTCGACAACGCCGGAAGTCACGGCGGCTACAGCGAATCTCGCCCTACCCGCGCGGTCCGTGGCCATCGCTCCCTCGAATGCCTCCGCCGCCGAGGCGGCCGGTTTCCTCAACAATGCGCTCACCGCTTACAACGTGCTCGACGCATTTCGGCTGCCAGAAGGCGCCACGCTCTTGGTGACAGGCGCTGCGGGATCGGTCGGCGGATACCTCGTGGAACTCGGTGCCGCGGCGGGCCTTCGCGTCGTGGCCGTCGCGGCAGAGGAAGATGCCGACCTCCGGGGCTCACTCGGCGCGCACGCGTTCATACCGCGCGGCCCCGGCATCGCCCTCCGGGTACTCGACGAGCTCGGTACTCCGGTGGACGCGGTGGCTGACGCCGCCTTGCTGCACGAGCAGATCGCTCCCGCCGTGCGTGATGGCGCCCAAATCGGCATCCTGCGCTCTTGGGACGGCGATCCAGGGCGCGGAATCAAGGTCAAGCACCTCAATGTGCGAGAACGACGGACGGACCGGGACGCGATCGTACGTCTGCGCGACCAGGTCGAAGACGACACCATCACACTGCGCGCCGCAATGTCCTTCGATGCGGACGACGCGGTTGCGGCCCATGCCCGGCTCGAGCAGGGCGGCCTGCGCGAACGAATCGTCCTCGCGTTCGACAACGAAGCGTGGTAGCCCGGCACGCCAGGCACCACTTCGCTCACCTGGAAGCCCTGAACACCGGCTGCGCCTCCACCATCGGCCTTGCTCATTCACCGTTGCGAACCGGAGACGCCGGGAACCGACCGCACGCTCCGGGCGCCAGGGCCGCTGGAACGACGCGGAACTCTGCGGCCGTCCTGCACTCGACATCGGCCGACCGGTGCCAGCCTCGACAAGGAGAAACAATGCACACGCGAACGCTCGGGCGCGACCTGCGGGTCTCCGCCATCGGCCTCGGCGCCATGGGCATGTCCCAGAGCTACGGGCCGAACCCCGGTGACCGGAGCGACATGATCGCCGTACTCCGTGGCGCCGTTGACCGCGGGATCGCCTTCTTCGACACCGCGGAGGTGTACGGCCCTTACGTCAACGAGGAGCTTGTCGGCGAGGCCCTCGCTCCGGTGCGTGACCAGGTCGTGATCGCCACCAAGTTCGGATTCCGCATCGAGAACGGCGCCCCCGCCGGACTCAACAGCCGGCCCGAGCAGATCCGTGCCGTCGCCGCGGCCTCCCTGAAACGGCTTGGAGTCGAGAGGCTCGACCTGTTCTACCAGCACCGCGTCGACCCGGAGGTGCCCATCGAGGAGGTCGCCGGCACGGTGGGTGAGCTCGTGCAGGAGGGCAAGGTGCGCTGCTTCGGACTCTCGGAGGCCAGTGCGGAGACGATCCGCCGTGCCCACTCTGTCCACCCCTTGACGGCGGTGCAGAGCGAGTACTCGCTGTGGACGCGGGATCCCGAGCCGGAGGTCCTGCCGACGTGCGCGGCGCTCGGGATCGGATTCGTGCCCTTCAGCCCGCTCGGCAAGGGATTCCTGACCGGCACGGTGGACGCGTCGACCTCGTTCGTGACCGGTGACGTCCGCACGAACATTCCACGATTCACGGCCGAGAACCGGGCGGCGAACCAGGCTCTCGTCGAACACATCACCACCCTCGCGCAAACCAAGAGCGCCACACCCGGGCAGGTCGCACTCGCCTGGCTGCTCGCACAGCATCCGTGGATCGTTCCGATTCCGGGCACACGACACATCGCGCGAATCGACGAGAACTCCGGCGCCACCAAGCTGCCGTTGTCCCCCGACGAACTGGCGGACCTCAACGAACTCGCCGGCCGGGTCGGGGTACAGGGAGACCGTTACAACGAGCACCACATGTCGCTGGTCGACAAGTAACGGACGACGGCGGCATTCCGCGGACCGGTCCACACCTCATCAGGGACGAAACGGCTCTCCGGCGGCCGCGCGCAGAAGCCCCGTCGGGACCATGCCTGCGGGGCTTCTTCGTCTCGGCCGTCGCGCGCGCTCGCACGCACGTCTCACCGACTGTGCGGACTCTCCCGGACCATGAGGCCCGACCTGACAATACGCCCCGCCCTCGATCAGAGGGACACCGCTGGACGGTCTCCACAACCTGTGCCATGTGATACCGCGGCCCACTCGCCAGCATCACGCACCACTCATCAAGATCCGGACCAGGTGCGGACCGATTCAGCCTGGCCCTCGACGTTTCCCCTCTTTGTCGCAGGTCAGGATCGAGGTCAGGCGTGTACCACCAGCAGACGAAGAACCTCCTCGTCTCGTACTAGCCGAAGAAGCTCGGGTTCTTCTAGAACCGGCGAGTCGGGCTTCGGAGAGCGTTCACCGGCTGCTCGCGGTGGCGGCGATCGCGGGCAGGACGGCGAGGGCGAGGATGCCGCCGGTGAGGGCGAGGACGGGGTAGCCGGCGCCGGAGACGACGAGGCCGGAGCTCAGGCCGCCGGTGGCGCCGGCGACGGCGATGGAGACGTCGACCATGCCCTGGGTCTTGGCGCGGGTGGCCAGCGGCACGGCATCGGTGATCATCGCGGTGCCGGAGACGAGGCCCAGGTTCCAGCCCAGCCCCAGCAGGGCGAGCGCCAGGGCGAGCAGGGCGACGGAGTCGGCGGGCGCCGCGGCGGCGGTGACGCCGGCGGCCATGAGGGTGAGACCGGAGGCGGCGGCGACGACGGTCGGGCCATAACCGTCGACGAGCCAGCCGGTCAGCGGCGAAGGCAGGTACATGGCGCCGACGTGGATGGCGATGACGAGGCCGGAGGCGGCGGTGCCGTGGCCGTGGTCGTGCATGTGCACGGGGGTCATCGTCATGATCGCGACCATGACGAACTGGGTGAGGATCATCGTCAGCGCGCCCGGCATCAGCCCCGGCCCGCGAGTCTTCGCCGCGGTGGTCTCCGTCGGCTGCTGGAGGTCGAGGCTGCGGGCGAGCAGCAGAGGGTCCGGGCGCAGCCGGACGGCGAGGACCAGGGCGGCCAGCGCGTAGGCCGCGCCGGAGAGGAGGAACGGCCCGGCCAGGGTGGGAATGCCGAGGCTGTCGGCGAGGTCGCCGGTGGGCGCGGCGAGGTTGGGGCCGACGACGCCACCGAGGGTCGTGGCGACCAGGACGGTGGAGACGGCGCGGGCGCGGTGGGCGGGGGCGGCGAGGTCCGCTCCGGCGTAGCGGGCCTGGAGGTTGGTGGCGGTTCCGGCGCCGTAGACGAACAGCGCGATGAACAGCAGTACGGGGCTTGCGGTGACGGCGGCGGCGATGACGCCGACGCTGCCGACGGCGCCGGTCAGGTATCCCGCGGCCAGGCCCAGGCGGCGGCCCCGGGCCTGGGAGACACGGCCGACCGCGACCGCGGCGAGGGCGGAGCCGGCCGTGAACAGGGCGCTGGGCAGGCCCGCGAGGTCGGTGGAGCCGAGCAGGTCCTGTGCGAGCAGGGCACCGACGGTGATACCGGCCGCGAGCCCCGCCCCGCTCAGGATCTGGCTGCCGACAAGGACGGCGAGGACGCGGCGCTGTGCCTCGGTCCGCTGGGAGGTAGCGGCGGCGGTGTCCGGGGCTGTGCTGGTCAAGGGTGGGTCTCTCCCTACGGCTGGAGGAGATCGACGACGAGGTAGCCGTCGATACGGCGTATGTGCTCGCTGTCGGGATCGGACGGGAGCGCGTGGCCGAGGTCGCCCGCGCGGACCTCGCTGATCCACTGGTCGTGCTGGTACTCGTGGTTGATGAGCGCCGTGAGCAAATGGGCTGCCACGATGGTGAGTTGGGTGGGAGCGCCGACCCGGCCGGCGGCGATGTCGCCGATGCGGGCGTGCACGCGCTCCGCGACGGTCGCACGGAACTCGGTGAGCCGTTCGACCGTGGGCAGCGTTCCGCGGAACTTCTCCGGGTTCGCCGAGTCCATCAGGGCGTCCAGCTCCGGGTCCGGGCTGGGCTCGGCCGCGGTCAGGTTGCGGATCATGAAGTGGGCGACATGGGCCTGGTGGCCCAGGTGCCAGCCGATGGCGCTGGAGTCCTCGTGCGGGCGCCAGGTCACCTCGTCCGGAGTGAGGTCCTTCCACAGGTCGTCGGTGTAGGCACGGGCACGGTTGTACTCACGGAGCAACGCGTCTGTCTGGAGCATGAGTTCGCCTCTTCTGTGGTCAGGGACGCCGTTACCGCCCGTTCGGCGGCAGCGAGGGCGCCCTCGATGTGCCCGGAGTACTGGTCGGCCGTCTCGGTCGAGGCCCAGTGCAGCCTGCCGTCCAGTGCCGGCCGTTGGTAGAGGGGGTGGCCGAACAGGGAGTGGTCGGCCAGGTGGTGGACGGCGGGCGGCACGGTCCACCGCTCGCCGCTCCAGTTCTGTATGTGGAGCGCCTCGGGCTCTGCGGCGGCTGGGCCGAAGAGCTGGGCCAGCTGGGTGGTCACCTCCTGCTCGAAGTCGCGGCCGACGGACTGGGCCGCGGCGAAGCCGAACAGTGCGGCGGGCCGTCCTTCGGGCCCCGACATGTCGTGCAGCTCCCGCAGCGGGCCGGTTCTGCTGATGGCCGCGCCGGCGAGCCCCGCCTCCCTCCAGAAGGCGAAGGGACAGCCGGCGACGACCTTGACGACCGCGCCCATCCACACCGGCGTCGTCCTGGCGAGGCGGACCAGCTCCGGCGAAAGCCCCGAGCCGAAGTCGATGCGCGCGAGGGCCAGCGCGGGAGGTACGGCCACCACGACGTGCTCGGCGTGCAGCTCCGAGCTCGCCGTACGGACTTCGAGGCCTCCGGCGGCGCGGGGGTGAACCCCGCTGACGGGACTGTCCAGTCGTACGACGCCGGGCGGCAGTTCGGCCGCGAGGGCGCGAGCGAGGGCCTCGGCCCCGGGTGCGAAGCGGCGGGCGGGGGCGTCGATCAGGTTGCCGCGCAGACGCCGTACGCCGGTGGCGTCCTGCACGAGTGTGTCCCCCGCGAGGTGCTGCTCGAAGGTGTCGATGCCAAGCCGCGCGGGGAGATCCGCGACGCGCCTCTCCCCGTCCCAGTACCAGGTGGCCCCCAGGTCGAGGGCCCCGGGCGCGGCGGCCGTGCTGAGCAGACGCCCGCCGCAGCGGTTCCGGGCCTCCAGGCACACGGTGTCGCGCCCGGCGGCGACCAGCGCGGCGGTCGCGGCCAGCCCGGCGATCCCGGCACCGACCACGACGACGTCATGGCCCTCCTGCTGAACCATGTCCTCTCCTCTTCAGCAGCGGTTACGCGCCACCGGTGGTGAGGACCATCCGGAAGCGGGCCCTGCCCTCTTGCGGGGTGTCGAGCGCCTGCTGCGCTTCCTCCAGCGGAACGGTCTGCACGTGGGGGCGGACACCGGTGGTGACCGCGAAGCGCATGGCCTGTTCGGTGTCGGCAGGGCTGCCGGTCAGATGACCGGTGACGCTGCGCGCCCCCATGACGAGCTTGGCCAGGGGTAGTTGAAGGGGCGATCCGTCGAAACCGACGACGGTGAGCCGCCCGTGCGGGGCGAGCCCGTCGACCATCTCCGCCAGCGGATTGCTGCTGGAGGCCGTGGACAGGATCAGCCGCGCCCCGCCCAACTGCCGCAGTGCCGCTCCGGGTTCCTGCAGCCCCTCCCATGGCTCACCGTCGGGTCCGGGCCCGGATGCCCGAGCATCAGCTCAGCCCGTGGGGGTGTTGTAGTTGACGATCCCCTCCACCATGACGGCGACCGCACCGGCCAACGGGTTGGCCGTTCCTATGCCCACGACGTCGGGCAGTTTGTGCGCCTCGCTCTCGGTGACGGCCACCATGCCCCAACACGCGTTGAAGCCCGAGGGATCCGCCGGCTTGTCGGTGGCCGCCCCCACGGTCAGGACGCCTCCCTCCTCGGCCACGGCCAACGCGCCCATCTGCCGCAGGGTGTCGTGATCCCGCTCCTCGGCGGCCACCACGCTCCAGCCCGCCACCTCCACCTGCCGTAAGGCGTCAAGGAGCTTGCCCGGCGTATCCGACCCCGCGACAACGATGTCGGGCAGGACGAGGGCCACCGGCCCCTGTGTCATCGGCAGGGCTGACCGGATCGCCCCGTCGAGACCGGGTCCGAGCGAGGCGTCCTGATAGACGAAGACCATCTGGAAGGTGTCGGCATAGCGAGCGAGGTAACTCACCGTGTCCAGCTTGTGTGTTCCGAACACGACGACCAGACGCACATCGAGCCCGCTCTTGGCGAGTTCGACGACGGCTTCCAGGCTGCGGTCCAGCACGGTGACCCCAGGAGCCAGACAGTGCAACTCCTTCGGGTAGGGCGCTCCAAAACGTGTCGCGTATCCGGCGCAGGGCAGGATGACCGAAACATCAGGTACGGGTGTGGACGAACTCTGCATCGCGTAGCACTCCGGTTGTGTGGACGATGGGGGATCTTGCACACCTCGCCGAGCACAGACTGCCCAGAGCCGGCCGACGCTGAACCTTCCCAGCAACTCCCGAAGGCTCCAACTCTGCTATGACATAGCCGGGTTGACCGACGACGAAAGAGGACGCCGAATGCGGGTGTTGTTGTCTACATACGGGACACGTGGCGACGTCGAACCGCTGGTGGCACTCGCGGTGCGGCTACGGGCACTCGGCGCGGCGGTGAGGATGTGCGCCCCGCCGGATGACGAGTTCGCCAGGCGGCTCGCGGGTATCGGAGTGCAGTCGGTGCCGGTCGGGCCACCTGTCAGGGAGTTGATGCGCGGGAAGACCCTGCCCTCGGCAACGGAACTGGCCCGCTACAGGAACGAGTTGGTCGAGACACAGTTCGACGCCTTCCCCGCCGCGTTCGACGGATGCGACGTGGTGGTGGCGGCAGGTCTGGGGCAGGTCGCCGCGCGGTCCGCGGCGGAGGCCGCCGGTATCTCCTACGTGTACGTCAGCTATGCGGCGGTCCACCTGCCGTCGCCGCACCACGCGCCGCCGCCGCGGCCGGGCTGGCCGGAGCCCGAGGCCGCCGACAACCGGACACTGTGGGAGGCGGACGCCCAGAACGTCAACGCGCAGTTCGGCGAGGCACTCAACCATCACCGGGCAGCGCTCGGCCTGCCGCCGGTGGACAACGTGCGCGATCACATCCTCACCGACCGTCCATGGCTGGCGGCGGACCCGGTCCTGGGACCGTGGCAGAAGACCCCCGGCCTTGACGTCGTACAGCCTGGCGCATGGACCCTCGCGGACGAACGCCCCCTCCCGGCGGACTTGGCGAGGTTCCTGGACGCGGGCACCCCGCCGGTCTATGTGGGCTTCGGCAGCATGTCCCCGGCCGAAGGCATCGGCGGCATGGCCGTCGAGGCGATCCGCACCCAGGGGCACCGCGTGCTCGTGTCCCGCGGTTGGGCGGACCTGGATCTCGTCGACGACGGGGACGACTGCTTCGCCATCGGCGAGGTCAACCATCAGAACCTGTTCGGCAAGGTGGCCGCTGTGGTGCACCACGGCGGCGCGGGTACGACGCTGACGGCGGCCCGGGCGGGCGCGCCGCAAGTGGTGATACCTCTCCAACTGTCGGACAACCCGTACTGGGCGGGCCGGGTGGCGGCACTGGGCCTCGGTGCGAACCTCGACGCTCCGACCACGACCGTGGAATCCCTGGGCATCGCGCTCAAGACCGCTCTGTCACCCGAGACCCGGGCGCGTGCGAATTCCCTGGGAAGCCGGCTCCGCACCGACGGAGCGGAGGTGGCCGCGCGCCGGTTGGTCGACGAGCCGCGGTGAACGACGCCGGCCCGTGGTGTGAAATGCCGCATGCCGAGCGCAAACAGCATTCCATCACCGAATGGGTGTGGCACTGGTCACAGTTGACCACTCAATCGGAGCACATTTAGCATCAACGCAAATGGGCCACCGCACGGGCGGCCGAATAAACAGAAGCTTCCGCAATCGCTACTCTGCATGCAGTCCGGCCTGCATGCAGTCGGAACTGCACGTACTCCGGTTCGAAATCCGGAACGGCCCGTCCTCCGCGCTGTTCGCACAGCAATGCGCTTGATTGCAACGCACGCATTCCGGACTTCAGTCCGGCACTCCGGGAACACCGGAACTGATTTCCGTCGCGTCTCTTCTCGTGAAGGGTAATCCGTGTCCTTACCCCGAAAATTCGCGCCTTTGTCACTGGCGCAGGAACGTCTGTGGGTCATGGCTCGCATGGACGGAGACGCCAGCGCCGCCTACAACGAGCCGATGCCCTTCGATATCCGGGGACCGCTGGACCGGGACCTGCTCATCAAGGCGCTGCATCTGCTGGCGGCCCGGCACGAGGCTCTGCGCACCCGGCTGGTCCCCTCCGCGGGTTCGGCCCTGCAAGTCGTCGATCCGCCGGACACGGGGTTCCCGGTGACCTTCGAGGACCTGACGGGACTGCCGGACGGGGCCGAACGTTTCACGCGCATACGGTCGCAGGTGGAGGGCACCCCGTTCCGCCTGGGCGAGGAGCCCATGGCGCGCGGCTGCCTGATAGCGCTCCAACCGGACCATCACGTACTGGTCCTGGTGGCGCATCACATCGTCTTCGACGGCTGGTCCCGCTCCCTGCTGCTGAGAGAGCTGGGCCTGGTGTACTCCGCGCTTCAGCACGGGCAGGACGTCTCGCTGCCCGAACTGACCTGGCAGTACAGCGACTACACGCGCTGGCAGTGGGAGTGGATGTCGGGAGACGAGCCCGCCTCGCACGGCGACTACTGGACCACCGCACTGGCCGGCGCCCCGGCCGTGATCTCCCTGCCCACCGATCGGCCCCGCCCACCCGAACAGGACTTCCGCGGCGACCGGTTGCCCGTGACCGTCGACGAGGACCTGACGCGGGCCCTGCGTGCGCTGGCCTCGGACAACGATGTCTCTCTCTACGCGACCGTCCTCACCGGCTGGTCCGTGCTGCTGTCCCTGCTCTCCGGACAGGACGACATCGTGGTCGGCGCCCCCACGTCGAACCGCCGACGCGGGGACGTCGAGGGTCTGATCGGCTTCTTCGTCAACACCCTCGCCCTGCGCGCGGACCTCTCCGGCTCACCCAGCGTCAAGGATGCCCTGAAGCGGGTGAACCAGCGGATCCGGGACGCCCTGGGGCACGTCGACCTCCCCTTCGAGCGCGTCGTCGAACTGGTCAACCCACCGCGGAGCCCCGCTTACACGGCCCTGTTCCAGACCATGTTCGCCTGGGTCCCCTCCATGCGGGAGGAACTCGGACTTCCGGGTCTGCAGGTCGAGTTACGGGACGACGCCGCCCACGTACCCGCGAAGTTCGACATGGTCCTGGCCCTGGCCGACGAGGGCCGGCACCTCACCGGGGAGATCGACTACGCGGTGGCGCTCTTCGACCGGGCGACGATCGAACGGTGCATACGTCAATTCCTTCGCGTGCTGCGTCTGATGACCGAGCAGCCCGATGCCGAGATCGCCGACCTGACGCTGCTCGACGAGGACGAACAGCGGGCACTCCTCGCCGGCTTCAGCACAGGGCCCACCGTGGCCGGCCCGGCGTCGGCGGGCGTGCTGGAGCGCTTCGCCGCGCAAGTCCGCGTACGGCCCGGGCAGTGTGCGGTGGTGGCCGGTGACGCGGAGCTGGACTACGCGACACTCGACCGCCGGGCCAACCGTCTCGCCCATGCGCTGATCGCCCGCGGCGCCGGTCCCGACCGTGTGGTCGGACTGCACGCCGGACGTACGGCCGAACTCGTCATCGGCGTGCTCGGGATCCTGAAGTCCAAAGCCGCCTACCTGCCCCTCGACCCCGGCCAGCCCCCGGAGCGGCTCAGTGCCATGGTGAGCGACGCCGCACCGGTCCTCGTGCTGACCGACCAGACGGACACCCCGGACGACGGTGGACAGCCGTGGGAGCACCTGGCGAAGGTGGAGGCGGAGGGGACACACGACGAGGCGCCGGCCATCGATCCGGACCGGGCTCGGCTCGCCTACGTCATCTACACCTCGGGATCGACCGGCCGGCCCAAGGGCGTGGCAGTGACGCACGGCAGCGTCGTCAACCTCTTCGACCACTGGCGCGAACTCATGGGGGACGCCCCCGGCGAGGCGTCCTCGGCCTGGTCGAGCATCGGCTTCGACGCGTCGGTGCACGAACTCCTCGTCCCGTTGACCACCGGCGCCGTGCTCCACCTGGTTCCCGACGAACTCCGCGGGGACCCACGGGCACTGCTGGACTGGATGCGCGAACGCGAGATCACCCAGGCGTTTCTGCCCCCGTCCTACGTCCTGTGGATCGGCGAGGATCCGGCCGCGCGCCTGGCCGGCTCGAGTCTGCGCCAGCTCCTCACCGGAGTGGAATCCCTGCCTGAGAGCGCCCTGTACCGCATGCGTGAGGTGCTGCCCGGCCTGCGCATCTGCTTCGGCTACGGCCCGACCGAGGCCACGCTCTACTCCACGGCCTACACCGACCCACAGCCGTACGAGCGGTCGTGTCCCATCGGGCGGCCGTTGCGCGGCACACGCCTGTACCTGCTAGACGGCCGAATGCGCCCGGTACCCGTGGGAGTTCCCGGAGAGGTCTACCTCGGCGGAGCGAGTCTGGCCCGTGGCTATCTGAACCGCCCCGACCTCACCGACGAACTCTTCGTGCCCGACCCGTTCGTCCCCGGTGAACGCCTCTACCGCACCGGCGACTTGGCGCGCTGGCTGCCGGACGGCAACGCCGAGTACGTCGGCCGCCGCGACGACCAGCTCAAGCTGCGCGGTTTCCGTATCGAACCCGGAGAGGTCGAGGCGGCGCTGCTTGCGGTCCCCGGGGTGCGGGAGGCCGTCATCCTGGCCGATCGGAACACACCCGGTGGCCCCCACCTGGTCGCCGGCGTGGGATGTGACGCCGAGGCCACGCGGATGCCGTACGAGTGGCGGGCGGCCCTCAAGGACCGCCTGCCGGACTACATGATCCCCGCCGTGGTGGCCGAGTTCCCGCGACTGCCCTTGAACCGCAGCGGCAAGGTGGACCGGGCAGAGGTGCTGCGCGCCGCGGCCGGAACCCGCGTGGGGCGGGTCAACGCGGCCGCGCCCCGCGACCATGTGGAGATGGCGCTGTACCGGGTCTGGCGCGGGGTGCTGCTGCACCCGGACATCGGAATCGGTGACAACTTCTTCGAGCTGGGCGGCACTTCGATATCGGCGATCAAGATGGCGGCCGCCGTCCAGGAGGAACTCGGCGTCGCCCTGCCGGTCCGGGACGTCATGCTGCACCCCACCATCGAGGCACTCGCCGAACGGGTGCGCGGCCACGGCGGCGACGCCGCGCGGTCCGCGGAACCCAGCAGCCTGGTCGAGTTCCGTGCGGGCGGCGGCCGACAGCGCGTGGTGTGCGTGCACCCCGCCGGCGGCACCGCGTTCTGCTACCTCCCACTGTCCGCCGAACTGGCCGACCACATCGGCGTGATGGGGCTTCAGGCGCCCGGCATCAATCCCGGCGAGGCCACCCTGCCCGGTGTCGAGGCGATGGCCGAGGAATATCTGCGGCTCGTCGGTCCCCGCACCGACGAGGCACTGGTGCTGTGCGGGCTCTCCTACGGCGGTCTGATCGCGTACGAGATGGGCCGCCGCCTGGTGGCGGCCGGACACGAGAAGGTGAGCGTCGTCCTCCTCGACACCCACGGTGCCCAGGACGACGAGCAGCGCGCCGCGATCGCACCGGTCGGCATGGAGGAGTTCCGGCAGAAGCTGGTGCGCTTCAACGGCATGTACCCGGGTATCGACGACGACCAGGTGGCCCGGTACCGACACGTCTACAACCACCACCGCGAGACGGCGCGCGACTACGCCGTACCCGAATCACCCGCCCGTGTCGTGCTGCTGCAGGCGACGGCCGTGGCGGACGAAGACGGGGACGCCGAGGGTGCCGCCACTCGTCTACGCGCGTTCTGGCGGCAGCGCGTCAGCGGTGAGTTCGTGGTCGAGCCGGTTGCCTGCGGTCACTGGGACATGTTGGAGAGCGACGAACTGCCCCGCGTCGCCGCCGTCCTCACCGCCGAACTGCACCGCCTGACATCCGCCCCCGGCCGGGGCGAGACGGAGCGCACAACACCTTCAGGCACGTCGGAGGCACGATGAAACCCCGCGTCGAAACATCCCCCGCCGACGTGGCCGAGGACCCCCGCGCCCCGGCCGGTACAGCCCTTGAGATTCACCACCGAGCCCTTCGCACTCCATTCGCTGAGGCGGTCGTCGACGGTGAAGTCAGCCTCGACTATGCGACGTTGAACGTGGCAGCCGCCACCGTCGCCCAGGAGCTCGGGCGCCGGGGCGTCACCGCGGGGCAGGCCGTGGCGGTGGCGCTGCCGCGGTCGTGGCGGCTGGTCTGCGTGATGCTGGGCATTCTGCGGCTGGGGGCGCAGGTCGTGCCCCTCGACACGCAGAGCCCCGCCGAACGCCGTCACTTCATCCTCCGGGACTCCGCCGCGGTGGCCCTGGTCTGCGAGACGGTCGAGAGCGTCACCCAGCTCCCGCAGGACGTGAAGGTGCTCGCCGCGGACACCCTGCTGCCGGAACCTCCGGATGCCGCTGCCGCCGTAGCGGCACCGTCCGCCCCCGGCGCGGTGTCCTTCCTGTTCTACACCTCCGGAACGACGGGGCAGCCCAAGGGAGTCGAGGTCCGTGACGCCGGAGTCCGGCGACTGGCACAACCCGGCTACATCCGCGTCGAGCCCGGTCTGCGCTATGCCTGCCTGGCCAATCCGGCGTTCGACGCGCTGAGTTTCGAAGTCTGGGTTCCCCTGCTGACCGGTGGCTGCTGCGTGGTCCTGAGCGACGGGGACGTGCGGACTCCCGAGCGGCTCGCCGCGGCGCTGCGGAACGAGCGCGTGGACACCGTCTTCATCACCACGGCGCTGTTCAACGCGATGGTCACGGCCGTGCCGGACTGCTTCGCCGCGGCCGGCGAGGTTCTTGTGGGCGGTGAGCAGCTCAACCCCCGGGTGATGCGCCGCTGGTACCGGGACAACGCCGACAGCGGCACCCGTCTGTTCAACATCTACGGGCCGACGGAGTCCACCACCTTCGCCCTGTGCCATCCGATCCCGCGGGACTTCGACGGGGACGTGGTGCCGATCGGCCGGCCCTTGCCGCAGAGCGGTGCGGTCCTGGTCGTACCGGGCCAGGAGCGGGTCGCCGCGCCCGGTGAGGTCGGCGAACTCCTGCTGAGCGGAGCCGGACTCGCCGTCGGATACCGCAACCTTCCCGAGGAGACCGAGCGGCGCTTCGTGCGGCTGCCGTGGCTCGACGGTGGCGAGGAGCGGTACTACCGCACCGGTGACCTCGTGCGGGCGGACAGCGAGGGCCTGGTGGAGTACGTCGGACGAACCGACCGCCAGGTCAAGGTCCGTGGCTTCAGGATCGAGCCCGGCGAGGTGGAGCGACGCGTTCTCACCCACCCGGCGGTCCAGCGGGCCTATGTGTGCACGCGCCGCGCGGGCCCGGAGGGGCCCAACGAACTGCTGGCGTTCGTCGTCCTGAGGCAGGAACTGTCCTACGCGGAGTTCGACAGCCACCTGACGACCCACCTGCCCGCCTACATGCGCCCCCACCAGATCCATCTCGTGGCCGATCTGCCGCTCAACGCCAACGGCAAGGTCGACCAGGCCGCCCTGCTGCGGCAGGCCGGCCGGCCTTGGCGGCCCGTCCCCTCCGACTCCGGCGGACCGGCCGCGACGGAGACGGAGCGCCGGGTCGTGGAACTGGCCGAGGAGATACTCGGCACCACCGGCCTCGGGCTCGGCGACCGGTGGATCGCCAGCGGCGGTGACTCGTTGAAGGCGCTGCGGTTCTGCTTCGCGGTACGACAGCGATGGGGCCGCGAGCTGACCCAGGCGGCAGTCCTGCACGGCGACCTGGCCGCCGTCGCCCGGTCCCTCACGACGGTCCGTCCCGGCGAGGAGAACGCGTTACCGGCACCGGTGATCTCCGGTGCCCGCTCGGCGCCCGCCACCAGCGAACAGCAGCGGCTGTGGCTGGTACAGCGCAGCACCCCGGGCTCCCGGGCCTACTCCGTCAACCAGGCCTTCCGCGTGGACGGACCCGTCGACACCGCTGCCCTCCGGAGCGCGCTGCGCAGCGTCGTGGCACGCCACGAGGCGCTGCGGACGAGCTTCGGCCTCGGGCCGGACGGCCTGGAGCAGACCGTCGGCGAGCCGTACGACCCCTGGCACGAGCCGGGCCCCCAGCAGATCTGGGACGAGGAAGCAGCACACGCCTTCGCCGACACCTTCTTCGCCGAGCCCTTCGACCTCGCCATCCCCCGCATGCTCCGAGCCTGCTGGCTGCCGCGTGACGGCGGCGGCACGCTCCTGCTGCACCTGCACCACATCGCCGTGGACGGCTGGTCGTTGAGCATCCTGCTGCACGACCTGTCGGCCGCCTACGCCGGAAGCGGCCGCCCCGAGGCACCCGCTCCGACCCCGCTGGACTTCGCCGTCTGGCAGAGCGGCCGGTTCGCGAGCCCGGCCTACCAGGTGCAGCGCGATGAACTCCTTGCGTTCTACCAGGGTTTGGAAGAGCCGCAGGAGCCGCTGCCCGCCCAGGACGCGGGGCCGGCACCGCGGGCGCGGCTGCTGCACACGTCGCTCGACGTCGTTCGGCGGGCCCAAGTGGACCGGCTGTGCGCCGAGTTCGGACTGACCCGGTTCCAGGTCCTGCTGAGCGTGTTCTCCTGGTGCCTGTACGGCGTGACCGGCCTGGTCCGCCCGCGCATCGCCGCTCCGGTCGCGGGCCGCCCGGTGCGCGAGTTCGAGAACAGCGCGGGCATGATGGCGAACACCGTGCTGCTGCCCCTGACCGTCGCGCCCGCTGAGGACCTGCGCTCCCACCTCGCCCGCACCAGGACCGGCACGGGGCAGGTACTGGGACGCCAGGACGTGGCGCTCGCGGACGTCCTGACCCGCTGGGAGGCCGTCGGCGACAGCACACCGTTCGACTTCCTGTTCGTCCTGGAGAACACCGACTTCGGGGCGCTGCGACTGCCCGGCTGCGCCCAGCGCCCCCTGTGGTGGGCGGCACCGGAGGCCAAGTGCCCGATGACGGTCTCCGTGGTCGAGCACGCGGACGGACTCGACGTGCTCTGGGAGTACGCCGAGGACCGGTTCACCGGCGAGGACGTCGAGGCGATGGCGGAGCTGCTCCGGCGGGGCGTGGACGTGCTCGCGGCCGGTGGCCGCTCCACACCCCGTGAACTCGTGGTGCCGTACCGGCGGTCCCTTCCGGAGCACGGGCGCGGCCCCGCCCCGGAACCCGGCTTCACCACGATCGCCGAAGGCTTCGGCCGGCAGGTCGCCCGCACTCCGGACGCCCCCGCCGTCGTCACGGCCGACGGCGGCACCCTGAGCTACGCGGCCCTCGACGCCCGTGCCGCGGCCCTCGCCACGGAACTGGCCGACCGCTACCCGATCCCGGCCGACGGCAGCCCCTGCCGGGCGGCCCTCTACCTGGACCCCTCCGCCGAACACGTGGTGGCGCTGCTGGCACTGGCGAGGCTGAACGTCACCGCCGTCCCCCTCGACCCCTCCTACCCGGCCGACGTGCTGCGCCACGTCCTGGAACAGATCGACCCGCTGTGCGTCCTGGCCACGCGGGACAGCTCGCCGATGCTGGACACGCTGCTCCCGGGCGGTGTGGTGCGCCACCTCGTCGTACCGGCGGACCCGGTGCCGCGGGAGAGCGACGGCACGAGTGCGCCGTACGACCGGCGCCCGGATGACCGAAGCGCGGTCGACTGGCCGGCGCACGACGGCACCCGCCCCTTGTACACCCTGTTCACCTCCGGCTCCACCGGCGTCCCCAAGGGCGTGCAGATCCATGACCGCACCCTGTGCGACCTGATCAGGTGGCAGTCCGGTCCCGGCGGTCTGGCCGCCCCCGCGGTCACCCAGCAGTTCTCGATGCTGGCGTTCGACGTGTCCTTCCAGGAGATCTTCGGGACCCTGTGCACAGGTGGCAGCCTCCATCTCATACGTCCCGAGTGGCGTCAGGACGTGCCCGCCCTCCTGGACCGGCTGGACTGCGCGGGCGCCGAGCGGATCTTCATGCCCTACGTGGCCCTGCACCTGCTCGCCGAGTACGCCGTCCGCCTGAACAGGTATCCCTCGCGGCTGCGCGAAGTGGTCACCGCGGGCGAGCAGTTGGTGTGCACCGACAGCATCCGGCGCTGGTTCGCCGGGCTCCCCGGCGCGCGCCTGTTCAACCATTACGGGCCGACCGAGACACATGTGGTCAGCGCCCTTTGCCTGGAGGGCGATCCTGGGCGATGGCCCGAGCGGCCCGCCATCGGACGCCCGGTGGCCGGCGCCGATCTGCGTGTGGTGGACGTCCAGGGCGACCCGGTCCCGGCCGGGTGCACCGGCGAGCTGCTGATCGGCGGCACCATGGCCACCCGCTGCTACCTCGGCGACCCCGCACTCGACGACACCCGATTCGTCGAACTCCCCGGCGCGGGACTGTTCTACCGCAGCGGTGACCGGGCGTTCTTCGACCGGGCGGGCCTGCTGCACTACGCCGGCCGCGACGACCAGCAGATCAAACTGAGCGGGCACCGGCTCGAACTCGGCTCCGTCGAGGCGGCCTTGCTGCGCCATCCGGCGGTGGTCAACGCCGTCGTCACCCGGGACGGCGACCGGCTGACGGCAGGCCTGGAGGTCCGGGGCGAGACACCGTCCGCCGACGACCTGACCGCGCATCTGTCCGCCCTGCTGCCCTCCTACATACGTGTGGACCGCTTCCGCCGGCTGCAGAGACTGCCCCGCACACCCAGCGGCAAGCTGGACCGGCAGGCGGTCGTCCGGGAACCGGGGGAAGAGATACGTCCTTCCGCGATCGCCCGCACGGGCCTGTCGGCGGAGGAGGAACGCCTCAGCACCGCCTTCGAGGAGGTCACCGGGTCGGTGATCGCACCGGACCAGACCTTCTTCGAGGCGGGTGCCTCCAGTCTCGCCCTGATGCGCTTCCACCTGCACTGCACCACGGCACTCGGTTTACGCTTCAGCGTCGCGGACCTGTTCGAGCACGTCACCGTCCGCTCCCTCGCCCGCCACCTCACCGCCCCACGGCCGCTCACCCCGTCGGCCGCGAAGAATGCCGGGCCCCCCGAACAGACCCCCGAACCCGGCGAGCCGATCGCGGTCGTCGGCATGGCGGTACGGGTGCCCGGCGCCGCGGACCTGGCCGCCTTCTGGGAGCTGGTGGTCTGCGGCGGCACCGGAATCCGCCGCATCGACGCGCCGGAAGGAGTCGTCGGCGCGCACAGCACGCTCGACGGCATGCTCGACTTCGACCCGGGCCACTTCGGCATCAGCCCCCAAGAGGCACGTCTGATGGACCCCCAGCAGCGTCACCTGCTGATGGCCGGCGTGCAGGCCCTGGCGCACGCCGGAGTGCCGGACACCTCGGCCCCCCGGGTGGGCCTGGTGGCCGGCGCGGGCGAGAACACCTACTTCCAGTCCCTGCTGCGCGAGGCGGACCCCGACCGGCTGCCCGACGGCTTCCAGCTCGCCCTGCACCACGAGAAGGACTTCCTGGCCACCAAGGTGGCGTACCACCTCGGACTGACCGGCCCCGCCTTCAGCGCCCAGACGGCCTGCTCCAGCTCTCTGGTCGCCGTGCACCTCGCCGCTGGTCTGCTCCGGCAGGGCGAAGCCGACGTGATGCTCGCCGGAGGAGTACTCGTCGACCCCGGGCTGACCGGCGGCTACCGCTACCGCCCGCAGCACATCTTCTCCGCGGACGGCGACTGCCGGCCCTTCAGCGACGACGCCACCGGCACGGTCGGCGCGAGCGGCGTCGGCGTCGTGGTGCTCAAAACGCTGCGGCAGGCGCGGCACGACGGCGACACCGTCTACGCGCTCATCACCGGCTCCGCGATCAACAACGACGGTGCGGCGAAGATGAGTTACACCGCGCCGTCCCTGGCCGGACAGCGGGAGGTGATCCGGACCGCCCTGTCCCGCGCCGGACGCACAGGTGCCGATCTCGGCTACGTGGAGGCCCACGGCACCGGCACCCGGCTGGGCGACCCGATCGAAGTGGGGGCGCTACGACAGGCGTTCGACGTGAGTGAGTCCGGCCGCTGCGCCCTGAGCTCCGTCAAGAGCCAGCTCGGCCACATGGGCGCGGCCGCCGGTGTGGTGGGCCTCGTCCGCGCGGTCCTCGCCGTGCACCACGGGACGCTCCCGCCCAACCTCAACTTCCGCGCCTTCAACCCGGAGATCGGCGCCGATCCCACCCCCTTCCATATCCCGGCCGAGGCCACCCCCTGGCCCGAGGGACGCGAACGGGTGGCCGCGGTCAGCAGCTTCGGGATCGGCGGCACCAACGCCCACGTCATCGTGGAGCAGGACACCGCGCCCGGACCGGTGGCGCCCCGCGAGGTACCCGAGTGCCTCGTGCTGTCGGCCTCCAGCGCGGACGCCCTCGCCGCCGACGCCGCTCGAATCGCCGACCACCTCCGACTACACCCGGAGCGCCTGGGGTTCGTGCTGCGTCATCTCCAGGCCGGGCGGGTCGCTCGTCGGCTGCGGGCCGCGGCACCCGTGACGGACGCCACCGCGGCCGAGCACTGGCTGCGCACGGTGGCCGCCGGAGCGGTGCCGCTCGGTACCGCGGACCCGGACGCCGTACCGGTCTTGGCGGTCGGCCGCGCGGCCCACGACCTGGCTCAGGACTGGACCGCCGGACGCCCTGTCGACTGGGGGGCAGGCTCCGCTCCGGCGCCCTGGGACTTCCCGCCTCCGTCCTTCTCCCTCGCGGAATACGACTTCGACCGAGGGCCCGAGGATTCGTCCGAGGACCCGCGCGAGGCCCCGGCCGCCACACCCCGGCGGCTGCCCCAGGAGAACTGGCTGCACCAGCCGCACTGGGTCCGGCTGCGCCGTGCCGCCGTCGTGGACGCCGCCGTGCCGGCCGGCCGCGCGTCCGCCGTGGTCGTCGTGGCCTCCGAGAACACTCCGCGGACGGCGCTCGCGCCCTTCGAGGCGGTGGCGTCGCGAGTGATACGGGTGTACCCGGCCGGCGCCTTCGCCCGCAGAGGACCGGACGCCTACGACGTGGACCCCGCCGATCCGGCGTCTCTGCGCCGGCTGCTCGATGCGCTGTCCGAGGACGGCACCCCAGCCTCCGCCGACACGGAGTGGGTGCACGCGCTGCCCCTCGACGTGACAGGGCCGGCCGGTCCCGGCACCCTGGAACACGCCCGTCACACCTGCCTGGACAGCACGGCGGCCCTGGCCCAGGCACTGACCGGGCGAAACGGCTCCCCACGCGTGTGGTGGCTGTCGTACGGCGCCCGGCCAGTGGCGGGAGCGGTGGACAGACCTGAACTGGCGCTCCTCGCCGGGCCGGTCGAGGTCGCCCACCAGGAGTCCGCCCTGAACGGCCACTGGCTCGACCTCCCCGACGGCGACCTCACCCGCTGGGCCGGGCACGTGGCCTCGGTCGTCGCCGGAACACGTGAGGCCGGTCAACCCGGCGGACCGGCCCTACCGCGCCAGCTCGCGCTGCGGCAGGGCTACTGGTGGCGGCCGGGCACCATACCCGTACCGGAGCCGGAGGGCACGCGGTCCCTCGTACCGGCCGGAGCGGACACCGTCCACCTGGTGCTCGGCGGCACGGGCGGCATGGGCCGCGCCATCGCCGCCTGGCTGCTCGAACACACCGGCGGTCGGGTCCTGTTGCTGTCGAGAAACCCGCGGATGCCCGAGGAGCTGAGCGGATGGTCCGACCGTGTCGGCCTCGTCCGGGCGGATCTCGCGGCCATGCCGGTGCACGAAGTGGCGGCGGCCGTCGCCGACCACACGTCACGACTGGACGGCGTCGTCCACGCGGCCGGTCTCGGACACGGCGGGCTGCTCGTACGACGTGACGCCACCGCGATGCGTGACGCCGCCGCGGTCCGCGAGAGGGGCGCACTCGTCGTCGAGCACCTGATCGAAGCCTTCCGCCCGGAGATCGCGGTCTACTGCTCGTCGATGTCCGCCCTGCTCGGCGGTGTCGGCCAGAGCGACTACGCGGCCGGCGCGAGCCTCCTCGACGGCTTCGCCCACCACCGGGCCACCGAGACGGAGACGACCGTCCGGATCGGCATCGACTGGGACATCTGGCGCGAGACCGGAATGGCGACCCGGGTCCTGAACACGGACAGCCGCCATCAGGCCCACCTCGCGGTCGGCCTGACCGTCGAGGAGGGCAAAGCGGTCTTCGGCCGTGCCCTCGCCCTGCAACTGCCTCAACTCCTCGTGTCCACAACCGACATCGATGTCTCCCGAGTCTTCTACGCTGCTGCCGGGATCGCGGACCGGTCTTCCGGCACCGGACCGGTGCACCCGGCGGACGGGAAGGAGGAAGCCTCCGACGCCGGCAGTGCCGGAGAGCGGGCGTACGCCATGGCCCGGGTGATCCGGGATCTGCTGGGCGTGGACGAACTGGACCCCGAGGACTCCCTCTACGACCTGGGCGCCGACTCGCTGACCCTGATCAGCCTGATCGCACAGATCGAGGACGACTACGGCGTCGCGTTCGACCTGGCCTCCTTCAGTCACCGGGTCAGCCTCACGGAGATCCTGAAACACATCGAGGCGGCCCTCACCTCCGCCGAGCACAACACCGAGCGCACCACCGAGACGGCCGGGAGCACCTCCCGGGTCGTCCTCGACATCTGGCAGGAGGGAACCGGACCGGCCGTCCTGTGCCTGGTGCATCCCGTGGGCGGAGACATCCAGGCCTACCGCTCCCTGGTCGCAGCGCTCGGACCCGCGCCGACGGTGTGCCTCATCGCCGACCCCGCACTCCGCGACACCGAGGTACCCGCATGGTCACTGGCCGAGCGGGCCCATCACTACGACGCGGAACTACGTGCGCGCTTCGGCGGACCGGACCACCGGCTTCACCTGGCCGGATGGTCCTACGGCGCCCGTGTGGCGATGGAGATGGCGGGCCTCGCCGAATCGGCCGGCCGGCCGTTGGAAGCGCTCTACCTGCTGGATCCGCCACCGCCGCAGGCAGAAGCACTGGTCGCCGCCTACGACGAGGCTCACCTGGAAAAGGTGTTCGCCGCCGAACTCGGCACCGGTGCGTCCTCGTTGCCGACCGAGCACGCACGGGCGTACGCCGAGGGGCTGGCCCGCTGCTGCCGCGCGAACCTGCGCAGCCTCGGGGAACATCGCGTACGGCCGCTCGTCTCCGTCCCCACGTATCTGTGGCTGGCCGAACACCCCACGGCGGGCATGCCCACTCCCGCAGGCTCTCAGGAGCCGGACCGGCAGTGGGACACCTGCCTGCCCCCGTCCGCCGTACGCAGGTATCTGCCCACGGACCACTACGGCATCGTCGCGGCACCCCACGTGGGCACGGTGGCCGAGACCATCAGGGCGACGCTGGCATCCCCGGGTGCCGGTGCCCGCGGGACCGCTGATCTGTAAGCCCCGCAAACCCTGTAAACCCCATCCACTTTCGGAGGTTGACATGGAGTCATACGAACGCGAAGCGCTGGAAGCGGTGACCACGCGTCCCCTGCACGCCTACCGCACCCTGGCCGTCGAACGGATCAACCCCGTCCTGGGGGCGGAAGTCTCAGGCGTCGACCTGTCGCAGGAGCTTCCGGCGGAGCAACTGGAGGAGATCCGGGTCGCCTTCCGCGACCACCACGTCCTCGTCTTCCGCGATCAGAAGATCACCGCCGAGCATCACAAGCGCTTCGCCGCAGCCTTCGGCGAACTGCGCCCCGTCAACCCGCCGCCGCCCGAGGGCGATCCGTACATCCTGGAGATCCGCACGACGTCGGCCGCGGCGGACGTGGCGGGCAACGGCTGGCACGCGGACGGCACCGCCGACGCCGAACCGTCACTGGGGTCGATGCTCTACATCACCGAGATACCCGAGCCGGGATGCGGCGGCGACACCCTCTTCGCCAACATGCACCTCGCGTACGACATGCTCTCACCGGCCATGCGCGCCCTGCTGGACCCGCTGACCGCGATACACGACGGCGCGCAGGCGCTGGCGGGATACACACCGCCCGCGGACTACGTCATCCCCAAGAGCGAACACCCGCTCATCGCCCGGCACCCCGAGACCGACCGCAAACTGCTGTACGTCAACAAGGCCTACACCAGCCGCATCCCGCAGCTCTCCGCCGACGAGAGCCGCGCCCTGCTCGACCTGCTCTTCGACATCATCGCCCGCAGGCCGGTCCTGCACTGCCGCGTCCGCTGGACCCCGGGCACGCTCGTCCTCTGGGACAACCGGTGCGTCCAGCACCATGCGACGTACGACTACTACCCCTACGCCCGCTACGGCCAGCGCGTCGCCATCAACGGCGGCCCCGTCAAGGGCTGATGGCCTGAACTGACGTAGGCCGGCGCCTGGTGCACCCGGTGCTGAACACGCATCGTGCTGTCCTCTCCACAGTGATGGTCCGTGGCGACGGTGCTCGGCCGGGTCGGCGACGAACCGGCCCTCGGCTTGGCCGTCCAGTGGGAGGCCGCCGCCGCGAGGATGGCCGCGGAGGCCGTTCGCGGTCTGCGTGACGCCGCGAGGGAGTTCGCGTCCGGCCAGCCGTCGCCGCGGAACTCCGGCTGCTCGACACCCTCGTGGCGGAGCTGGACCGCATCGACCGCAAAACCGCCGATCTGCTCGCGGGACTGGGGCCTCTCCCCGGCTCGTGAGCCTGACGGTCCCGCCTTCCAGCTGGGCGGGCTCAAGGTCCCGGTCTAGCGCAGCGCGGCCTGCGCACGGGTCCAGATCGCCTTCGTATCGAACGCGTCCGCCTGCCAGGTGGCCGAGGTCAGCGTGCCGCGGTCTTTGTAGGCGCGCATGATGGCGACGTGCGGCGGCCAGGCGATGAAGCCGTGCAGGGCGGCTGTGTCGCGCCATACGGCCACGGCCCCGCACCGGCGGGCGGTGGGGATCGTCCAGAGCCACATCCCGTACGCCCCCGCGAGCTCCG
Organism: Streptomyces sp. NPDC020299; assembly: GCF_044387825.1. Lineage (NCBI taxonomy): Bacteria > Bacillati > Actinomycetota > Actinomycetes > Kitasatosporales > Streptomycetaceae > Streptomyces > Streptomyces sp. NPDC020299. Next base: position 650,930 of record NZ_JBIRWL010000001.1, read on the forward strand.
GCCAGCGTGCCGCCAGTCGACGGGCCTCCCCGTGGACGCGAGGCAGGTCCCTGATGCTGTCGAGTCTGAAGTCGGTGACGCTGACCAGCACCGGGCCGTCCCGGTCGTGGGCCTGGCCGGACGTCCATGAGGACCTCAGCATGTCATGTCCCGGACGGCCAGGCCGGACCAGCCCGGCGATCGGCCCAGGGCCGTCAGGATCCCTTCCAGCGTGCTCGCGCCGTCACCCGGGGGCAGTGCGGGACGGAAGGCACTGTCGGGGGCCAGGCGGAAGTCCCCGTCCGGGACAGCACGGGCCAACGGCAGCGCGGCGGACAGGAGTTCGGGACCGGGGTCGTACGCGACACCCAGGCTGCGGGCGACGTCCCAGCCGTGGACCACGTAGTCGATGAGATGGAAGCCGATGGCCTGGGCGGCCGGGAACGTCCGGCCGGCCGACAGTTCGGGCAGGACGAAGGGACGGTCGGGATCGGCCACGATCGCGAACGCGGCGATGACCTCTTCCGCCGCTTCGCCGTACTCCGCGGCGGCGTCCTCGGCGGGAAGGCGAACCCTCCAGTGCGCGAGGTCCTCGCCGTGCCCGAGCGCGGCCGCCGCGAACCCGCGGTGCTGGCCCGTCATATGGGCGAGCAGATCGCCCAGCGTCCACGCCGCGCAGGGGGTCGGGCGGAGCAGGTCATCGGGGGTCACCTGGCGCACCAGGGCCGCGCTGTCCCGGACCGCCTGCGCGTCGAGGCGCCGTAAGCGGTCCAGGTGCGCATGAGAATTAGTAAGCATATGCACATGATGTGCGCGTACCCATCAACTGTCAACGGGTATTTTCTTGGTCATGGCCGACAACGCAGACCAGGAAGGCACCGAAGACACCTCGCCAGGAGGGCGGGCGTCCCGTCCCGACCTCGCCGAGATGGTCGCGCCGCTGCTGCGCACCCTGATGGCCGCGGAGCAACCGGTCCTCGACGCACACGGGTTGACGATGTGGGCGTATGCCGTGCTGCTGCACCTCGACGACACACCGATCCGCACCCAGGCCGCGCTGGCGGACGCCATCCGGGCGGACAAGACCCGCATCATCGCGGTCCTCGACGACCTGGAGAGCCGTGGACTGATCCGACGCCGGCCCGATCCCGACGACCGGCGCGCGCGCCTGCTGTCCCTCTCCGCCGAGGGGCGACAACTGCGGGACGCCGTCCAGTGCGCCATCCAGAAGGGCGAGGAACGGCTGCTCGCCCACCTGCCGGCCGCGGACCGCGACGGTTTCCTCAGGGGCCTCCGGGCCCTGTCCGCCCTGACGGAGCCGGGAGCGAGCGGGCCCGGCCGGTAGCCGGGCCGGGCCGAGCGCGGCGAAGCGGTGACAGGCCGCCGGCCGCTCTGGTCGTCCTACCGCCCGCCGCGGCCGGAGCGAGATCCGCTTCCACGCGGAGGGCGGCATCGTGGTCGACCAATTGCCCCAGGCCCAGGTTCCGGTCGCGAGCGTGCGTGGCCCTCCGGGACCAGGCCCACGGGGCGCGAGGCCCGTTCAGTTCACATCCATCACGTCGGCGGCCGCGCGGCACCCCCACACCTCGCTATCGTCTAGTTGACGATAAAAGGCCGCTGTGCCAAGCTGACGCGGAGTCATCCCGCGGCACCGCCGAACGTATGGAGCCCCATGACCAGCACCTCCCTGCCGAACCCCCGCCTGGACGCGCGCGGCACCGACCGTGCCGCCGGGGTACTGCTCGGCGCGGCCGTCGGTGACGCGCTGGGCGTGCCGTACGAGTTCCAGGCGACGCTGCGCGAAGACCAGCAGCCGCAGATGCTCGGCGGCGGCCTGGGACCGTACGAGCCCGGTGAGTACTCCGACGACACCCAGATGCAGGTCTGCATCGCCGAAGTGGCGGCGACGGGAGCCGACTTGCGCACCCCCCAGGCCCTCGACGCGATCGCCGGCAACTTCCGGCGCTGGCTGGACGGCGGCGCCAGTGACGTCGGCTCCCAGACCAGAGCCGTACTTCAGGCCGCCGGCCGCGCATCCGGAGCGCCGGGCGCGGCGATGCTGGAGGCGGCCCGCCACTTCAGCGCCGGCCACGACCGCAGCGCCGGCAACGGCTCGTTGATGCGTACCGGGATCGTCGCGCTCGCTCACCTCGGCGACGCCGGCGCGATGGCCGAGGCAGCCGTCGCCGTCAGCGCGCTCACCCACCCGGACCCGGACTGTGCCGACGCCTGCGTGCTGTGGTGCTCCGGTATACGCACCGCCGTGCTGCACGGAACCTTCGACGGCGTGCGCGCCGGCCTCGACCTGCTGCCCGCGGAACGCCGAGGACTGTGGGCACGACGTCTGGACGAGGCGGAGGCCCATCCGCCGCACCACTTCTCCCAGAACGGCTGGGTCGTCCACGCGCTCCAGGCCGCCTGGTCGGCGATCAGCCGCACGCCCGTCCCCGAGTTGAGCCCCGCCGAGGGCGGTTTCCCCGCCCAGCACCTGCGTCACGCCCTGGAGGCGGCAGTCCGGGCCGGTACGGACACCGACACCGTCGCGGCGATCGCCGGCACGCTGCTCGGGGCGCGCTGGGGCTGCTCCGGCATCCCGCTGGAATGGCAGCGGGCCGTCCATGGCTGGCCCGGCCTCACCTCCCCGGACCTGGTCCGGCTGGCGGTGCTCACGGCCCGGGGCGGACACGACGACGGCGACGGGTGGCCGTCGGTGGCGCGGATGCCGCTGCCGACCGCATCGCCGAGCGGCTTCGCCGTTCCCCACCCGCACGACTCCGCGGTGGTGCTGGGCAATCTGGCCCTGCTCCAGGGCGCCGAACCGGTCGACGTGGACGCGGTCGTGTCGCTGTGCCGCATGGGCACGGAACCCGTCCTGCCCGGAGCCGACGCCGAGCATGTGCGTGTCTGGCTGGTGGACAGTCATGGAGACAATGCCAACCTCCACTATGTCGTGGACCAGGCCGCTCGTGAGGTGCTGCGGCTGCGCCGTGAAGGCAAGCGGGTCCTGCTCCATTGCGTGGCCGGCCAGAGCCGCACCCCGGCCGTCGCCGCCGTCTACAGCCACCTGGCCACCGGTACCGATGCCGAGACCGCGCTGAAGGAACTGCGCGAGGTGCTGGTGGGCGGCTGGCAGCTGTCTGCACATCCTCAACTGCATGACTGTGTGCACGAGTTGACCGTGACGGCAGCCGCTCGGAAAGGACCGCGCGACACGGCCGGGGGACGGAAGGCAGGGTTCCTGGAAGACAAGGGGGCCTTGTCCCGGGTGCGCGGCATGCTGCTCGGTCTGGCGCTGGGCGACACGCTCGGCGCCGCCCGGGGCAGGCTGCCGGCCGACGGCCCGTTGCGCGCCGGGGTGAGCACCCAGCTGGCCTGCTTCACGGCGGAGGGGACGATCCGTGCTCTCGTGCGTGGCGCTCACAAGGGCATCTGCCATCCCCCGTCGGTGGTGTGGCACGCCTATGGCCGGTGGGCGGCTCTCCAGGGCATCGAGGTGGAGCGGATCCGGCGCCGCTGGGCCGGAGGCAGCGCCGACAAGGCGTGGCCGGACGGCTGGCTCTCCCAGGTGCCGGTGCTGGCACAGCGCCGCGGTTCGGCACCGGCGACCGTGGCCGCGCTCATCAAGATCGAGCAGGGCACCGTGGAGAGTCCGGCCACGAGCAGCCGTGGCTGTCACGCGCTCACCCGTACTCTCCCCGCCGCCGCGGTGGGTGCCGTACACGGTTCGAAAGCGTCAGCGCAGTGGGCTCGTGAGATCGCCGCCCTCACCCACGGTGATCGGGGTGCGCAGTCGGCAGCGGCCCACGCGGCCGTGCTCGTCGACCACTGCCTGACCAGCACCCCCACCCGGCCCGGCGACCAGTTCGCGGTGCGGGAGGCACTGATGGACGGCATCCGTGCCCTGCCCCATGCCGACCCCCACCTGGCCACCGACGAGCAGGGCCGGCTCACTTCGGCGCTCCAGCAGGCCGAGCGCCACCCCGCCGACGCGGCACGGCTCGCGAAACTCGCCCCGGACGCCACCGCGCCGTCCGCCCTGCTCGGCGGCCTGTACGTCGCCGCTTCCTTCCCCGACCGAGCAGGGGTGGGGGCCGCTCTGCGCTTCGCCGCCCAGGCGCCGGACGGCGACTCGGTGGCCTGCGTGGCCGGGGCGCTGCTCGGAGCCGCGCATGGCGCCGAGGCGTTGCCCGTCGACCTCGTCAGCCGCCACGAACTGGCCTGGGTGCTGGACACGCTGGCCCGCGATCTCGTCGCCCAGCTCACCGACTCCCCCAGCGGCAGCGAGTACAGCGCTGGTTGGGACCCGCACTGGTGGGACCGCTACCCCGGCTGGTGACGCGTCAGGGCGTGTCGGCCGCGGGGTCGTGCGCGTACAGGAAGTTACTGGCGAGCATGGCGCGTTCGGCGGTCGTGCCCCGCTGGAAGTCCGCAGCGGCGGCCAGCCGTTGTGCCCAGGGACTACGTGCAGTGGAACGGGCAGGTCGAGTCCTGGGCGGACCTGACCGCCAGCGTTGACCCTCGACCTTGTCGAGGGATCAGAGTTCCGGGTGTGGAGAGCGAGATGCGCAGCATCGGGGAGATGGCGCGGGACAGTGGACTGGGCGTGAGTGCGCTGCGGTTCTACGACCGTGCCGGTGTGCTGGTCCCCGCCTGGGTGGACCCGGTCAGTGGCTACCGGTGGTACGACCCCGGGCAGCTGGAGGAGGCCCGCGTGCTGGCCCGTCTGCGCCGGGCCGGTATGCCGTTGGCGGACATCCGGCTGGTCCTGGCCGGCTGGTCCGGCGCGGACACGGACCTGGTACGCGGCCTCCTCCAGGCGCATCTGCGCCGCCTCGAACTGGGCTTGGCCGACGCCCGCAGTGAGTTCTCCACGCTCCGAGCACTACTCGACCACAGGGAGAACCCCATGACTTCGCTCAGCACCGCCACCGTCCACCTGTCCGTGTCCGCAACCGAACTGGCCGCCGCGCTGGACGCGGTCCGTTTCGCGGCCGGTTCGGACCCGGACCTGCCGATGCTCGCCGGTGTCCTGTTCGACATCGAGGGGGAAGGACTGAGCGTGGCGGCGACCGACCGCTACCGGATGGCCGTCGCCCGGGCCGCCACCACCGGATACGACGGACCCCGCGTGCAGGCCATCGTGCCGCTGCCTCTCGCCGATGCGATGCGGGCGCTGTTGCAGGGCGAGGAACCGGTACGGCTCGCCGTGGACGGTGAGCGTGTATCGCTGGAGGCGGGCGACCGTCAGACGGCCGGCCGGCGCCTCGACCACGACTTCCCCGACTACCGTCGCCTGGTCCAACTGCCGCCCGGCCGCCGGGCGCTCGTCGATGTGGCCGCCTTCCGCGAGGCGCTGGAGACCGGTCCGGTCCGCGCGAGTGAGCTGCGCGAGCAGGACGGCGAGCGCTGCGACGTCGGCGTGCTCAGGGTGGCGGACGACGGCACGGCGATCCTTTGCGAGGACGGTGACGACGACCAGCACAACGTCGGCGTCAACCGGGACTTCCTGCTGGACGCACTCGCCGCCGGGGACCGCAGCGAGCTGATCCTGGAACTCGGCGCCCCCACCGCACCGCTCGCGATCCGCCGGCCCGACGACGAGCGGACCTTCTCGGTCCTGATGCCGATTCGTCTGGAGGACTAGGTGTTCTGTCCACGGCAGGTTTCGACCACGTGGGTGTGGATCTCCGCCCAGACCGTCTTCGTGTACGCGTCGCGGACCGTGCATCCCCATCGGTCCGCGTACGCCTGGACGAGAAGCAGTCCACGGCCCGACGTCTCGTCGGCGGGCTCTGGTGTCTTGTGCGATGGCAGGCGCTCGGGGCGGGAGTCTGTCACCTCGATGCGGATTGCGTGCGGCAGGAGGAGCAGCGCGAGGCGGAAGTCTCGGCCAGGGAGGCTGCCGTGGCGGATGGCGTTGGCGGCGAGTTCGGCGGTGACCAGGGCGACGGTTCGGGCCGCATCCGAGTCGTGCGGGAGGCCGGTCCACTCGGTGAACTGCTGGACGGCGAGTTGGCGGGCCAGTCGGGCTCCGCGTCTGGTGCTGCTGAAGCACAGGGTCAGGCGGCGGGCGGGGGTGTGGGGCTGCCGTGCCTCGTCGGCGAGCTGATGTTGTGTCACGTGGTCAGAGTGGGCGGGCTAGTGGTCGGCTGGCCAGGTACGGCTGTCGTACGTCGGCCGCTGCCGCCCTGGTCGTACGGGCGTTGTACGGGTTCTGCTCGTGTCCCCGTTGCTCCGCGCCGCGTTGGACATGGCCCGGTGGGTGGGTGTCGAGCGGGGTGCACTTCGGGATGGAAGGGCGTGGGCGCGTGAAGGCGGTACGGGACGGTCGGAGCGGGCGGGCGTTGAGGGGCAAGGAGGAGACGCCGGATCTGCCTGGCGTCTGGTCGGCGTACGGTGTGCTGCTCCAGCATCTGCGGAGGCGGGCCGGGTTGAACCAGCAGCAGCTCGGGGACGCCATCGGCTACTCGTTGGAGCAGGTCGCCTCGGTGGAGCAGGGGCGGCGGCCGGCGAAGGTGGCGTTCACTGTGGCGGCGGACCGTGTGCTGGAAGCGGGCGGTGTGCTGGAGGTGCTCCAGGACGAGGTGGACCGGGCCAAGTTGCCCCGGTTCTTTCGCAACTTCGCGGTGATCGAGGCGGAGGTGGTGAGTCGGTTCTCCTACGATCCGCTGCTGGTGCCGGGGCTGTTGCAGACGGAAGGGTATGCGCGGGCGCTCTTCGCCCAGCACTGTCCGCCGCTGAACGAGGAGACGATCGACCAGCACACGGAGGCGCGACTCAGCCGGCAGAAGTTGCTGACGCGAGTTCCGCTGGCGGAGTTGTCGTTCATCGTCGGTGAGGAGGCGCTGCGAAATCCCGTGGGCGACACGGATGTGATGCGCGGGCAGTGGCAACACCTGCTTGAGGTGTGTGCTTTCCGCAACGTCGAGGTCCAGGTCATGCCTGCCGCGTCCGGGTTTCACTCCGGTCTGAACGGACCGTTTGTGGTGCTGGAGACCAAGGAGCACCAGCACTTCGGCTACATCGAATCGCAGGAGGTCGGGTGTGTCGTCCGTGATCCGTCAGAGGTGAGCGCCTTCGGGTTGCGGTATGGCAAGCTGCGATCACAGGCTCTGAACGGCGTCGAGTCTGCGCACCTCATCGAACGGCTGGGGGGAGAGACATGAGCGTGGAGCAGGTGTCCGAGAAGGTGAATGGGCTGCGCTGGTTCAAGAGCAGCTACAGCGGATCGGGGGGCGGCGACTGCGTAGAGGTGGCCGCCGACCAGCACGACGTGTACGTACGGGACTCGAAGGCCGCGGTTGGCGGGCCGGTACTGCGGGTCGCGCGAGGCGAGTGGGCTGCGTTCATGGCGCTGGCGGCGAAGTAGAAGCCATCTCCGAGGCGGCGAAGCTGGGGTGGGACGAGGGGCCGCGCGAGCCCTCACCCACTCGGCGACCGCGAGGCCGCCGCCCCCCACCGGATCCGCAGCGCGCAGAGCGACACGATCAGGGCCGAGGCGGCGACCGCGGACATGCCGAGGGTGAGGCCGCCGGCGCCGGCGATGAAGCCGATCAGGGCGGGGCCGGCCAGCAGGCCCGTGGTGCCCATCGCGGCGACCAGGGCCAGCGCGTCCGGGCCGTGCCCAGCCGCGGCGACGTACACGCACGGGGTGATCGCCGCCGCCCCCAGGCCCACGCAGGCGAAACCGGCCAGCGTGGGCAGTACGCCGCCGGTCGCGAGGGCGAGGGCCAGGCCGAGACCGGCCACGGCGCCGCCGACGCGCACGACCAGGCCGTCGCCCCAGCGGCTGCGCCAGCGGTCGGCGCCTACGCGTGCCAGCAGCATCATGACGGAGACGACGGCGATGCCCAGCGGCGCGACGGCCGGTGAGGCCTTGACGACGTCCTTCAGGTAGAGCGCCGACCAGTCGTTCATGGCGCCTTCGGTGATGGTGCCGAACGCCATGGCGCAGCCCATCCACAGCGTCATGCGGGACGGCGACGTCAGAGCGGAGCGGCGTTTCCCCGGCCCCTTTGGCCGTTGCTCCGGCGGCTCGTCGGTCAGCAGCCGCGACCGTGCCCGGCCGAGCAGCGCCAGCAGCAGGGCGGCGGCCGCCGCGAAGTGGGCCGTGACGGCCGGTGTCACCGTGTTGACGCCGGAGGCCAGGAGCGCCGCGCCCAGCAGTCCGGCGCTGAACGTCGCGTGGAGCTGGGACATGGCGGTGCGGCCGTACTTGGTCTCCAGCGCGGCGCCCTGTGCGTTCATGGCGACGTTCAGGCAGCCGACCGCGACGCCGTCGCAGCAGATGACCAGCAGCGCCGTCGGGTAGTTCGGCGCCACGGACAGGGCCGGGAGCAGCGCGGCCAGGCACAGGGCGGAGCCGAGCGCCAGGCGCCGCGAGCCCAGTCGCCTGGTCAGGAACGCGACGAGCGGGAAGGAGGCGGCGGCGCCCGCGCCGCAGGCCATGAGCAGCAGTCCCAGTTCCTGCTCGGTCAGGTGCAGCCTGGTCTTCAGCGCCGGGAGCCGGGAGGCCCAGGTGGCGTACTGGAAGCCGAGGAAGCAGAACAGGGCCGCGATCGCCCACTTCTCGCGGCGGAATCCGTCCTGGGCGCGTGGCGTGTTCTTCAGCATCTGCATCAGCCGGGCTCCTCGCCGTCGTGCGGGCGGCTGGTGGGCAGCGTGGTGGACATGTACACCGCTTCGCTGCCGTAGCCGGGCGGAGGGCCGGCCTCGCGGTGGGGCCGGTAGCCGTGGGCCTGCCAGTAGGTCTCCATGCCGCCGACGGCGACCAGCGAGATGCGCTGGAAGCCGCGCGCGCGGGCGGCGGCCGTCAGATGGCGCAGCAGCCGGGTGCCGAGTCCGCGGCCCCGCAGGTCCTCGGCGACGACGAGGTCGTGCAGGTGGAGGTTGTGGGAGTGGAACACGGTGGTCTCCGGTGCGGTGAGGTCCGGACAGTGGAACCTCGGGTAGGGCAGGGCGAGTACATAGCCCGCGATCCGGCCGCCCAGTTCCAGGACGAAGCAGGTGTCCGGCGAGCTGCGGCCCCTGGACTCCAGCGCGTCCTGGCCCTCCGAGAGCGAGCAGTCCGCGTACGCGGCGGCTTCCAGGGCCGCCACGCCCGGCCAGTCGGCGCCTGCGACGGGGCGGATGCGTGCGAGGTCGTACGGGAGCGGGCGGAAACCGTTGAAGTGCTGGGCCATATAGCTGGTGGCGTAGGCGCCGGCGGACAGGATCCACACCGGGTCGCCGGAGGCCAGGTCCCCGGGCACGCGCACCCGGTGGTGCCCGGCTCCGTAGGTGTCGTCGCTGTCGCAGGTGGGGCCGGCGACGACGGCGTGGACGTGCTCCGCCTCGTTCCGGCCGACGTGGCCGGGGAAGACCAGCCGGTAGCCCAACTGGTCCATCTCATAGAGCCCGTTGAACTTCCCCACGCTCAGGTACAGCCAGTGCTCGGCGGCTCCGTCCGGCCGTCGGCGTGCGGTCATCCGGTACACATGGGCCCGGACGGCGCCGTGGTCCGCCACCAGGTGGCGGCCGGGCTCCATGACGAAGCCGAGCGGGGCGGAGCCGGCCTCCCGCAGTCGCTCCATGCCTTCGCGGATGACGGTGAACATCTTGTCCAGCGGGGGTTCGAGCCGGTGGCCCCAGCGGTCGAGGTAGCCGAGCGCGGGCAGGCCGCCGCCGAGGTTGACGTGGTCCGGCACGATGTCCCGGCCGCGCAGTGCCACGAGCACTTCGGCGAGGGTGTCGAAGGCGTCCTGCCAGGCTTCGACCGTCATCTGCTGGGAGCCGACGTGCACGGACAGTCCCGCCGGGGTGAGCCCGGCCGCCCGAGCCGCCGTCAGCACCCTTACCGCGTCGTCCGGCGAGCAGCCGAACTTGCGGCTCAGCCCCCACAGGGCTCCCTCCCCGCTGGTGGCGAGGCGGCAGAACACCCGGGCGCCCGGCGCGTGGGCGGCGATGGCGGCCACGTCCTGCACGCTGTCGGTGGCGAAGGTCCGGACACCGAGCCGGTGGGCTTCGGCGATCGCCGCGTCGGACTTCACGGTGTTGCCGTAGTGGATACGGTCCGCGGGTACGCCCGTCCGCAACGCCTGCGCGATCTCGGCCGGGCTCGCCGCGTCGAAGCCGGCACCCCGGCCGGCGAGGCAGGTCAGCACCTCGTCGACGGGGCACGCCTTGACGGCGAAGCGGACGTCCGCACCGGGCAACTCCCGTACGAGCGCCTCGTACTGGGCCTCGATGCCGAGCAGGTCGAAGACGACGGTGTCCTCGGAGGCGGCGGCCAGGGCGACCGACAGCGCGGCGGACAGCGGCACGGGCATGTCCCCGCTCACCGGTCCGCGTCCCCGAGTCCGGTAGCCCGTGCCGCGTCCACCAGCGCGGGCCAGGCCTCGGTCAGCAGCGCGAAGTCCTCGATGTCGCGCCGGGCCTCGTCCAGCAGACGTTCGCGGCGTGCCGCCAGCAGGTCGGCGAAGGCCGCGTATCTGCCGCCCAGTTTGCGGTAGGCGTTGTCGACACGGTCCAGCCGCCACACGTTCTCGGACCGGTCCAGGCCGGTGCTCTCCCGCAGGAAGCCCACGACGGCGTCGGCCCGCACGCGTTGCCGGTCGTCGAGGAGGGCGGCGCCCGCTTGTGCCATCCGGTCGTAGACGTGGTGGAAGTAGAGCATCGACAGCAGGAACTTCACGAACCGCGTCTGGTAGGCGAGGAAGCCGGAGTCGGTGCGCCGTTCCGGGGTGTGGAAGTTCTCGATGTGGCGGTTGTGCAGGATTCCGGGCAGCGTGGCGTCGTGGACGAGGTGGAGGAGGAAGTAGTCGCTGCCGATGGTGTCGGTGGCCGGTGGCAGCGGCACCCGCTCGTACACCTCGTGGTGGAGGGCGATGTTGCACATGTCGACCCGCATGGGGTCGACCAGGGTCAGCGTCGAGTGGTCCTCGGTGAACGGGGCGGTGCCGGCGCCCTTGAAGGACTCCGCGACCAGGTCCCGCTTGCGCTCCTCGGACCAGTGACCGGGCGCCCAGAGGCTCACGACCTCGTGGTGGATGTCCTCGTCGAGGCGCTGTATCTCGCCGATGTCCACGGAGAGTTCGCCGATGAAGGAGGCGCCGGCCAGTGACACCGGGCGGTCGGCGTGCGCGGGGTCGAGGTCCGTCTCCGTCACACCCGCCGCGGCCCGCGCGGCGGTCATGCCGAGCGACGGCAGCTCGTGGTGCACGGGGAACACCGGTTCGCCGCCCGCCGACTGGTAGGCGCTGTCGGAGTCCCGGCGGTGCACCGACCGGCAGCCGAGCGCGCTCGCGATCAGGAAGGCCCGGTTGGTGCAGGCGCCGTAGGAGACGCCGGACGGGAGCATGAGGCCGAGCATCCGGTCCGGGTCGGCGACGCCGCTCCGGTGGATCACGTCCCGCAGGAAGTCCCGCTGGCGGGCCTCGTCGAGGTGATGGACGGTCAGTCCCGCCACCGGGGGCGGTGCGGCCAGGACACCGGCGTGCTCGGACCGGGTCCGCTCGTCGCAGGAGTCGAGGACCAGCAGACGCACCTCGGCGTCGAAGTGGCGGGCCGCGTGGGCCGCCTCCTCGGCGACGGCTGCCAGGGCCGGGGCGCAGGCGCGGTTGGTGGGAAGGGCGAGGCAGATCCGGGACGTGCCGGTCCCCGGGGTCACCGCTCGTCCCCCTGTCCGTGCCAGGAGTCCAGCCCGAGGAGCTTGCGGCCCAGGCCGTCGAGGACGGCGGGGCCGTAGCGGAGGGCCTCGGGCTCGCGGGCGTCGCCGAGCAGGGTCGCGTTCCAGTCGGGGGTGCTGAGGGTGCGCCAGGACTCGACGCGGGAGGTGCGCAGGTCCGTGTGCTCTTCCAGGGCGGGCATCATCGACAGGTACTGGACGGCTCTGACACCGTTGTCGGAGAGGTTCGGTGCCACGCCGTGCGCGAGCAGGCCGTTGAAGATCAGCAGGTCGCCGGCCTGGAGGTCGGGCCGTACGACGGGGAACTCCGAGCGGTCGATGGCGGGCCGGATCGGATCGCGGCCGGCGGGCTGGGCGATGCGCCATTCGTCGAACTGCCGGAACAGTTCGGGGGCGCACTGGAAGCCGCCGAGTTCGGGGCGGGTGTCGGTGAGGGCGATGATGCCCTGGACGCGCTGCGGGAGTACACCGAGGGTGGTGTCGACGTCCCAGTGCAGCTCGATGTCGAAGCCCTCGTCGGTGGGTTCGATCAGGGAGCGCGAACGGGTGCCCCGGTTGGGCGGGTTGAGGTTGAGCCGGTCCAGGGTGACCCACAGCTCCTCGCAGTCCCACACGTCGGCGAAGGCGTCGTGGACGCGCTCGGTCTGGCGGCTGTCCCACAGGAGTTGGTGGTGGTAGGCCTCGACGAAGCCGTAGACATGCAGGTCGCGGTCGAGGTCCGAGCGGAACTCCCTTTCCTCGTACCAGGTTTCGGGGCGGTCGGGGTCGAGCCCCTGGAACTCCCAGGCGAATTCCAGCAGGCTCTTGGCGGCGCCCGGGGAGATGGCGTCCCGGACGACGACATAGCCGTACGTCTGCCAGAAGGCGAGGTCCGCCTCGGACAGCACGCGCGGCGGCCGTGACTTCTCGATGTCTCTCAGGGGCGTCTGTGCGAGGTACGTCTCGCCGTCCGCGCTGAAGTAGGGGCGGTCCGATGCCGCTCGGAAGAGGTGGCGGTGGCGGTCAGGCGTCGGCATACGGCGACTCCGGGTTGATCGAACTGACGTACCCTCACCTTGGACTAGACCACTTCGCGATTCAACGGATCATGGCCGAAACTGCCGCCAACTGCCTGTCAAGTGCCGGTCGTTGAACAAAAGTGAGCGCCGGTCGGCACGAGGGCGCGCGGCGGAGCGCATGCCTGCGGTACGCCCTGCCGGTTCTCGTCCCGGACCACGGCGACGACCCGACGGTCGCCCGACGCCACCAGGGCGGCGCTGGCTGCAGCCACACCGGTGAACGGGCCTGCCGGCCGGTGCACATGAGTGAGCGCCGGCGGGCACGAAGCCCGGCCGGCGCTCTCGGTACCGCTTCGTCAGCCCGCGACGACGCGCTCCGCCGCCGCCACCGCGCAGACGCGGGCGGCGCCGTGCGTGGCGATGTGCAGGGCGCCGCGCGGCGGGGCCTGCGGTACGCCCATCTCGACCACGACGGTGTCCGGGCGGGCGGCGAGGAGGACGTCCAGGGCCGCGCGCATCCAGTCGTGCCGGTGCTCGTCGCGGACCACGGCGATGATCCGGCGGCCCCCCGACGCCTCCAGGGCGGCGCTGCCCGCGTCGGCGCCGGTGAAGGAGCCGGTCGTGGTGCCGGGCAGCGAGCGCTCCAGCTCGGCGCCGATGCCCCAGGGGGTCTCGTCCCCCACGGCGATGTTGGCGGCCGGGTTGAAGGTGGCGACGTACACCGGTTCGGTGACCGGGGCGGCGGCGCCCGGGCGGGTCACGGTCAGCGCGCGGCGCGCCGCGACCAGGCCGATCTCCGGGGCGGGTTCGGCCGCGGCCTGGGGATCGCGCCGCGCCTCGGCGGTCCAGCGCGCCAGCTGCCGTACCCGGGCGGCGGCGTCGGCCAGGCGTTCCGCGGGCAGTTCGCCGGAGCGGACCGCGGCGACCAGCGAGTCCCGCAGCCCCAGCACAGTGCCCTCGTCGCACAGTCCACCGCCGACGCAGATCGCGTCGGCGCCCGCCGCGATCGCCAGGACGACGCCGTGCTCCAGGCCGTACGTCCCCGAGATGGCCCGCATCTCCATGCCGTCGGTGACGATCAGCCCCTCGTAGCCGAGCTCGCCGCGCAGCAGCTCGGTGAGGATGCGCCGGGAGAGGGTCCCGGGGTGGTGCGGGTCCAGGGCGGGGACGAGGATGTGCGCGCTCATGACGGCGCGGGTGCCGGCCTCGATGGCCGCGCGGAACGGCACCAGTTCACGCGCGTACAGGGTGTCCGCGTCGACGTCGATGCGCGGCACGGCGTGGTGGGAGTCGACGTTGGTGTCGCCGTGGCCGGGGAAGTGCTTGGTGCAGGCGGCGACGCCGGTGGACTGCAGGCCCTGGACGTAGGCCGCGGTGTGCCGGGCGACCAGATCGGTGCCGGCGCCGAAGGAGCGTACGCCGATGACCGGGTTGTCGGGGTCGGCGTTGACGTCGGCGGACGGCGCCCAGTTGAAGTTGACGCCGCACGCGGCCAGGCGGCGGCCCAGCTCGCGGGCGACCCCCCGGGTGAGGTCCGGGTCGTCGACGGCGCCGAGGGCGTGGTTGCCGGGGAAGGAGGAGCCGGTACGGACCTCCAGGCGGGTGACGTCGCCGCTCTCCTCGTCGATGGCCACCAGCAGGTCGTCCCGCTCGGCCCGCAACTGGGCGGTGAGGCCGGTGACCTGTTCCTGACTGGTGACGTTGCGGCCGAACAGGGCGACGGAGGCCAGCCCTTCACCGAGCCGGCGGCGCACCCAGTCCGGCGCGGTGGTGCCGGCGAAGCCCGGCTGCAACACGGCGAGCGCGTCGCGGGTGAGGGTGTCATTGCCCGTGGCGAGTGTGGTCATCGGGGGTGTCATCCCTTCACGGCGCCGTCGGTGAGGCCGCTGACGGCCTTGCGCTGCAGAACGATGAAAAGGATCAGGATGGGCAGCGCGAACAGCGTCGACGCCGCCATCGTCGCCCCCCAGTCGTCGCCGAACGCGGTGCGGAACTGGGACAGCCAGATCGGCAGGGTCTGCTTCTCGATGTCCTTGTTGAGGATCAGGACGAGCGGGAACTCGTTCCACGCGGTGATGAAGCCGAACAGCGAGGTGGCCATCAGGCCGGGCGCCAGCAGGGGGAAGATGATCCGCACGAAGGCCTGGATCCGGGTGCAGCCGTCGACCATCGCCGACTCCTCCAGCTCCTTGGGCACCGCGGCCACGTAGCCGCGCAGGGTCAGGATCGTGAGGGGCAGCACCATCATCGTGTAGAAGACGGTGAGCGGGACGAGGCTGTTGAGCATGTCGTCGTCGCGGACCAGCATGTAGATGGCGATGACCATGACCTCCCAGGGCGCCATCTGCGCCAGCATGAAGGTCACGATGAGGCCGCGCCGCCCCTTGAACCGCATCCGGGCCAGGGCGAAGGCCGCGAAGAGCGAGATCACGAGCGAGAAGACCACCGAACACACCGTGACGATCACGGAGTTGGCGACCAGGGTCCAGAAGTGGTCCGCGTGCACGGCCTTGGTGAAGTGGCCGAACGTGACGTCCGTCGGGAACCACACCGGGTTGTCGGCGATGATGTCACCGGCCGGCTTGAACGCCGTCGCGAACATCCAGTAGACGGGGAACGCGAAGCCGACGAAGAGGACGAGGGCGGTCGCGTTGGGCCAGATACGGCCGAAGAGTGAGCGCTTCACAGCTCGTCCTCCTCTTGCTTGAGCACCATGCGCAGGTAGTACGAGGTGATGACGAGCAGCACCACGATGGTGAGGAACGAGATCGCCGCGCCCACCCCGAAGTGCTGGTTGCCGACGCCCTCGACGAAGGCGTAGATGGGCAGGGTCTCGGTGAGCCGGTCGGGGCCTCCCGCGTTGATCGCGAAGATCTGCGCGAACGCCTTGAAGACCCAGATGACCTCGAGGAAGGTCGTGGCGTACAGGAACGGCCTGAGGAAGGGGAAGGTCACCGAGGTGAAGCTCTTCCAGGCGTCGGCGCCGTCCAGCGAGGCGGCCTCGTACAGTTCCCTGGGGATGGTGGTCGTGGCGGCGTAGAGGTTGATCGCCACGAACGGGATCGACTGCCAGACGATCAGCAGCGTGATCACCGAGAAGGTGGAGAACTGGCCGCCGAGCCAGTTGTAGTCGGCCATGGAGTGCCAGCCGAGCTTGTCCAGCACCCAGTTCACGACGCCGAACTGCTGGGCGAACAGCCACTGGTAGACGGTCGTGGCCGCGATGACGGGCATGGCCCAAGCCAGGACGAGACCCAGCATCAGCGTCAGCCGCATCTTCCGGCCGAGGCGGGCCAGCAGCAGGCCGATCAGGGTGCCGAGCAGCATGATCAGCACGACGTTGACGGCCGTGAACACCACGGAGCGCTCGACGACGTGCCAGAAGTCCGAACCGCTCAGCACGGACTTGTAGTTCTCGACGCCGTTCCACTCGGTGAGGTGCTGGATGAGCTGCCGGGGGTTGAGGTTCTGGAACGACAGCATGCCGTTCTTCACCAGCGGCCAGCCGAGCAGGATCAGTGTGGCCAGCAGCGCGGGCAGCAGGAGCAGGTAGGGAGCGGCGGCACCGCGCCGGGCCGGCCGGCCGGCACCACGTGCCTCACCCCTCGGGGGCACCGGCGCCTCGGCCTTGCGGACAGCGGGCTCCCCGGCCGTGTCCGTGCCTTGGGTCTGCACTGACATGAGTTGCCATCTCTTCCATGGCCGTACCGGCCGTATGCGTGCGTGATGCTGATGCGTGCTGCCGGCCGTACGAACGACACGAATGAGCCGGGGGCGACGTGCGGCGCCCCCGGCGCGGGTTCATCAGTTCTGCTGGGCCAGACGCTTGTTGATGTCGCCCTCCACCTGCTTGGCGGCGTCCGCGGGGGACTTACCGTTCAGCACGGCGGTCATGTAGGACTTGATCGGGTTCGGGGTGTTCTCCACCGCGGCCCACTCGGGGATCAGCGGAGTGGTGCCGCCGGCCGCGGCCGCCGGAGCCGCCGCCTCAGCCACGGCGTTGCCCTTGAGGTTGGTCTGCAGCGACTCCTTGTTGGGGATGACGCCGTTGAGCTTGGCCAGCTCGCCCTCGTACGTGTCGGACAGGGCGATCTTCAGGAACTCCTTGGCCAGCGCCTGCTTCTTGCTGCCCTGTGCGACCGCCAGGTTGGAGCCGCCGAGGAAGACGCCCTCGGGCTTGCCGGCCGTCTCACCGGGGATGGTGAAGTAACCGAGGTCCTTCTCGATGGACTTGTTGGCGGTGACGGCGGTGCCGGCCTCCCAGCCCATGCCGATGAAGGCGCCGGTCTTGCCCTTGGCGAACACCTCGGCCTGCTGCGGGGTGGCCTCGTCCTTGTCCTTGGGGGCCGTGGAGTAGGAGGCGTACTTCTTGTAGATCTCCATGGCCTGGGTGACCTTGGGGTCGGCCAGGTTGGAGACGTACTTGTCGCCGTCCTTCTTCACGAGATCGGCGCCCTGGCCGATGGTCAGGCCGTCGAAGAAGTACCAGTTCTGGCCCGGCAGGTAGATCGGGTCGGCGTCGGTCTTCTTGCCGATGGCCTCGAGGTCCTTGTAGAACTCGGCGCGGGTCTTCGGGGTCGACTTGATGCCGGCCTTGGCCCAGATCTTCTTGTTGTAGATGACCACGCGGTTGGCGAAGTACCACGGCGCCGCGTACTGCTTGCCGTCGTAGACGGAGGACTGGGAGAGGGACGGGGTCCAGTCCGTGCCGATCTGCTGCTTGAGGTCGGCGACTTCGGCGAGGCCGCCGGTGGCCGCGTAGGCCGGGGTCTGGGTGTTGCCGATCTCGAGAACGTCCGGCGGGTTGTCCTCGGAGAGGGCCGTGGTGATCTTCTCCTGGATCCCGTCCCACTTCTGGATCTCGAACTTCAGCTTGGCGCCGGTCTTCTTCTCGAAGGCGGCCTGCACGTCCTTGGTCCACTGGGCCGGCGCGGATCCGTCCATCGTCCAGACCCGCAGCGTCTGGCCCTTGAAGCTGTCCGGTCCCGCGTTCTTGCCGCTGTCGCCGTCGTCGCCGCCGCACGCCGCGACGGAGAACATCATGCCTGCGATACCGATCGCGGCTATCAGCTTGCGCTTCACGCCACCCTCCTCAGGGATGCCACTGACCCCCCACGCCCCCTGCCGTGACCTGCGTATGCCGCTGCCGCACGTGGGACTCGGGACCTGGCCACTAATGGTGTAGACCAGTACGGTGGAGCTTGGCCTAGACCTTTAGGGGTGTCAAGGGTGGTTCAGGAAGCCGTGTGGTCCGTTACGAGAAAGTCACCGGACGGCCGGCGGGCCGCTCGCGCGACATCCGCGGCGCCCTTCTGGTTGGACTAGACCATAGGGCAGTTGGGGGCTATAACGGGAGACCGCCGAGTGAGCCGGGAAGGCAGGTCATGACCATCGACGTCAGCAGCGCCCACCGCGGGGGGACGCCCGGTCGCGGCGCGCGCGTGCCGAAGTACTACCGCATCAAGCAGCAGATCCTCGAGATCACCGAGGCCCTGAGGCCCGGCTCGGCCATGCCGGCCGAGCGGCTGCTCGCGGTACGGTTCGACACCTCGCGCACCACCGTCCGGCAGGCGTTGCAGGAACTCGTCGGCGAGGGACGGCTGGACCGCATCCAGGGCAAGGGCACGTTCGTCGCGAGACCGAAGCTGTACCGCACGCTCAGGCTCACCTCGCACACCGAGGACATGAAGGCCCAGGGTCTCGACCCCGCCTCGCAGATGCTGGACATCGGCCACGTCGCCGCGGACGCGAAGCTCGCGGACCTGCTCGGGATCGGCGTCGGCGACAAGGTGCTGCGCATCGAACGGCTGCGACTGGCCAGCGGCGAGCCCATGGCGATCGAGACCACGCACCTGTCCGCGCGCCGCTTCCCCGGGCTCAGACAGTCGCTGAACACCTGCGGCTCGCTGTACACGGCGCTCGCCGAGGTGTACGGAGTGCGTCTCGCGGAGGCCGAGGAGACCATCGAGACCTCCCTGGCGACACCGCGCGAGGCCGGGCTCCTGGCCACCGACGTGGGACTGCCGATGCTGCTGCTCTCCCGGCACTCGCGGGACGCCGACGGCACCCCGGTGGAGTGGGTCCGCTCGGTGTACCGCGGCTCCCGGTACAAGTTCGTCGCCGCGCTGATGCGTCCCGCGGAGCGAGGACACGGCTGACGGCAGCCCTGACCGGAACCTCACAACAGCAGGACATGGTTGACGCATTTCCCGGCCGCGGCCGCACAGCGGGACACGGTTGACGCACCTCCCGGCCGGGACCGCACAACAAGATGGGCTTGTCGTGACCGAAACGCCGAACCCGGAGACGCTCGCGGCAGCTCTGGTCGACGCGCGCGAGGCGCTGGGCCTCACGCAGGAGGGACTGGCGGAGCGCTCGGGACTGAGTGTGCGGGCGATCCGCAACCTCGAAACCGGCCACACCGCCCGCCCCCGCAAGCAGTCCCTGCTCCTTCTCGCCCGGGCCCTCGGTCTGCCGCCCGGACGGCTGCTGAGGCCGCCGCGCCCCTTCGGTCCGGTCGGTCCGGCCGGTCTTGCGGGTCCCGCCGGTCCTGCCGGTCCCGCCGGTCCCGCCGGTCCGGTGCCCGCGGAACTCCCCGCGGCACCCCGTCACCGGCTCGCCGGAAGGGAACTGTTCATCGCCTCCCTGACGGGTCACCTCCGCGGGGAGGAACGCCGCGAGGCCGGCGGGCCCGCCGTCGTCGTCGGACCGCCCGGCTCGGGCAAGACCTCACTGATCCTGCGGGCCGCCCACGGCGTGCGCGCCCGTTTCCCCGACGGGCAGGTCTTCGTGGACCTGCATCCCGCCTCCTGTCTCCCCTTCACCTCGGACGCGGTCGTCCGCCGCGTCCTGCGCTCCCTCGGCGCCGCGTCGACCGCGGACAGCGCGGAGGAGGCCGCCGCCCGGCTGCGCGACGCGCTGAGCAGGCGCCGCGTCCTCGTCGTCCTCGACAACGTCGACAGCGAGGCGCAGGTCCGCCCGTTGCTCGTGGACGAGGTGCGCAGCGCCGTCCTGGTGGCCGCGCGGCGCGAACTGCCAGCGCTACCAGGG
Organism: Streptomyces sp. NPDC020299; assembly: GCF_044387825.1. NCBI lineage: Bacteria > Bacillati > Actinomycetota > Actinomycetes > Kitasatosporales > Streptomycetaceae > Streptomyces > Streptomyces sp. NPDC020299. Next base: position 670,622 of record NZ_JBIRWL010000001.1, read on the forward strand.
CAGTTACGTCATCAGGTGGGTGCCCTGGCGCAACCGGACGCCCACCGGGTCCTGGAAGACCTGGTCGGGGCCGCGCGCACCCGGGCGGAACGGTCCGCCGCCATAAGCATCCTGCGCTCCTGCGCCGGGCTGCCGCTGGCCCTGCACATCGCCGGTCTGTGGCTCACCGCCCGACCGCACCGGTCCCTGCGCGACCTCGCGGACCGTCTCGCGGACGAGCGGGCCCGCGTCCCGTTCCTGCGCGTCGGGGACCTGTCCCTGCGGGCGAGCGTGACGGCCTACCACCGGTCGCTGCCACCCCCGCTCAAGGAGTCGCTGCGCCGACTGCAGCCCGTGCGGGGCGACTTCGGCGTGGACGACATGCTGACCCGGGTGACACCGTCCCCGGACCTCGCCGTCGACCTCCTCGAGGACCTGCTCCACCGCCAGATGATCCACGTCGCCGAGGCCGGGCGGGACGGCGGGATCCGCTACCGGTTGCACGATGCGGTACGGCTCTACGTGGCGCACTGTGCCGCGGAACGCCGGCCGCTCGGCACCGGCGCATGAGGGCCTTCCCGCGCGCTCTGCCGGCCGAGTCGCGACGAGCCGGTGAGCGGCGCACGATGGAGGCAGGGGCACTCTGCCGAGGAGGTCAGCCATGGCCGACGTACGGCCGGGCGGCGTCGAGTCCGAGAACCATCCGTGGAAGATACGTCTCGTCGACCACCCCCCGCGTTTCGACTCCGAATTCTTCAAGGCCGCGAAACGGACGGCGCACAAGATCCTCGCCGCGGCGGCGGACGAGGAACTGCCGTACGGGCCGCGTCCGGTGGGTACCGAGCACTGGGAGATGCACCACGGGGGCAGCCTGTGGGTGAAGGGAGCCCGGGGCTGGCGGATGTACCGCGCCCGGGTCGGGATCGAGTGGAGCATGCAGTTCTGCGCCGACCCCGCGAAGGTGGACCGCCTCCGGCAGGAGGCCGCCGAACTCGTCGACGCCTTCCCGCTGACCCTGCCCGCGCTGGCGGAACTGGGGTACGACGACGCCGAGGCATTGCTGCGCACCCCGGTGAAGGACGCCAAGGGTGTCGAGGCGTGGACCGACTCCCTGTTCAACTCGTGCGTGCCGCTGAGCCACGCCAACCACCAGGCGATCCTGCCCACCGTGCCGCCCGGTGAACACCACTACCCGTGGCCGGTGAAGGGCGCGGACTACATCCGGTACGACGACTTCCAGCTCTGGGTCACCCTGCCCGACGGAACCCACGGTGCCGTGGCCCCGGTGGACCGGCGCGGCTCCGGCGACGGGCATGTGCGGCTGGCCTTCGTGCCCGAGGGCAGCGAGGCGGCGCACGCCCTGGCCGAGGCGGAGGAGCAGGGCAAGATGGCGGTCCTGCCCCCGGAGAGCCCGGTCGCGCTGGAGGCGTTCGCGCGGCAGATCGCTCCCGGGCGGCACACCGCGTCCGGCCCGCCCGCCCGCTGACCGGGGCTCCGTGATGCCGCGCAGGATCGTCGTCTGCCTCGACGGCACCGGAAACCAGGTGGGCGCGAGCCATCCCACCAACGTGGTCCGGCTGCTGGAGATGCTCGAAGCCGACGATCCTGGACGGCAGTTGCTCTACTACGACCCCGGGGTCGGGACCATGTCGTCGGCCACCGCGCACGGGCCGGCGGGGCGGGCGCTGTCCCGCGGTTGCGGTCTGGCGTTCGGCACCGGGCTGCGGGCCAACCTCGCCGAGGCGTACACCTATCTGATGCGGCACTGGCAGCCGGGCGACCTGGTGTACGTCTTCGGCTTCAGCCGCGGCGCCTACACCGCCCGGGCCCTGGTGGGCATGCTCAACAAGCCCGGGCTGATGCGCCCCGGCGCGGAGAACCTGGTGCCCTACGCCGTGGCGAAGTACGCCTTCAACCAGGACATCGGCGAGAGCGAGCGGAAGGTCGCGCGGTTCTCGCACGCGTTCTGCCGGCGGACCGAGTTCGAGCCGCTGTGGGCGGAGGCCGAGCGGAACGATCCACGGCAGGTCTCGCACCACGCGCTTCCGGTCGCCTGCCTCGGCGTCTGGGACACCGTGAAGGCGGCCGGCCTGCTGCGCCTGGGCGACCTGCTCTGGCCGTACACCCGCCTGCTGCCCAACGCCGCCCGCGTCCGGCACGCGGTGTCCCTCGACGAGAAGCGCCGGCCCTTCCGGGAGTACCTGGTGACGCCCCGGCCCCGCACCGTCGAGGAGGTCTGGTTCGCCGGGGTGCACTCCGACGTCGGCGGCACGTTCGTGCACGAGGAGGGCGAGCCGCTGCTCTCCACCATCGCGCTGAAGTGGATCACCGACGGCATCACGCGTGATCTGCTGTTCCGCCCCGGCGCCTACACCAGGACCTGCGCCCTGACCGAGGACTTCGCCACCGCCGCCGTGCACACCAACGGCCCGCTGTGGACCCTCGCGGGCCGGCGCACCCGTCCCGTGCCCGCGGACGCGGTGCTGCACGCCAGCGTCCGGCTGCGGCGGGAACGGGAACCCGGATACCGCCCGGACCTGCCCGGCCCGGCGGACGGGGCCCGGTGGGCCGACCCGGACTGGACGAAGCCGGTCCCGCCGCCAGGCGGCTGACCCGGACGCGAGCGCTCACGGGCCCGTGGCCTCCCAGTCCGCGAGCCGGTGCAGCGCGGCGGCGGTCCGGCTGAACCCGTCGTCCCCCAGCAGGCCGCGCAGTTCGGCGTTGAACCGGTCGACCTCGGGCTGCGCGGCGGTCAGGGCGGCCTCCCCGGCGTCGGTCAGCTCCAGGGCGACCGCCCGGTGTTCACGCGGGTGCGGGTTCCTGGCCACCAGCCCGGCCGCGGTGAGCCGCCGGACCAGCGCCGTGACGGCGGGCTCCCCGAGGCCGAGCGTCCGGGCGAGCTCCCCCTGCGTCACCCCCGGCGTGTCGCGCACCGCGTACAGCGCGCCGAGCTGGGCCGTGGTGACCCCCGCGGCGGCCAGGCAGCGCCGGTCGGCGGTGGTGCGCAACTGGTGCGCGGCACGCTGCAACAGGAAGAAAAGGCGCTGGTCGGACGGCTCGGACATGGGCCGATCTTGACAGACGGACCGGTCCCGCGCCAGCCTGACTTCACTAGTGAAGTGAGAACCGCACCGCGAGGGAGACCGTGGCGACCGTGGAGACCCTGGAACTGGAAAGCGCCCGGAAGGCCCTGGCCGGGCAGCCCTTCAGCGTGCTGCTGGGCACCCGCCTGACGGCGTTCGGCGAAGGCTCGGCAGAGCTCGAACTGGACATCCGCGCCGAACTGCTCCAGCAGTACGGCTTCGTGCACGGCGGAGTCCTCGGGTACGCGGCGGACAACACCCTGACCTTCGCCGCGGGCTCCGTCCTCGGTCCCCGGCTGATCACCGCCGGCTACACCATCGACTACCTCCGCCCGGCCCGCGGAACGCTCCTGCGGGCCCGGGCCGAGGTGGTCCGGGCCGGTCGCACCCTCGCGGTCTGCCGGTGCGACGTCTTCACGGTCGACGCGGAGGGCCCGGAGACCCTGTGCGCCGTGGCCCAGGGGACCATCTCGGCGGCCGATCACGCGCGGGCCGACCCTGGACGCCTGCCCGACGAGCCGTGAGACTGGGGCGTCAGCCAGCTCTCCCAGGCTCCGGGACGGTGACCATGGACCAGGAAAAGACAGCGCCGCGCGTCGAACTCACCCCGCGGGCCGCCGACCTGCTGCGCCGGCTGCGCGCCGAGCACGGGCCGCTGATGTTCCACCAGTCCGGCGGCTGCTGCGACGGCAGCGCGCCCATGTGCTACCCGGACGGCGAGTTCCGCACCGGCGACTCCGACGTACTGCTGGCCGAACTGACGGTCGAGGGCGTCGAGGAGCCGGTGACCTTCTGGATGTCGCGGAGCCAGCACGAGGTGTGGAGCCACACCCGGCTCATCGTGGACGTGGTGCCCGGACGGGGCAGCGGTTTCTCCCTGGAGGCACCCGAGGGGGTGCGTTTTCTCACCCGTTCTCGCGTAGTCGACCCGTAGCGGCCCCGCCGGACACCGCGGTCTGGTGCACTTCCCCCGAGTCCTGGGACATTTGACGAGACATCAGGGGGGACAGTGACGCGTCGTCGGAAACGGTATGCGGCGGGCAGAGCGGTCGGCACGGTTCTCACGGCGTTCGGGGTGCTGGCCGGTGCCGCCCTGACGGGCGCGGCACCGGCCGCCGCCGTGTGGGACACCGGCACCGAGATCGCGCCGGGCGTCACCTACGAGCAGTTCGACCTTCCCGCGGCCAAGGGCATGACCCACGCCCACCTGCTGACCGTGGACCTGCGCGACAAGCACGTAACCCTGGACCTGCTCCACCCGGGCGCGGTGGCCGCCCGCGCCCCGGTCTCCCAGCTGGCCGACACGGCGGGCGCCGTCGCGGGCGTCAACGGCGACTTCTTCAACATCACCGAGACCCAGCATCCGGGCGTCGAGGCGACCGGCGCCACGGTGGGACCGGCGATCGCGCACGGCCGGGTGCTCAAGGCGGCGGTGCCGGACGGACAGCGGTTCGGCCCCGCGCTGCCGCCCGGCACGACCACCGAGGACGTCCTCGGAGTGGGCACCGACCGGCGGGCCCGTCTCGGCCGGCTCCGCCTCGAAGGCTCCGTGCGCACGCCCGGGGGCCGGCTGCGGCTCGGCGGGCTCAACCAGTACGCGCTGCCGGTGGACTCCGTCGGCGCGTTCACCTCGTGGTGGGGCAGCGCCTCCCGGGTCCGCGCCACCTGCGGCACGGACACCGACCGGGCGGCCCCGTGCAGCACGGACACCTATGAGGTGACGGTCCGTCACGGACGGGTGGTGTCCGCCTCCGACAAGCCCGGCAGCGGCCCCATCGCCGCGGGCACCACGGTACTGGTCGGCCGGGAGGCGGGCGCGCAGCGGCTGCGGAAGCTGTCCACCGGCGAGCGGGTGAGCGTGTGGCACCGGCTGGTGGCGTCCTCCTCCGGGGTCCGCTACCGCTTCGCGCTGGGCGGCTATCCGGTGCTGCGGGGCGGGCAGCCGCTGCCCGGCCTTGACCGCGTCGCCTCGGCGGTGCGGACGGCCGTGGGCATCGCGGGCGGCGGGCGGCGGCTGCTGCTCCTGGCGCTCGACGGTGCGCCGGACTACCGCAGCGGTCTGACGATCGCCGAAGTGGCCGACGAGATGCGGGCGTTGGGCTCGGTAGACGCCTTCAGCCTGGACGGCGGCGGCTCGACCGAGCTGGTCGCGCGCGAGCCCGGCGCCACCACGGTGTCGGTACGCAACCACCCGAGCGGTGGCGCCGAGCGCCCCGTGCCCAACGGCATCGGGGTGTTCTCGGCTCCGTGACGCGCGGGCGGCTCACGGCCGCAGGCTGCCGACCAGTTCGGCGGTCGCGGCCAGGCCGCTGTGAATGGTGGGGGCCATGCTCGAACTGGCCAGGTAGAAGCCGAGCATGGCACAGACCAGGGCATGGGAGATCTTCAGTGCGCCGTTGCGGATGAAGATCACTGCCATGATCAGGAACAGCAGCACCACAGAGATGGAAACGGCCATCGCGAACCTCCTCCGCCACAACCACATCGCGGCTTTCGCCCGTAAGTGTGGCGTAGCGGAGGGTTCGTCCCGTGAGCTGACATGTCCGCCGTTCGTGTGATGTTTACGAGTTCGGGTGGCTGTCCAGGAACGTCTCCAGCCCCGCGAGGTCGTCGGTGTTGAAGTAGTCGACGCCGGCGGCGAGCAGCTGCGTCCACAGCGCGTCCCGCGCCGGACCGGCCGTGTCGGGGGTGGCCCAGAACCGGACCCGCTGCCCCTGGGCGTGCGCGTCCGCGACGATGCTCCGCAGCTTCTGCCGCTCGGCGTCGGGGAACGGGCCGTCGCCCAGCCAGCTGAAGTTGAGCGTCCAGTTGTCGCTGATCAGCGGGATGAAGGAGGCGGGCGCCGCACTGCCGAGGTCGGTGAGCCGGCCGTCGTAGAAGGTCCGGCGGACGGTCTGTGCCTCCATGGGGGTGCGGGCGGCGCGGTCGCCGGAGATCACCGCGGTGACGGGCCCGGCGTGGACGCGTCCGTGGGCGTAGGTGGTGAACAGGTGCTTGTAGCGCAGGAGGTGGCGGTCGAGTTCGAGGTACGTCGAGGAGCCCTCGGTCTTGATGTCGATGAGGAGTTGCAGCGGCCTGCGCCAACCGCGGTAGACGCAGCCGTGGTCGGCCTTGACCCGGGCGGCGAGCGGGTCGAGGTAGAGGGACTCCAGGGTGCGGGACGGGTCGAGCTCGGTGGCGTCGTGGGCGACGAGCAGTTGGTCGCCGACGAGGAAGATGTCCGCCTCGACACTGCCGAAGCGGTGGTCGAGGGCGTCGAAGAGGGGGCGGGTGTGCTCGTAGTCGTTGTGCGCGTGGGCACGCCACAGCGGGCGCGGGCCGTGCTTCCCCTGCGCCGCCGACGCCTGCGCGCCGGGCAGGGCGAGCGAACCCGCGAGGGCGGCGCCGAGGGTGGTGAGGGCTCTGCGACGGGTGGTGAGGGCCATGCCGTGCCTCCCTGTGAGGGCCTGTGGGACCTCAGAGAGTATGGAGTCCTCGGGTTCCCAAAGGACCTGCACCTGACAGGAGTTGGCCGGACTGCCGCTGTGTGTTCACCGCCTGCGCGCCGGGCACACGAAAAAGCCCGCCCCAGGTGGGGCGGGCTTTCCCTCGTGTACGTCAGGGGGCTCGCAGGTCGACCAGTTCGGCCACCGCGGCACGGTGGGCGCCCGCCGTGCCGTAGGCGATCGAGTCGGCCTTGGCCCGCTTCAGGTACAGGTGGACGGGGTGCTCCCAGGTCATGCCGATACCGGCGTGCAGCTGGAGCGCCTCCTCGGCGGCGTGCACGGCGACCGGCGCCGCGTACGCCTGGGCCACGGCGACCGCCACGTCGATGTCCGCGCCGGTCGCCAGCGCGTCGGCCGCGTTGCGGGCGGCGGCGCGGAGGTTGACGACCTCCAGCCACAGCTGGGCGAGCCGGTGCTTGAGCGCCTGGAAGCCGCCGACGGGCCGGTTGAACTGCTTGCGCTCCTTGAGGTAGCGCACCGTTTCCGTCAGCGTCCACTCGGCGAGGCCGAGTTGCTCGGAGGCGAGGAGCCCGGCCCCGGCGCGCAGGGCCCGGCGTACGGCGGGTTCGGCGTCACCGATCCGGCGGGCGGCCGCCCCGTCGAGGGTGACGGTCGCGAGCGGCCGGGTGAGGTCGAAGGAGATCTGCGGGGTGACGGTCACGCCGTCGGCGGCGATGTCGAAGGCGTACAGTCCGCCGTCCTCGGCCGGCACCAGCAGCACGTCGGCGGCGGCCGCGTCCGCGATACCCGTCAGCTCCCCGTCCAGAATGCCGTCCTCGTAGCGTACGGCCTTGAAGGCGCCGCCCGGAGCGACGTTCAGCGCGACGGCGAGGGCTGCGGTCATGCGCCCCGACGCCAGCTCGGCGAGCAGGTCGTCGGCGACGTCGCAGGCGAGCAGGGCCTCGGTGGCGACGACGGCGCTGGTGAGGAACGGCACCGGAGCGACGGCACGCCCCAGCTCCTCCAGGACCACGGCGGCTTCGCGGTGCGTGGCGCCCTGACCGCCCTGCGCCTCGGGCACCAGCAGGCCCGCGAGGCCCATGCCGTCGGTCAGTGCCTTCCATGCCTTGAGGTCGTGCGGGGCGTCGGACTCGGTGCGCGCGATGACACCGGGCGCGTCGCAGTGGTCGGCGAGCAGGTCCCGTACGGCGGCCCGCAGCGCCTCTTCCTCCTCCGAGTACAGCAGGTCGGGCTGTGTTGTCATCGGGCGAGGTCCTTCCACGCGACGTCCTTGTCGGTGCGCGGCTCGGCGGGCAGGCCCAGGACGCGCTCGGCGACGATGTTCAGCAGGACCTCGGTGGTCCCGCCCTCGATGCTGTTGCCCTTGGAACGGAGGTAGCGGTAGCCGGCGTCGCGGCCGGTGAAGTCGACCAGCTCGGGGCGGCGCATGGTCCAGTCGTCGTACAGCAGGCCTTCTTCGCCGCGGAGTTCCACTTCCAGGCCGCTGATCTCCTGGTTGAGGCGGGCGAAGGCGAGCTTCATGCCGGCGCCCTCGGGGCCGGGCTGCCCGGCGACGAGCTGCTGGCGCAGGCGTTCGGCGGTGAGGCGGGAGACCTCGGCCTCGACCCACAGCTTCAGCAGCCGCTGGTGCAGGTCGTGGGTGCGCAGCTCGGGGCGCTCGCGCCAGGTCTTCGACACCGGGCCGATCATGCCGCCCTCGCGGGGCAGCCGCATGCCGCCGATGGCGACGCGTTCGTTGTTCAGCGTGGTCTGCGCGACCCGCCAGCCGTCGCCGATCTCGCCGAGGCGGTGGGCGTCGGGGATGCGGACGTCGGTGAGGAAGACCTCGTTGAACTCGGCCTCGCCGGTGATCTGCCGCAGCGGGCGGACCTCGACGCCGGGGTCGGTCATGTCGCAGAGGAAGTAGGTGATGCCGGCGTGCTTGGGCACGTCCGCGTCGGTGCGGGCGATGAGGATGGCCCAGCGGGCGTTGTGCGCGCCCGACGTCCACACCTTCTGCCCGTTGACCACCCAGTCTCCCCCACTCTCGGCTTCGCTCGAGCGGGAGGTGCCCCCATCCTCACGCACCGCCCGCGTGCCGAGTGCGGCCAGGTCGGACCCGGCGCCCGGCTCGCTGAACAGCTGGCACCAGACCTCCTCGCCCGTCCACAGCGGGCGCAGGAACCGCTGCTTCTGCTCCTCGGTGCCGTACTTCAGGATCGTCGGCGCGGCCATGCCGAGCCCGATCCCGTTGCGGCGCGAGTCGTTGTCGGGGGCGTCGGCGGCCTCCAGTCCGGCGTCCACCACGCCCTGGAGGGAGCGGGGCGCGCCCAGTCCGCCGAGGCCCTCCGGGTAGTGCACCCAGGCGAGTCCCGCGTCGAACCGGGCTCGGAGGAAGTCCAGCCGGTCGGTGCCGGCGGGCGGATACGCGGCCAGCAACTCCGTGGTGCGGCGCTTGAGTTCGGCTGCGTCGGTCATGCTGCGGCTCCGTTCTCCAGGGACGGCACGACGGCTACCCGGCCGATGGTGACCCCGTCGCCGACCCGCTGCACGGCCGCCGCCGCGTCGGCCAGCGGCACCCGCTCGCTGACCAGCGGCTTGATCGCACCCCGGGCGGCCAGCTCGGTGAGCTGCTCGTGGCAGTGCTGGACCAGCTTGGGGTTCTTGGTGTTGTACAGGCCCCAGTGCAGACCGAGGATCGAGTAGTTCTTCACCAGGGCGTGGTTCAGGCCCGGGCTGGGGATGCTGCCGCTGGCGAAGCCCACGACCACGATACGGCCCTCGAAGGCGACGACCTTGGCGGACTGCGTGTACGCCTCACCGCCGACCGGGTCGTAGATCACGTCGGCGCCCCGGCCGCCGGTGGCCTCCTTGACCGCCGCGACGACGTCCTCGGCACGCCGGTCGATCACGACGTCACAGCCCAGCTCGCGGGCGACGGCGGCCTTGTCGGCGCCGCCGACCACGCCGATCACGGTGGCGCCGGCCGCCTTGCCGAGCTGCACGGCCGCGCTGCCGACCCCTCCCGCGGCAGCGTGGACGAGCAGCGTCTCACCGGCTTCGAGCCCGGCCCGGCGGTGCAGGCCGAACCAGCCCGTCTGGTAGCCGATGTGCAGGGCGGCGGCCTCGGCGTCGTCCAGCGAGTCCGGCGCGGGCAGCAGAGCGGCGGCGTCCGCGACGGCGTACTCGGCGAATCCGCCGTGCGGCAGCGCCGGGTTGGCGATCACACGCCGTCCGTCCTCGGTCTCGCCGCAGATCTCCACGCCCGGTGTGAAGGGCAGCGGCGGGCGGACCTGGTACTGGCCCCGGGCCATCAGCACGTCCGGGAAGTTGATGTTGGCGGCACGCACCTTCAGCAGGACCTGGCCGTCGCCGGGCGTGGGCCGCTCCACGTCGGCCAGCCGCATCACCTCGCTCGGCTCGCCGTTCTCGTGCACTTGCCATGCCTGCATGCGGGTGCCTCCACACGACTGCTTCGTCTGACGGGGTCATCTGCATACTAAGCGGTCGCTTGTCGATCGGGGAACAGTAGCGTGCGTCACGCCTTCCGGGGCCGCGCCCGTATGTGCATCCGTTCCCCCTGCGGCCCGAACAGGCTGAGGAACTCCACCGGCCCCTCCCCCGTCGACCCGAACCAGTGCGGCACCCGGGTGTCGAACTCGGCGGCCTCCCCGGCCGCGAGCACCACGTCGTGCTCGCCCAGCACCAGGCGCAGCCGTCCGGACAGCACGTACAGCCACTCGTAGCCCTCGTGGGTGCGCGGGTCCGGGGCCGGCGTCCGCCGCGGTTCCAGCACCTTGTACGCCTGCAGGCCGCCGGGCTGCCTGGTCAGCGGCCAGTGGGTACGCCCGTGCCGCACGATCGGCTCGGACCGCACCCGCGGATCCCCGACCGGCGGCGCGCCGACCAGTTCGTCCAGCGGCACCTGATGGGCCTGCGCGATCGGCAGCAGCAGTTCGAGGCTGGGCTTGCGCAGACCGGACTCCAGCCGGGAGAGGGTGCTGACGGAGATCCCGGTCGACTCGGAGAGCGCGGCCAGGGTCACCTCCCGCTCCTTGCGGATGCGCCGGAGCCTCGGACCCACCTCGGCCAGTACGTCATCGGTCGTCATGGCCGTTATTGCAGAACCGGCAACAACGTTTGTCAATGCGGCAGGTCGGGTGTGACCGTCCCACCATGACCGAGAACAGCGACAACAGCTACCAGGACAACGCCTACGACGTCGTCATCGTCGGAGGCGGCGCTGCCGGACTGTCCGCCGCCCTGGTCCTCGGCCGGGCCCGGCGCCGGACCCTGGTCGTGGACGCGGGCGAGCCGCGCAACGCCCCCGCCGCGCACATGCACGGCTATCTGTCGCGCGACGGCATGGCGCCCGCCGAGTTCCTGGCCGTCGGCCGCGAGGAGATCGCGCGGTACGGCGTGGAGCTGGTCCGGGACCGGGCGGTGGACGCCACCCGGGACGCCACCGAGGGGACGGGCTTCACCGTGCTGCTGGAGAGCGGGCGGACCGTCCGCGCCCGGCACCTGGTCGTCGCCACGGGCCTGAAGGACGAGCTGCCGCCGGTCGCGGGCCTCGCCGAGCGCTTCGGCCGGGACGTGCTGCACTGCCCGTACTGCCACGGCTGGGAGGTGCGCGACCGGGCGTTCGGCGTCCTCGCCGGCACGCCGATGAGCGTCCACCAGGCGCTGATGGTGAGCCAGTGGTCCAAGGACGTCACCTTGTTCCTGCACGAGGTCGCCGAGGAGCTGCTCACCGGCGACGACCTGCGCAGACTGGCGGCGGCCGGAGTCCGCACGGTGCGCGGCGAGGTGACCGACGTGCTCACCGACGACGACCGGCTCACCGGCGTCCGGCTCGCGGACGGGTCGGTGCACGAGCGCGAGGTGCTCTTCGTCGCGCCCCGTGCCGTGCCGCGCACCGGTCTGCCGGCCGCTCTGGGCGCGGAGCTGACCGAGACGCCCTTCGGCAGCTACCCGGTGATCGACGAACGCGGTCTGACGACCGTGCCCGGGCTGTGGGCGGCGGGCAACGCGAGCGGGTTCGCGGAGCAGGTGGTCAACGCGGCGAGCCGGGGTTACCGGGCGGGCGCGGCGATCAACGGCGAGCTGCTGTTCGCCGACCTCGACGCGGCCGTGGGGGTGTAGGGCCCGGCGCTCCCGTAGCACCATGGCCGCATGCTGCTGTCCCGGCTCGCCCACGTGTCCCGCGAGGTCGCCGCCACCTCGGCGCGGTCCCGGAAGACCGCCCTGCTCGCCGAGCTGTTCAGGGAGGCGGAGGCGGACGACGTGCCGATCGTCATCCCGTATCTGGCGGGTCGGCTGCCGCAGGGGCGGCTCGGGGTCGGCTGGAAGGTGCTCTCCCGCAGCGTCCCGCCCGCCGCCGAGCCGTCCCTCACCGTGGCCGCGGTCGACGCCCGGCTCACCGAGCTCGGCAAGGTCTCCGGGCCCGGCTCACAGGCGGAGCGGACGCGGCTGGTCGGTGAGCTGATGGGCGCGGCCACCGAGGACGAGCAGCGCTTCCTGCTCGGGCTGATCACCGGCGAGGTACGGCAGGGCGCCCTGGACGCGGTCGCCGTGGAGGGGCTGGCCGGGGCGACCGGCGCGGACGCGGCGGCCGTACGGCGGGCGGTGATGCTCGCCGGTTCCCTGCAGACGGTCGCCGAGGCGCTGCTCGCCGAGGGGCCCGGGGCGCTGGACCGCTTCCGGCTGACCGTCGGCCGGCCGGTGCTGCCGATGCTGGCGCACAGCGCCTCGTCGGTCGCCGAGGCGGTCGCCAAGCTCGGCGCCTGCGCGGTGGAGGAGAAGCTGGACGGCATCCGCGTGCAGGTCCACCGGGACGGGGCCGCGATCCGGGTGGTCACCCGCACCCTCGACGACATCACCGACCGGCTGCCCGAAGTGACCTCGGCGGCGCTGGGACTGGCGGGTGAGCGGTTCATCCTGGACGGCGAGGTGATCTCCTTCGACGCGTCCGGGCGCCCCCGGTCCTTCCAGGAGACGGCAGGCCGGGTCGGCTCGCGGGTGGACGTGGCGAAGGCCGCCGGGGAGGTGCCCGTCTCCCCCGTCTTCTTCGACGCGCTCGCGGTCGGCGACCGCGAGCTGCTCGACCTGCCGTTCGCCGAGCGGCACGGGGAGCTGGCCCGGCTGGTGCCCGAGCCGATGCGGGTGCGCAGGACGCTGGTGTCCGGGCCGCAGGACGTCACCGAGGCGGAACGATTCCTAGCCGACACCCTCGCCCGCGGCCATGAGGGAGTTGTGGTCAAGGGCCTGGACGCTCCCTACAGCGCGGGCCGGCGCGGCGCGTCCTGGCTGAAGGTCAAGCCCGTGCACACGCTCGACCTGGTGGTCCTGGCCGCCGAGTGGGGCCACGGCCGGCGCACCGGCAAGCTGTCCAACCTGCATCTCGGCGCCCGCACCGGGGACGGCGGCTTCGCCATGCTCGGCAAGACCTTCAAGGGCATGACCGACGCGATGCTCAGCTGGCAGACCGAGCGGCTCGCCGGACTGACGGTCCGGGAGCACGGCTGGGGGGTGACCGTACGCCCCGAACTCGTCGTGGAGATCGCCTACGACGGCCTCCAGCGCTCCTCCCGCTACCCGGCCGGCGTCACCCTCCGTTTCGCCCGGGTCGTCCGCTACCGTGACGACAAGCGCCCCGAGGAGGCGGACACCGTCGAGACGCTGCTGGCCGCGCACCCGGAGGTGAGGCCGTGAGCCCGAGCGCGCCCAGGCGCAGCGCCGGACTGCTGTTGTTCCGGCACACGGACGGCGGCCTCGAGGTGTTGCTCGGGCATATGGGCGGCCCCTACTTCAGCAAGAAGGACGCCGGCGCCTGGACCGTCCCCAAGGGTGAGTACGAGCCCGAGGAGCCCGCCTGGGACGCGGCCCGCCGGGAGTTCCAGGAGGAGCTGGGCCTGCCTCCGCCCGACGGGGAGGCCGTGGCGCTGGGCGAGGTCCGGCAGACCGGCGGGAAGATCGTCACGGCCTGGGCGGTCGAGGCCGACCTCGACCCGGAGGCCGTCGTGCCCGGCACCTTCACCATGGAGTGGCCGCCGAGGTCGGGCCGCCGCCAGGAGTTCCCCGAGCTGGACCGCGTGGCGTGGTTCGGCCTGGACGGGGCCCGTGTGGTGATCGTCGCGGCGCAGGCCGCGTTTCTGGACCGGCTGGCGGAGCACTCGGAGCACAGGTGAGCCACCCCGCGGCTCGCCCGGACGGACACGTCCGCTCCGCGTTGCGGCGCCGACCGCCGCGCGGGAAGGTCGTATCAAGCCCTGCTCCGAGGGAGGTCAGCCATGCCCATCGCGACGGTGAACCCGGCGAACGGTGAGACGCTCAAGACGTACGAGGCCATGGGCGAGGAAGAACTGGAGCGCCGGCTCCAGCTCGCCGAGGCCACGTTCCGCACCTACCGGACGACGTCCTTCGCGGACCGGGCCCGGCTGCTGACCCGGGCCGCGGACCTCCTCGACGAGGACCAGGCGGAGATCGGCCGTGTCATGACCACGGAGATGGGCAAGCCGGTCAAGCAGGCCCGCGCGGAGGCCGCGAAGTGCGCCAAGGCGATGCGCTGGTACGCCGAGCACGCCGAGGAGCTGCTGGCGGACGACGAGCCCGCTCAGTCCGATGTGAAGGACTCCGGTGCCTCCCGGGTCCGGGTGCGCTACCGGCCGCTCGGCCCGGTGCTCGCCGTGATGCCGTGGAACTTCCCGCTGTGGCAGGTGATCCGCTTCGCCGCCCCGGCCCTGATGGCGGGCAACGTGGGCCTGCTCAAGCACGCCTCCAACGTCCCGCAGACCGCGCTCTACCTGGAGGACCTGTTCCACCGGGCAGGCTTCACGGAGGGCTGCTTCCAGACCCTGCTGATCGGCTCGGGCGCGGTCGACGACATCCTGCGCGACGACCGGGTGAAGGCGGCCACACTCACCGGCAGTGAGCCCGCGGGCCGGGCGGTCGCCTCCACCGCCGGGGAGATGATCAAGAAGACGGTGCTGGAGCTGGGCGGCAGCGACCCGTTCGTCGTGATGCCGTCCGCCGACATCGACCGCGCCGCCGAGGTCGCGGTGACCGCGCGGGTGCAGAACAACGGGCAGTCGTGCATCGCCGCGAAGCGGTTCATCGTGCACACCGACGTCTACGACCGCTTCGCCGAGCGGTTCGTCGCGGGCATGAAGGCCCTCAAGGTCGGCGACCCGCTGGAGGAGGACACGGAGATCGGGCCGCTCGCCAGCGAGCAGGGGCGGGCCGATCTGGAGGAACTGGTCGACGACGCGCGGCGCGGCGGAGCCGAGGTGCTGTGCGGCGGCGAAAGGCCGGAGGGGCCCGGCTGGTACTACGCGCCGACCGTCCTCGCCGGTATCACCCGCGAGCTGCGGATCCACCGCGAGGAGGCGTTCGGACCGGTGGCGACCCTGTACCGGGCGGGTGACCTGGACGAGGCGGTGCTCATCGCCAACGACTCGTCGTTCGGGTTGAGTTCGAACGTGTGGACGCGTGACGAGGCCGAGGTGGACCGGTTCGCCCGGGACCTGGAGGCCGGCGGTGTGTTCGTCAACGGCATGACGGCGTCCCACCCGGCGTTTCCGTTCGGCGGTGTGAAGAGGTCGGGGTACGGACGTGAGCTGTCCGGGCACGGAATCCGGGAGTTCTGCAACATCACGACTGTTTGGCAGGGTGCGTGACGGTTGCACGACTACCATCCCGTCTGTGAACCGCGAAGTGACTCTGCCTCTGATCGTCGACGACCGCGGGACCTTGCAGGTGGCCGCCACCGAAGTGAGCAAGCTGTTGCGGACGGTCGGTGGGCGGTGGCTGCGTCTCGTGGAGGCCGGGGAGGACGGCCTCGACGAGGACACGGTGGCCGCGCTGACCATCGAGCTGGCGAAGCTGGCCGATCGGATCGATGTCGCGTGTATCGCCCACAGCAGCGGGGGTGCGCCGTAGGGAACGGTGTCACCGGTCTGGAGTAGTCCGGCGCGAGATCGTCGCTCTCTCGGGTGATCGTGGATGGACCACCCCCTGAGGTGAACCACCTTCTGACCGGTGGGTGAGAGCCCGCCGGACGGCGAAAGCAGGCACGGTTCATGGCGACTTTGTGCAAACCCTCGGTGTCGGTTCCGGAGCACGTGATCACGATGGAGGAGACGCTTGAGCTGGCGCGCTCCCGCCACGCGGACCACCCACAGCTGCCGCTCGCTCTCCGGCTGATCGAGAACACGGGCGTCAAGACCCGGCACATCGTGCAGCCGATCGAGGAAACCCTGAAGCACCCGGGCTTCGAGGACCGCAACAAGATCTACGAGGCCGAGGCCAAGGCCCGGGTCCCCGCGGTCATCCAGCGCGCGCTCGACGACGCGGAGCTGCTCACCAGCGACATCGACGTGATCGTCTTCGTCTCGTGCACGGGCTTCATGATGCCCTCGCTCACGGCCTGGCTGATCAACGAGATGGACTTCGACAGCACCACCCGGCAGATGCCCATAGCCCAGCTGGGCTGTGCCGCCGGTGGCGCCGCGATCAACCGCGCCCACGACTTCTGCACGGCCTACCCCCAGGCCAACGCGCTGATCGTGGCATGCGAGTTCTGCTCGCTCTGCTACCAGCCCACCGACCTCGGCGTCGGATCGCTGCTCTCCAACGGCCTGTTCGGGGACGGCATCGCCGCCGCCGTGGTCCGCGGCAGGGGCGGCACCGGCGTGGAGCTCGAGCGCAACGGCTCGTACCTGATCCCGAAGACCGAGGACTGGATCATGTACGACGTCCGGGCCACCGGCTTCCACTTCCTGCTGGACAAGCGGGTGCCGGCGACGATGGAGCCGCTCGCCCCGGCGCTGCAGGCCCTGGCCGGCAGGCACGGCTGGGACGCGTCCGACCTGGACTTCTACATCATCCACGCGGGCGGGCCCCGAATACTCGACGACCTCAGCAAGTTCCTGGAGGTCGAACCGCACGCGTTCCGCTTCAGCCGGGCCACGCTCACCGAGTACGGCAACATCGCCAGCGCCGTCGTACTGGACGCCCTGCGCAGGCTGTTCGACGAGGGCGGCGCCGAGCACCGGGCGCGCGGGCTGCTGGCCGGGTTCGGCCCCGGCATCACCGCGGAGATGACGCTGGGCCGCTGGAGCTTCGAGGACGAAGGCGCGGCATGACGGCGCCTGAGGGGCTGCTGGTGCCGCCGGGTCACGGCCGGGTGGTGCAGACGCCGGCCCAGCGCGTGACCTTCAAGGTGACCGGCACGCACTCGCGGACGGCCTCCACCTTCGAGGTGGAGGTCCCGCCGGGCTTCGACGTGGGCGCCCATGTGCACACCCGCAGCGAGGAGTTGTTCTACGTGCTGGAGGGCGAGCTGGACGTGCTCGCCTTCGAGCCGCGCGTGCGGACCCCTGACAACTGGCGGAAGTGGGAGTCGGGTTCGGGCAGCCGGGTGGTCCGGGCGACCCCGGGCACGGTCATCGTCGTACCGCCGGGATGCCCGCACGCGTTCGCGAACCCGACCGAGGCGCCGGCGAGGATGTTCTTCCAGGCCTCCCCGCCCCCGGACCACGAGCGCTACTTCGAGGAGCTGCTCGAGATCCTGGGGGACGGGGGGCCGCCGGACCACGAGGCGATCGAGGCGCTGCGGAAGCGCTACGACATCGAGCAGCTCACGCCCTTGCGGCACCGGTGAGGCACGGCTACCGGATCGGCATCCCGGCGAGCGTCCGGGCGATCACCAGGCGCTGGATCTCACTCGTCCCCTCGAAGATGGTGTAGATCGCGGCGTCGCGGTGCATGCGCTCCACCGGGTACTCCCGGGTGTAGCCGTTGCCGCCGAGGATCTGTATGGCCTGGGCGGTGACCGTCTTCGCGGTCTCGCTGGCGTACAGCTTCGACATCGAGCCCTCGGCCGCGGTGAACTGCTTGCCGTTGACCGCCATCCAGGACGCCCGCCAGACGAGGAGCCGGGCGGCGTCGATCTGCGTCCGCATGTCGGCGAGCTGGAAGGCGACGCCCTGGTTGTCGATGATCGGGCGGCCGAACTGCTCACGGGTCTTCGCGTAGTCGAGGGCGACCTCGTACGCGGCCCGGGCGGTGCCCACCGCCATCGCGCCCACGGCCGGACGCGAGGCCTCGAACGTGGCCATCGCCGCGTTCTTCACCCGCTCGCCGCCCGCCTTGGCCCGCTCCCGGGCCCGGGCGAGGCGCTCGTCCAGCTTCTCCTTGCCGCCGAGCAGGCAGGAGCCGGGGACCCGGGCGTTCTCCAGGACGACCTCGGCGGTGTGCGAGGCGCGGATGCCGTGCTTCTTGAACTTCTGGCCCTGGGAGAGACCGGGCGTGCCCGGCGGCACGATGAAGGAGGCGTGACCCTTGGAGCCCAGCTCCGGGTCGACGACGGCGACGACGACATGGACATTGGCGATGCCGCCGTTGGTCGCCCAGGTCTTCGTGCCGTTGAGCACCCACTCGTCCTTGGCCTCGTCGTACACCGCACGCGTGCGCATGGAGGCCACGTCGGAGCCGGCGTCGGGCTCGGAGGAGCAGAAGGCGGCCACCTTTACATCATTGGCGTCACCGTACATCTGGGGGATCCAGGTGCCGATCTGCTCCTCGGTTCCGTTGGCGAGAACGCCCACGGCGGCCAGTCCGGTGCCCACAATGGACAGGGCGATGCCCGCGTCGCCCCAGAACAGTTCCTCCATGGCCATCGGGATACCGAGTCCGGTGGGGTCGAAGTACTGCTGCGCATAGAAGTCGAGGGAGTAGATGCCGACCTTCGCGGCCTCCTGGATGACCGGCCAGGGAGTCTCCTCACGCTCGTCCCATTCGGCGGCCGCGGGCCGGATGACGTCGGCGGCGAAGCCGTGCAGCCAGTCCCGGACCTCCTTCTGTTCGTCGTTGAGCTCCATGGTGAACTCGGCCATGTCCCCTCCAGCGGCGGCACGTGCGTGTTACTAGCGGTAACACGAGTCTGTTACTCGTCGGTAGGAAAAGTCAACTCCAGAGGGCTCCTCGGCATCCCGTTCGATGTCAGGGGCATCGTCAGTGTTAGTTTGCGCTGGCGTCACCGAAACAGCACGGGTGGGGAGAGTACATGGACACCACACAGCGGACCGATCAGCAGCGATCCGCCGACCGCCGACGGCGCGAGCTGCTGGAGGCCGCCGACCGGGTGGTGCTCCGCGACGGCCCACAGGCCTCGATGAACGCCATCGCCGCGGAGGCGGGCATCACCAAGCCGATCCTGTACCGCCACTTCGGCGACAAGGGCGGCCTCTACGCCGCCCTGGCCAAGCGGCACACGGACGCCCTGCTCGATTCGCTGCGGGCCGCACTCGACGCTCCCGCCGATCGACGGGAGCGGGTCGAGGCCACGCTGGACACGTACCTCGCCGCGATCGAGGCCCGGCCCCAGGTGTACCGGTTCCTGATGCACCCGTCGGAGGGCGGTCAGGGAGGCGACCAGGGCTTCGACGTCGGCAAGCACTCGGCGCCGCTGCTGCGGCGGATGGGCGAGGAGCTGGCCCAGGTCATCGAGGACCGGCTGGACCTCGGGCCCGGCAGTCAGCAGCTGGCCCGGGTGTGGGGGCACGGGATCGTCGGGATGATGCATGCGGCGGGCGACTGGTGGCTGGGTGAACGCCCCTGCTCCCGGGCGGAGTTGGTGCGCAGCCTGGCCGACCTGCTGTGGGGCCGCCTGGCGGCGGCGGGGGACAAGGTGGGCGGACCGGGGTTCTGAGACCCCGCCCCGGTCCTCCCCGGTCCGGTTCATCTCCCCCAGGAGGCCCGCGCCACCTGTCGCATCAGCCTGCGGTGACGCCGGCCCGTGAGGCGGTCCGCGTACAGACCGCCCTCCAAGTGCTCGCACTCGTGCTGCAGGCACCGGGCGAAGAACCCCGTGCCGTGCACGGTGACCGGCTCCCCGGTCACCGTGAAGCCCTCGACCACCGCATGGTCGTACCGCTCCGTCCCCGCTTCCAGCCCCGGCAGGGACAGACAGCCCTCCGGGCCGCGGATCACCACACCGTCCGCCTCCACCAGCCGCGGGTTCACCACATGCCCCAGGTGGCGGACCTCCTCGTCGTCGGGGCAGTCGTACACGAACACCCGCACCGGCTCGCCGATCTGGTTGGCGGCCAGCCCCACCCCCTGCGCCGCGTACATCGTGGCGAACAGGTCCTCCACGAGCGCGGCGAGTCCGGGGCCGAAGTCGGTGACCTCCTCGCAGGGCTCGCGCAGCACCGCGTCTCCGAGCAGAGTGAGAGGCCGGACCCGCCCGCGGGCGCCCGGGATGAAACCGTGTCGCATGGCGGCAAGGGTACGGTTCCTTCGAGCCCATGCCCGCCGCGCGGACGTGGGCCGCGGTTCGGGCACGTGAGTGGATCTCGATAGGCTGAGGCCTCACCACGTTGCCGGTTGGCTTCAGGCGCGGCGCGTACGCAAGGAGGATCGAGAACTGATGGCAGGCAACTCGGACCCGCTCTCGCCGCGGGCCAAGCTGGCCGTGACCGCGGGCAAGGCGGTCGCGGCGGCGTCGCGCGCAGCGGGGCGCGGCAGCGGATCGGTGATCGGCGGCCGGGTGGCACTCAAGCTCGACCCCGACCTCCTGGCCCGGCTCGCCCAGAACCTGGACGTCGTCCTGGTCTCGGCGACCAACGGCAAGACCACGACCACCCGGCTCATCGCCGAGGCTCTGCGGGCGGCCGGCCCGGTCGTGTCCAACGCGCTCGGCGCCAACATGCCGGCCGGTATCACCTCGGCGCTGGCGGGCGGTTCGGAAGCCAAGTTCGGTGTGATCGAGGTCGACGAGAAGTACCTGGCCGGTGTGGCCCGGGACACCGACCCCAAGTGCATCGCGCTGCTCAACCTCTCCCGCGACCAGCTCGACCGCGCCGCCGAGACCCGGATGCTCGCCGAGAACTGGCGCGAGGGCCTGGCCGGCACCAAGGCCGTCATCGTCGCCAACTGCGACGACCCGCTGGTGGTGTGGGCCGCGTCCTCCTCCCCCAATGTGATCTGGGTCGCCGCCGGGCAGATGTGGAAGGACGACGCCTGGTCCTGCCCGTCCTGCGGCGGTGTGATGCAGCGGCCCGGCGACGACTGGTTCTGCGGCGAGTGCGGCTTCCGCCGTCCGACGCCGAGCTGGGCGCTGTCCGGGGACCACGTCCTCGACCCGCACGGCTCCGCCTGGCCGATCCACCTCCAGTTGCCGGGCCGCGCCAACAAGGCCAACGCCACCTCCTCCGCGGCCGTCGCCGCCGTCTTCGGGGTGCCGCCGCAGGTCGCCCTGGAGCGGATGTACCAGGTGCAGGCGGTCGCCGGGCGGTACGACGTCGTGCAGTTCGAGGGCCGTGACCTGCGTCTGCTGCTGGCGAAGAACCCGGCCGGCTGGCTGGAGACGTTCTCGCTCATCGACCCGCCGCCCGCCCCGGTGATCCTCTCCGTGAACGCCCGCGGTGCCGACGGCACCGACACCTCCTGGCTGTGGGACGTCGACTACACGCGGCTGACCGGCCACCCGATCTTCGTCATCGGCGACCGGAAGCTCGACCTCGCGGTGCGTCTGGAGGTCGCGAACCAGCACTTCCAGGTCTGCGAGAACCTGGACCAGGCCGTGCAGCTGTGCCCGCCGGGCCGGGTCGAGGTCATCGCGAACTACACCGCGTTCCAGGACCTGCGCCGCCGCGTCGGCAACTGACCACAAAGGACGATCACTTGATGAGCGACAACCAACTGCGGCTGGTGTGGATCTACCCGGATCTGCTGAGCACCTACGGCGACCAGGGCAACGCGCTGGTCATCGAGCGGCGGGCGCGGCAGCGCGGTCTGGACGTGGCGCGGCTCGACGTGCGCAGCGACCAGCCGATCCCGACCTCGGGCGACATCTACCTGATCGGCGGCGGTGAGGACCGGCCCCAGCGGCTCGCCGCGGAGCGGCTGCGCCGCGACGGGCACCTGTACCAGGCGGTGCAGAACGGCGCGATCGTCTTCGCGGTGTGCGCCGGCTACCAGATCCTCGGCCACGAGTTCGTCAACGACCTCGGTCAGCGCGAGCCCGGCCTCGGCCTGCTCGACGTCACCACGGTGCGCAACGAGGGCGAGCGGTGCGTCGGCGACGTCCTCGCGGACATCGACCCGCGCCTGGGTCTCCCCCAGCTGACCGGCTTCGAGAACCACCAGGGCATCACCCACCTCGGCCCCACCGCCCGCCCCTTCGCCAAGGTCCGCCTGGGCAAGGGCAACGGCACCGGGGACGGCACCGAGGGCGCGTACAACGACACCGTCTTCGGTACGTACATGCACGGGCCCGCCCTCGCCCGCAACCCGCAGATCGCCGACCTGCTGCTGAAGCTGGCGCTGGACGTCAACGCGCTGCCGCCGATCGACGACCGGTGGTACGAGGCGCTCCGCGACGAGCGCATCGCGGCTGCTCAGCAGCCTGCCTAGGCGGCCCGGTCCGGTAGCCCCGAGGTCCGGTCCAGAAATACTGAAGCCGCCTTCGAGCACCCTCCGCCAGGGTTGTCCGCAGGCCCGCCTGACGGCGCGTCCGCTCACATGTGCGGGCACGTCCAGCAGGCGGACGCCTGCTACGGAGCCACCCCCTCACGCCGGTAGGGTGGCCGGGATCCAGCCGGACAGCGTGGTCCGGTCCCCGGCCCACGTCTAGAAGGTATTCGGGCTATGCGCATTGGTGTCCTCACGTCCGGCGGCGACTGCCCCGGCCTGAACGCCGTCATCCGGTCCGTCGTGCACCGTGCCGTCGCCGACCACGGCGACGAGGTCATCGGATTCCGGGACGGCTGGAAGGGCCTCCTGGAGTGCGACTACCTCAAGCTCGACCTCGACGCCGTGGGCGGCATCCTGGCGCGCGGCGGCACCATCCTCGGCTCCTCCCGGGTCCGCCCGGAGCATCTGAGGGACGGTGTGGCGCGGGCCAAGGAGTACGTCGACGAGCTCGGTCTCGACGCGATCATCCCGATCGGCGGTGAGGGCACGCTGAAGGCGGCCCGCCTGCTGTCGGACAGCGGTCTGCCCATCGTGGGTGTGCCGAAGACCATCGACAACGACATCGCCGTCACGGATGTCACCTTCGGCTTCGACACGGCCGTGGGCGTCGCCACCGAGGCCCTGGACCGGCTGAAGACCACCGCCGAGTCCCACCAGCGGGTGCTGATCGTGGAGGTCATGGGCCGCCACACCGGCTGGATCGCGCTGCACTCGGGCATGGCGGCCGGCGCCCACGCCATCGTCGTACCGGAGCGGCCCTTCGACATCGACGAGCTGACCCGGAAGGTCGGCGAGCGGTTCGAGGCGGGCAAGCGGTTCGCGATCGTGGTGGCGGCCGAGGGTGCCAAGCCGCAGGCCGGTTCCATGGAGTTCGACGAGGGCGGCAAGGACATCTACGGCCACGAGCGCTTCGCGGGGATCGCCCGGCAGCTCTCCGTCGAGCTGGAGCAGCGGCTCGGCAAGGAGGCGCGGCCGGTCATCCTCGGGCACGTGCAGCGCGGTGGCACGCCGACCGCGTACGACAGGGTGCTGGCCACGCGTTTCGGCTGGCACGCGGTGGAGGCGGTGCACCGTGGGGAGTTCGGCAGGATGACCGCGCTGCGCGGTACGGACATCGTGATGGTGTCGCTGGCCGAGGCCGTGCAGACGCTGAAGACCGTGCCTTCACAGCGGTACGACGAGGCGGAGTGCGTGCTCTGACGTCCCGGTCCGAGCGGACCTGACTGCCCCCGGTCGCGGACGTGACCGGGGGCGGTTCTACTCTTGGGGGCGGACAGACGCGTACAACCCCCACGAATCAGGAGCCGGCGGATGGATCACAGCGGCCACGGCATGGTCATGGATCTGCCGCCGTTCACGCTGGGGCGGGGTCTTCAGTGGTCGGCGGACCCGTTCTTCCTCGTGGCCTGCCTGGTGGGGCTCGGGCTGTACGGGTGGGGCGTCGTACGGCTGCGGCGGCGCGGTGACGCGTGGCCGGTCGGCCGGACGGTGTCGTACGTGGTCGGTGTGCTGACCATCGGGCTGATGATGTGCACCAGGCTGAACGACTACGGCATGGTCATGTTCAGCGTGCACATGGTGCAGCACATGGTGATCAGCATGCTGTCGCCGATCCTGGTCCTGCTGGGCGCCCCGGTCACCCTGGCGCTGCGCGCGCTGCCGGTCGCGGGCAAGGGCCGCAAGGGTCCGCGCGAGCTGCTGCTGATGCTGCTGCACAGCCGGTACATGCGGGTGATCACGCATCCCGTGTTCACGATCCCGCTGTTCATCGCGAGCCTGTACGCGCTGTACTTCACGCCGATCTTCGACTTCCTGATGGGCTCGAAGACGGGGCACGTCGCGATGATGGTGCACTTCCTCGCGGTGGGCGTGGTGTTCTTCTGGCCGATCATCGGCGTGGACCCCGGACCGTACCGGCCCGGGTACCTGATGCGGATGCTGGAGCTGTTCGCGGGCATGCCGTTCCACGCGTTCTTCGGGATCGCGCTGATGATGGCCTCGACGCCGATGGTGGAGACGTTCCGGAACCCGCCCGCCTCGCTCGGCATCGACGCGCTCTCCGACCAGAACGCGGCCGGCGGGATCGCCTGGGCGTTCAGCGAGATCCCGTCCGTGCTGGTGCTGATCGCGCTGCTGTTCCAGTGGTACGGCTCGGAGCAGCGGCAGGCCAGGCGCAAGGACCGGGCCGCCGACCGGGACGGGGACCAGGAGCTGGAGGCGTACAACGCCTACCTCGCCTCACTGAACGCACGCGAGAGCTGAGTCACCGGTATGCCGTAGCCGGTCCGTTCGGGGCACCATGGGGGCACGGACCCTGAGGAGGCTGGTGCGATGCCCGGTTCCACGAACGGTTCCACGAAGGCCATGGGGGTGCTCACCGTCGGCGGGCTCGTCGTGGTGACGGCCTACACGGTGGCGCTCGGCAGCAACGGCTGGCTGTGGTTCGGCTGGGTCGTGCTGGGGCTGCTCACGCTGGCGATGATCGTGACGCAGAGCCCCTGAGCCTTCTGAGCTCGGCGGTTCTCAGTGCACCCCCGGCTGGTACTTCGGCAGCCGTGCGGTGATCTTCATGCCCGCGCCGACCGCGGTCTCGATGACGAGGCCGTGGTCGTCGCCGTAGACCTGGCGGAGCCGGTCGTCGACGTTGGACAGGCCGATGCCACCGGAGGGACCGACCTCGCCGGACAGGATGCGGCGCAGCAGGCCCGGGTCCATGCCGACGCCGTCGTCCTCGATGACGACCAGCGCCTCGGCGCCCGCGTCCTGCGCGGTGATCTGGATGTGGCAGGCGTCGGCCTTGCCCTCCAGCCCGTGCTTGACGGCGTTCTCCACGAGGGGCTGCAGGCACAGGAAGGGCAGGGTGACCGGCAGCACCTCGGGGGCGATCTGGAGGGTGACGGAGAGGCGGTCGCCGAAGCGGGCCCGGACCAGCGCCAGGTAGTGGTCGATGGCGTGCAGTTCGTCGGCGAGGGTGGTGAAGTCGCCGTGCCTGCGGAACGAGTAGCGGGTGAAGTCGGCGAACTCCAGCAGTAGTTCGCGGGCCCGTTCCGGGTCGGTGCGCACGAACGAGGCGATCACCGCGAGCGAGTTGAAGATGAAGTGCGGGGATATCTGGGCGCGCAGGGCCTTGATCTCTGCCTCGATGAGCCGGGTCCGGGACCGGTCGAGGTCCGCGAGCTCCAATTGGACGCTCACCCAGCGGGCGACCTCGCCGGCCGCCCGGACCAGGACCGCGGACTCGCGCGGGGCGCAGGCGACGAGCGCGCCGTGCACCCGGTCGTCGACGGTGAGGGGCGCCACGACGGCCCAGCGGACGGGACAGTCGGGGGTGGCGCAGGTGAGCCGGAAGGCCTCGCCGCGCCCGGTCTCCAGCGGCCCCGCCAGCCGTCCCATGACCTCGGCGCGGTGGTGGCCGCCCACTCCGTCCCAGACCAGTACCTCCTCGAGGTCGGTGAGGCACAGCGCGTCCGTACCGAGCAGCGTGCGCAGGCCGCGCACCGACTTGCGGGCGGTCTCCCCGCTGAGCCCGGCCCGCAGCGGGGGCGCGGCGAGCGAGGCGGTGTGCAGGGTCTGGAAGGTGGCGTGCTCGACGGGCGTCCCGAGATCCCCGAGCGTCCCGGGCCGGACGGTACGCCGCCCGAGCCAGAAGCCGCCCGCCAGCAGCGGCAGCACGGCAACACAGAGCCCCGCCAGGAACCCGCTCACGCCGTCACCTCCGCCGGCCGGAACCCGCACGGCACCCGGCCCCGACCGGCCGAACCGGCCCCGACGCGGGCCAGACGAGCAGGCCATGCGGCGCACCCGCGCCGGGGCCCACCAGGAACCCCCTCACGCCGTCACCTCGGCCCGCAACTCCTCGGGCAGGTGGAAGCGCGCGAGGATCGCCGCCGTGCCGGGGGGTACCCGGGTCGGGGTGGCCAGGGACACCAGGATCATGGTGAGGAAGCCGAGCGGCACCGACCACAGGGCGGGCCAGGCGAGCAGGGCGTGCAGTGATCCGGTGCCGGGGAAGTCCGCCATGGTCGCGGCGACGGCGAGGAACGCCGAGCCGCCGCCCACCAGCATGCCCGCCGCCGCGCCGGGCGGGGTCAGCCGCCGCCACCAGATGCCGAGGACGAGCAGCGGGCAGAAGGAGGACGCCGACACCGCGAAGGCCAGCCCCACCGCGTCCGCCACCGGCAGCCCGCCCACCAGCATGCTCGCCGCCAGCGGCACGGCCATGGCGAGCACCGTGCCCAGCCGGAAGTGCCGTACCCCGCGTGAGGGCAGCACGTCCTGGGTGAGCACCCCGGCGACCGCCATGGTCAGCCCCGAGGCCGTGGACAGGAACGCGGCGAAGGCACCGCCCGCGACCAGCGCGCCCAGCAGGTCGCCGCCGACACCGCCGATCATGCGGCCGGGCAGCAGCAGGACCGCGGCGTCCGCGTCGCCGCCGAGGGTGAGCTCGGGGGCGTACAGGCGGCCGAGGGCGCCGTAGACCGGCGGCAGCAGGTAGAAGCCGCCGATCAGGGCGAGGACGGCGACCGTGGTGCGGCGGGCGGCGCCCCCGTGCGGGCTGGTGTAGAAGCGGACGACGACGTGCGGCAGGCCCATGGTGCCGAGGAAGGTGGCCAGGATCAGCCCGTACGTGGCGTACAGCGGGCGTTCCTCGCGGCTCGCCGCCAGCGAGGTGGACATGCCGCCGTTGCTGCCCCGGTCGGCGGCGGGCACGGGTGTGCCCCGGGCGAAGGTCAGGCGGGTGCCGCCCTCGACGCGGTGGGTGCCCGTGGGCAGGCGGAGCCGGGTGTGGTCGTGGGGGCGGCCGTCGACCGTGCCGCTGACGGTGACCGTGAGCGGTTTGTCGAGCCGGAGGTCGACGGTGTCGTCCACGCGCACGGTGCGCTGCTCGCGGAAGGCGGCCGGTTCCGCGAAGGCGGGTCTCGGGCCGCCGTCGGCCTGCCAGGCGAGGACGAGGAAGAGGGCGGGGACGAGGAGGGCGGTGAGCTTGAGCCAGTACTGGAAGGCCTGCACGAAGGTGATGCTGCGCATGCCTCCCGCGGCGACGGTCGCCACCACGACCACGGCCACGATGACCCCGCCGAGCGGATCGGGAGCCCCGGTGAGCACCGCCAACGTCAGCCCGGCGCCCTGGAGTTGCGGTAACAGGTACAGCCAGCCGACGCCGACCACGAAGGCCCCGGCCAGCCGCCGCACACCCTGTGAGGCGAGCCGGGCCTCGGCGAAGTCCGGCAGGGTGTAGGCGCCGGAGCGGCGCAGCGGGGCGGCGACGAAGAGGAGCAGGACGAGGTAGCCGGCCGTGTAGCCGACCGGGTACCAGAGCATGTCCGGGCCCTGGACGAGGACCAGCCCCGCGATGCCGAGGAAGGAGGCGGCGGAGAGGTACTCGCCGCTGATCGCGGCGGCGTTGAGGCGGGGCCCGACGGCGCGGGAGGCGACGTAGAAGTCGGAGGTGGTGCGGGAGACGCGCAGGCCGAAGGCGCCGACGAGGACGGTGGTCACGACGACGAGGGCGACGGCGGGCACCGCGTAACCCGAGTTCACCGGTCTTCCACCAGGCGTACGAAGTCCCGCTCGTTGCGTTCGGCGCGGCGCACGTACCAGCGGGCGAGCAGGATCAGCGGCGCGTACAGGCAGAAGCCGAGCACCGCCCAGGCGAGCCGGCGGGCGTCGGGGGCGGCCGCGAAGACCAGTGGGAGCGGGCCGACGAGCAGGACCAGGACCGCGAATCCGGTGAGGCCGGCGCGCAGTTGGGTGCGCATCAGGGAGCGGACGTAGGTGTGGCCGAGGGTGGTGAGCTCGTCGATCTCGGTGCGCGGCCGGTAGTAACCGGAGGCCCTGCCGGTGCGGCGGGGCGGTCCGGTGACGGTGACACGGCGTTCGGTGGGCTCCACTGCGCCTGTCTACCCCGTGGTCCGGCGCATCAAAAGGTCCCGCAGCTCGCGGGCGTGCCGCCGGCTCACCTGGAGTTCCTCACCGCCGACCAGGACGCACACGGTGCCGGCGTCCAGACGGAGCTCGCCGATGTGGCGCAGGGCGACGAGGTGGCGGCGGTGGATGCGGACGAAGCCGCGGGCACGCCAGCGTTCCTCAAGGGTGGACAGCGGGATGCGGACGAGGTGGCTGCCGCGGTCGGTGTGCAGCCGGGCGTAGTCGCCGTGCGCCTCGACGTGGGTGATGTCGTCGACGGCGAGGAAGCGGGTCACGCCGCCGCGTTCGACGGGTATCTGGTCGGGGTCGGGTTCGTGCACGGGGATCGGCGGGACCGTGCCGCGCAGTTCGGCGGCCCGGCGGACGGCCTCGGCCAGGCGTTCCTTGCGGACGGGTTTGAGTACGTAGTCGACCGCCTTGAGGTCGAACGCGCTGACGGCGAAGTCCTCGTGGGCGGTGACGAAGACGACCAGCGGCGGCCGGGCGAACCCGGTCAGCAACCGGGCCATCTCCAGGCCGTCGAGGCCGGGCATCTGGATGTCGAGGAAGACCACGTCGATGGCGTCGGGCCCGGCCGGCCCGGACTCCAGGGCCCGGGTGATGCGGCGCAGCGCCCCGGTGGCGTCCCCGGCTCCCTCGGCGCTGCCGATGCGCGGGTCGGCGTTGAGCAGATAGAGGAGTTCCTCGAGCGAGGGGCGTTCGTCGTCGACGGCGAGGGCGCGCAGCATGTACGTGGAGTGTAGGGGTGATCCGCATGCCTGGACATGTGCCGGGCGTGGACGTTCCCGCTGGATACAGTGCCGACATGAACAGCAGGACCGCCCCGTTCGACGAGCTCGACCGGAAGATCGTCACCGCGCTCATGGCGAACGCCAGGACCAGCTTCGCCGAGATCGGTTCGGCGATCGGGCTGTCGGCCACCGCGGTGAAACGGCGCGTGGACCGGCTGCGGGACACGGGTGTGATCACGGGGTTCACGGCCACCGTGAAGCCGTCGGCGCTGGGCTGGCGCACGGAGGCGTACGTGGAGGTGTACTGCGAGGGGGCGGCGCCCCCGAGGCGCCTGGCGGAGGTGGTCCGCAACCATCCGGAGATCACGGCCGCCATGACCGTGACGGGCGGCGCGGACGCGCTGCTGCACGTGCGGGCGCGGGACGTGGAGCACTTCGAGGAGGTGCTGGAGCGGATCCGCACGGAACCGTTCATCCGGAAGACGATCAGCGTGCTGGTGCTGTCCCACCTTCTCCCGGAAAGCCCGGAAGCGGGAGCGACCATCGTGGCACCGGAATGATCCCGGTCATGCGCATCACTCCTGCGTATCGAGCCGGAAGGACGCAACAATCCTGCTCGGACACGCAGTCTTTCTTTCTTGTCGTCCGTCTTCCTCCCTTCCTACCGTGGGAGTCACCCCTCAGTGACACGCAGGAAACCGGAGGAAACCCTCTGTGTCCGAAAGCCGTGTGCAGCGCCCTCGGCGCTTTCTCGTCTGTGAACCCAGACATTTCGCGGTGCGGTACGCGATCAACCCCTGGATGCATCCCGACCGGCCGGTCGACGTGGATCTCGCCCGGGAGCAGTGGCAGGGGCTGATCCGTGCCTACCGCGCCCACGGGCACACCGTCGAGTCCGTCGAGCCGGTCCCGGGCCTGCCCGACATGGTCTTCTCCGCGAACGCGGCGTTCGTGGTCGGCGGCCGGGTCTTCGGTTCCCTCTTCCACGCGCCCGAGCGGCGCCCCGAGTCGACCCACTACGACACCTGGTTCAAGGCGGCGGGCTACGACGTGCACCGACCCGAGTCGGTGTCCGAGGGCGAGGGAGACCTGGTGTGGACGGGCCGGTACGTGCTCGCCGGCACCGGGTTCCGCACCACCCGCGAGGCGCACCGGGAGGCGCAGGAGTTCCTCGGGCACCCGGTGATCGGCCTGACCCTGGTGGACCCGTACTTCTACCACCTGGACACGGCGCTGTTCGTACTGGACGACGACAACATCTGCTACTACCCGGAGGCGTTCTCGGCGGGCAGCCGGGAGGTGCTGCGGCGGCTGTACCCGGACGCGGTGCTCGCCACCCGTCAGGACGCGATGGCGTTCGGCCTGAACTGCGTGTCCGACGGCCGGAACGTCTTCATCGCGCCCCGCGCCGAAGCCCTCGCCGAACGCCTCTCGGGCCACGGCTATGTCCCCGTCCCCGTCGACCTGTCGGAGTTCCACAAGGCCGGCGGTGGCATCAAGTGCTGCACCCAGGAGATCCGCTGATGACCGCACCCGCGCGCACGCGTACGTCCGCCGACCTGATCCGCGCGGAGGAGCCCGTCCTCGCGCACAACTACCACCCGCTGCCCGTGGTGGTGGCACGGGCCGAGGGCACCTGGGTTCAGGACGTGGAGGGCAACCGCTACCTCGACATGCTCGCCGGCTACTCGGCGCTGAACTTCGGTCACCGCCATCCCGCGCTGATCGAGGCCGCGCACCGCCAGCTGGACCAGCTGACCCTCACCTCCCGGGCCTTCCACAACGACCGGCTCGCCGGGTTCGCGGAGCGGCTCGCGGAGCTGACCGGCCAGGACATGGTGCTGCCGATGAACACCGGCGCCGAGGCGGTGGAGAGCGGCATCAAGGTGGCCCGGAAGTGGGCGTACGAGGTGAAGGGCGTCCCCGCCGACCGGGCGACGATCGTGGTCGCGGCGGAGAACTTCCACGGCCGTACGACGACGATCGTGGGCTTCTCCACCGACGAGACGGCCCGGGCGGGCTTCGGCCCCTTCGCGCCGGGCTTCCGGATCGTCCCGTACGGCGACCTGGCCGCACTGGAGGAGGCCGTCGACGAGACGACGGCGGCGGTGCTGATCGAGCCGATCCAGGGCGAGGCCGGGGTCGTCATCCCGGGCGAGGGCTATCTGACCGGTGTCCGTGAGCTGACCCGCCGCAAGGGCTGCCTGTTCATCGCGGACGAGATCCAGTCGGGCCTCGGCCGCACCGGCCGCACCCTCGCGGTCGAGCACGAGGGCGTCGTCCCGGACCTGCTGCTGCTCGGCAAGGCGCTGGGCGGGGGGATCGTGCCGGTGTCGGCCGTGGTGGGCCGGCGCGAGGTGCTGGGCGTGCTGCGGCCGGGCGAGCACGGCTCCACCTTCGGCGGCAACCCACTCGCGGCGGCCGTCGGCACGGCCGTGGTCGAGTTGCTCGAGACGGGCGAGTTCCAGCGCCGGGCGACGGAGCTGGGTGTCGTGCTGCGCGACGGGCTGGCCGATCTGGTCGGCCGGGGCGTGGTCGGCTTCCGCTCGCGCGGGCTGTGGGCGGGCGTCGACGTCGACCCCGAGATCGGCACCGGCCGTGAGGTCAGCGAGCGCCTCATGCGGGAGGGGGTCCTGGTCAAGGACACCCACGGCTCCACGATCCGGCTGGCCCCGCCGCTGACCATCACGGCCGAGGAACTGCGATCCGCGCTGGGCGCGTTGGAGCGGGTGCTCGTCCGGGAGAGCTGAGTTCGCGTTTCGCGGCAGGTGCAATCCGCCCGGGGCTGAATTCCGTATCAGTTCACAGGAGACAACCTCCGGACAACCTGATGGGCGGAACACCTGGGGTCACGATGCACTATCCGCACGCAGCCGAAATCACTTTCACGGGGTTGGGGGTGTGCTGCGCCGTCGGCAACACGGTGCTGCACACGGCCCTCGTACCCGACCACCTCGAGGAGATGTTCTACATCGGGGTCCTGTTCGCGGTGGGGAGCACCGTCATGCTCGCGGTGGCGGTGGCACTGGTCGTCATGAAGCGCCCCCTGGTCGCCTGGCTGACCGGGACTCTCGTCAGCCTCGGCATGATCGTCGGGTTTGTGCTGTCGCGCACGGTCGGCCTGCCGGCCGGCTACTACGAGCCCGGCTGGGAGGCCCCGTACGGTCCGGCCTCCCTGCTCGTCGAGGGACTCTTCGTCGTGGCGTTCCTCGCCTGGCTCGGCGACCGGGTGGCCCAGGGCGAGGCACCGGAACTGCCGTACAGGTCCCACCGTGAAGCGGTCTCGGCCGGGGCCGACTTCTCACCACGCTGACCGAGGAGGTCGGGCCATGGCTGTGACAATCAGCCGGAGCGGAGCGGTGGCGGGGGTGTGCGCGATGGCGCTGGCCGCTGTGCTCACGGCGTGCGGGAACTCGGGGTCGGGCGGCGGGGGAACCGGGGCGCCGGCCACCCCGTCGCAGGCGGGCAAGCCGGCGGGTACGACGGTGACCGTGCGGTTGACCGAGTACCGGCTGGCGCTGTCGTCGAAGACGTTCAAGGCCGGTGACTACACCTTCGTCGCCGAGAACGACGGGCACATCGTGCACTCGCTGGAGATCGAGGGGCCGGGCGGCGAGATGCGGCTGTCCCATGGTCTCCAGCCGGGCCAGTCGGCGCAGCTCAAGGTCATGCTGAAGAAGGGCTCCTACGAGCTGTACTGCCCGGTGGACGGGCACAAGGGGCTCGGAATGAAGACGGACATCACGGTCGGTGGCGGTACCACCGGTGGAGGGAGCGGCTCCTCGGGCGGCTCTCCGGGCGGCTCCTCCTACTGACCGGCCTGACCGCCCGTCAGGATGCCGGAACGGGATTGGCCGCATACGGCCGGGCCCCGTTCCGCGCACCTGTGTCGCCACCTACACTGACACCCCACAACGCGCCGGTTGACCTGCTGGAACGCGGCGGTTGAGCCGATCCGCCAGAGTGAGGAGCGACCCGTTGTTCTACCGCCTGCTCAAGTACGTGCTGTTGGGGCCGTTACTGCGACTGGTCTTCCGGCCCCGCATCGAAGGCCTCGAGCACGTGCCGTCCTCCGGAGCGGCGATCGTCGCCGGCAACCATCTGTCCTTCGCGGACCACTTCCTGATGCCGGCCATCCTCAAGCGGCGCATCACCTTCCTCGCCAAGGCCGAGTACTTCACCGGACCGGGCCTCAAGGGCCGCCTGACCGCGTTCTTCTTCCGCAGCGCGGGCCAGATCCCGGTCGACCGCTCGGGCAAGGACGCGGGTCAGGCCGCGATCCGCGAGGGCCTCGGCGTGCTCCGCAAGGGGGAACTGCTCGGCATCTATCCCGAGGGCACCCGCTCGCACGACGGCCGCCTCTACAAGGGCAAGGTCGGCGTCGCGGTGATGGCGCTGAAGGCCGGGGTGCCGGTGATCCCCTGCGCGATGATCGGCACCTTCGAGGCACAGCCGCCGGGCCGGGTCGTCCCGCACGTCCACCCCATCACCATCCGCTTCGGCACACCCCTCGACTTCTCCCGCTACCAGGGAATGGAGGACGAGAAGGCCATCCTGCGGGCGGCCACCGACGAGCTCATGTACGCCATCCTGTCACTGTCCGAACAGGAGTACGTCGACCAGTACGCGGCCGTCGTCAAGGCGGAACAGGCCGCGGCCCGCGCGGAGAAGGAACGCCGCTTCCCGCGGCTGCCGCTGAGCTGACATCGGACGACCGAGGGGCGGCCGGAGATCCGGCCGCCCCTCGTCGCCGTGGCGGGTGCGGTGCTGTTACGGCTTGGGCGTGGCGTGCGGGGCGCAGGTGACGTCCGCGGTGTCCAGCTTGCCGGTGAGCAGGTAGGCGTCCACCCGGTCGTTGATACACGGGTTGACCAGACCGGTCACGCCGTGCGAACCCGCGTCCTTCTCGGTGATCAGTCGGGAGCCCTTGAAGCTCTTGTGCAGTTCGACGGCTCCCGCGTACGGGGTGGCGGCGTCACGCGTGGACTGCACGATGAGAACGGGCGGCAGGCCCTTGTGGGTCTTGACGTGCACCGGGCTCTGCTGCTTGACCGGCCAGGTGGCGCACGGCAGGTTCATCCACGCGTTGGCCCAGGTCATGAACGGGTAGTCCTTGTTGAGCCGCGTGTTGTCGCGGTCCCACTTCCGCCAGCTGGTGGGCCACTTGGCGTCGGCGCACTCGACGGCCGTGTAGACGGCGTTGCTGTTCTCCGAGGTGATGTTGCCCGCGGTGTCGGACAGGTCCGGAGCGGCGGCGTCGACGAGCGCCTGGGTGTCACCCGCGAAGTACTTGCCGAAGACCGTCGCCGTCGGCACCCACGAGGAGTCGTAGTAGGGGGCGTTCTGGAAGAACGAGATCAGCTCGGCCGGCCCGACGACCCCGCCGATGGGGTTCTTCTTGGCGGTGGCGCGCAACTGGAGCCACTTGGCCTGGACGGCGGCGCGGGTGGTGCCCAGGTGGAAGCTGGCGTCGTTGGCGGCGACCCAGTCCTCCCAGTCCTTCCAGCGGCCCTCGAAGGCGACGTCCTGCTCCAGGTTGGCCTGGTACCAGATGTTCTGGCGGGACGGGTTGACCACGCTGTCGACGATCATCCGACGGACGTGGCCAGGGAAGAGCGTGCCGTAGACGGCGCCGAGGTAGGTGCCGTACGAGACACCGAGGTAGTTGAGCTTCTTCTCGCCGAGCGCGGCACGGATGACGTCCAGGTCGCGGGCGGTGTTCGGCGTGGTCATGTACGGCAGCATGCCGCCGCTGCGGTCGTAGCAGCCGTCGGCGTACTCGCGGGCCAGCTTGCGCTGGGCCGTCTTGTCGGCCTCGGTGTCCGGCACCGGGTCGGCCTTGGGCGCCTTGACGAACTCCTGCGGGTCTATGCAGGAGATGGGTGCCGAGTGGCCGACGCCGCGCGGGTCGAAGCCCACGAAGTCGTACGCCTTGGCGGTGTTGGCCCACAGAGCGCTCTTGGTGGTGACCCGGCGCGGGAAGCGCATGCCGGAGCCGCCCGGACCGCCGGGGTTGTAGACGAGCGCGCCCTGGCGCTCCTCCTTCGTGCCCGTGTTGCCGATGCGGTCGACGGCGAGCTTGATCTGCTTGCCGTCCGGCTCGGCGTAGTTCACCGGTACGGTGACCCAGCCGCACTGGATCGGCTTCTCGAACCCCCAGTCGGCGGGGCAGTCCTGCCAGTCGATCCCGGCCTTGGCGGCCCGGTCCGCGGCGATCGCGGCACCACGGCCCTCACGGTCCTGGCCGTTCTGCTCGGCCGCGCCGGCCGCGGGCGCCGAGACGGCGCCGGCCAGCAGGGTCGCCGTGACGAGCGCTCCGGCCGAACCGAGCGCCAGGACACGCTTCTTCGGTTTGATGTCCCTCAAGAGGGCCCCTCCCCGTACATAGCTGCGAATGGTCACGGGGATCCTCGCGGCTGTGAGCCGTCTGAGAACAGAGGTTGTTGACCTTCTTTGCCAATCCGATAACCGGATGATCACGTCCCGTTAGCGGAACACGCCTCGTCCAGCACCCGCCGCAGCCGCAGAGCGTCGGCCGCGACGGCGGTCACCAGTACGGCGGGCCCGGCGAGCGGCGCCACGACGGCCCCCTCCCCCAGCATCCGCGCCGCCACCGGCTCTCGCGCGAACTCGGGCCGTGCTACGACGAGTTGTCCGACAGCACGGTGTCCCGCCAGCACGGCGGGCCCGTCCCAGCCTCCCGGGGCGCCGGGCCCGCAGGCCAGTTCCTGGTCGAGCACGGTCCGTCCGGCGATCCGCACCGTGAGACGGCTGGTGAGCCGTCCGGGTTCCTCCCCGGCCCGCCCCAGCACCTGCTCCTCGCGCAGCACGAGCCGGGCCCCGGCGGCGAGGTCGACGCGGGTGGTGACATACAGGTCACTGCCCCGCGCGGAGATCAACTGCTCGGGCAGCCACCGTAGTTCTCCCCCTTCGGCCACCCGGAGCCGGACGTCGTACCGGGCCTCCCCCTTCCCCTGCCCCGGCAGCGCGATGGTCGCCGCGGCGGACCCGACGTGCAGCCGGGCGCCCTCCCCCACCTCCGCCTCCACAGCGAACCGGTCGCCCCCGAGCGGCCCGCTCATCGCGCCGACGAGCATGACCCGCGCCTCGCCCCCGCTCGCCCGGGTACGGCGCAGCGCCAGCGGCCCCTCACCCTCCAGCACCGGCAGCGCCGTACCGCCCCGCCCGTCCTCCCGGGCGACGATCCGAGCGGTCGCCCGCACCCTCATGCCACCCACGCGGACAGCCGCCCACGCACCCATTCAGCCACATCCCGCACGCCCGCCGCGCTCCTGAGCGACTGGAACACCACCGGCAACTCGGCCCGCTGCGCCTTCGCGTCGGCGGCCATCCGCGCCAGGTCGGAGCCCACGTACGGCGCGAGGTCGGTCTTGTTCACCACCAGCAGATCGGCGGTGGTGACCCCCGGACCACCCTTGCGCGGAATGTCGTCACCCCCGGCGACATCGATGACGAAGATCTGCGCGTCCACGAGCCCCCGCGAGAAGGTCGCGGTCAGATTGTCCCCACCCGACTCCACCAGAATCAGGTCCAGCGGCCCCACCTCCTCCTCCAGATCCTCGACCGCTTCGAGGTTGGCGGAGATGTCGTCCCGGATCGCGGTATGCGGACACGCACCGGTCTCCACGGCCGCGATCCGCTCCGGCGGCAACACCGCCTCCCTGAGCAGGAACTCGGCGTCCTCCCGGGTGTAGATGTCATTCGTGACGACAGCCAACGACAACTCGTCGCGCAGCTCCCGGCACAACGCGGCGACAGTGGCGGTCTTCCCGGACCCGACGGGCCCCCCGAGCCCGATCCGCAACGCCCGACGAGCACCGTCGGGACGGCGGGCGTCGGCGCTGAGGGCGGGGGTGGCGTGAGTGCGGGTGTGATCAAGATGCATAGAAACAACTCCATCAGTCAGCCCGTCTGGGGGTCCCCCCTCTGGGGGAGTTGGAGGACGAGGCCGTTCAGGCCGAACGGGGGTCCAGGGGCGGAGCCCCCTGGCGGGGTCGAAGGGGCGGAGCCCCTGGAGGACGGGAAGGGTAGGGGCGGCGGGGGCGCCCCCCTACGAAGCGAACAGCCGCACGGGCCACCCCGCATGCCACTCCGCCCCCACCTCCAACAACGGCGCCGACCCCGCAGGCAACACATCCACCCCCTCCCCGACCACCCGCCGAGCCGCCTCCACCGCCCGGTCCGCGACACGGTCCACCTCCGGCGCCAGCCGAGCCAGCACCCCCGTCGCATCGAACGGATCCAGACTCAGCAACCGCACCGCCGCCGAAGCCGGCCCGCTCACACTCTCGTACGCCGCGCAGTACGCCGCATCCAAGCCCCCCAGCCCAGCCACCCGCGCCACCACCCCCACCACCACCGGCTGATGGACCCCCTTGGGAAACTCCCGCGCCAGCGCATCCAGCTCCCCGGCCGGCCAGGCCACCCGCGCGGCCCGCATCATCTGCCGCCCCAGCCGCCGCGCGGCCCCCCGCAAGGCGGGCGACGGAGTCCGCGCGTCCGCCGCCGCATCCAGCGCGACGGGATCCACCCCGAGTGCCGCGGCAGCGGCAAGCGCACCCGCCACCAGCCCCGCGGTGTGCAGCCGCCCCCGGCAGAACTCCTCCAGGCTCGCGGCCCCGTCGATCCGCCCGGCCTTGACGGCCGCCTCGGCCCCGCCGGAGTGCGCGTGCCCCCCGGCGGGAAACCGGCCGTCGGCCAGGACGAGAAGCGCTGCCCTGGACATCAGAAGAGGAAGTAACGCTGGGCCATGGGCAGTTCGGCGGCCGGCGTCGCCTCGACCAGCTCCCCGTCGATGCGCACGGCGAAGCTGTCGGGGTCGACCTCGACACGAGGCCGCGCGTCGTTCTCCTTCATGTCCGCCTTCGTCACCCCCCGCGTCGACTCGATGGCGACGAAGCGCTTCCCCAGGTGCAGCCGCTCCGGCAGCCCGTCCTCGACGGCGAGCGGGGCCACGAAGTTGAACGAGTTGGCGGCGGGCGCCCGCCCGATCGCCCCGTACATCGGCCGCGGGAGCACCGGCTGCGGCGTCGGGATGGACGCGTTCGCGTCGCCCATCTGCGCGTACACGATCTGGCCGCCCTTGAGGACGAGTTGCGGCTTGACCCCGAAGAAGGCGGGTTCCCACAGCACCAGGTCGGCGAGCTTCCCGGTCTCCACGGAGCCGATCTCCCGAGCCAGCCCCTGGGCGAGCGCCGGGTTGATCGTGTACTTGGCGACGTACCGCCGCACCCGCCGGTTGTCGGCCCGCCCGTCGCCGGGCAGCGCGCCCCGCCGGCGCTTCATCACATGGGCGGTCTGCCAGGTCCGCAGGACGACCTCACCCACCCGCCCCATGGCCTGGGAGTCGGAGGAGATGATCGAGATCGCGCCCAGGTCGTGCAGTATGTCCTCGGCGCCGATCGTCGACGGCCGGATCCGGGACTCGGCGAAGGCCAGGTCCTCGGGGACGGCGGGGTTGAGGTGGTGGCACACCATCAGCATGTCGAGGTGTTCCTCGGCGGTGTTGACGGTGAACGGCCGCGTCGGGTTGGTGGAGCTGGGCAGCACGTGGGGCTCGGAGACCACGGTCATGATGTCGGGGGCGTGCCCGCCGCCGGCGCCCTCGGTGTGGTAAGCGTGGATGCCGCGTCCGGCGATCGCGGCGAGGGTGTCGCCGACGAAGCCGGCCTCGTTGAGGGTGTCGGTGTGGATGGCGACCTGGATGCCGGTGCGGTCGGCGACGGTCAGCGAGGCATCGATGACGGCCGGGGTGGAGCCCCAGTCCTCGTGCAGCTTCAGGCCCAGCGCGCCGCCGCGGATCTGCGACAGCATCGCCTCGTGCGAGACGGTGTTGCCCTTGCCGAGGAAGCCGATGTTGAGCGGGTAGGCCTCCATCGCCTCCAGCATCCGGGCCAGGTGCCAGGGGCCGGGGGTGACGGTGGTGGCCTTGGAGCCCTCGGCCGGGCCGGTGCCGCCGCCGACCAGCGTGGTGATGCCGGCGGAGAGGGCCTCGTCGGCGATCTGCGGGCAGATGAAGTGGACGTGCGCGTCGATGGCGCCGGCGGTGAGGATGCGCCCGTTGCCCGCGATGACCTCCGTCTCAGGGCCGAGCACCAGGTCCGGGTGGACGCCGTCCATCGTGTCGGGGTTGCCGGCTTTGCCGATCCCGGTGATCCGGCCGTCGCGGATGCCGACGTCGGCCTTGACGATCCCCCAGTGGTCGACGATGACGGCACCGGTGACGACGGTGTCGGGGGTGCCTTCCGCGCGGGTGGCGCGCGACTGGCCCATGGACTCGCGGATGACCTTGCCGCCGCCGAAGACCGCCTCGTCACCGGCGAGTCCCGGGCCGCCTGAGCGGTCCTCCTCGATCTCGATCAGCAGGTCGGTGTCGGCGAGCCGGATCCGGTCACCGGTGGTCGGGCCGAACAGGTCCGCGTAGGCGGCGCGGGAGATCTCAGGCATCCAGGGCACCTCCGGTCTCCCCGCGCAGGCCGGGCACGATCCGGGCGCCGCCGAGCGGGACGAGTTCGACGTCGACGGGGATACCGGGCTCGAAGCGCACGGCGGTGCCGGCGGCGACGTTCAGGCGCTTGCCCCGCGCCGCGGCACGGTCGAACTCCAGTCCCGGGTTGGCCTCGGCGAAGTGGTAGTGGGAGCCGACCTGGACCGGCCGGTCGGCGGCGTTGAGGACGGTGATCCGGGTGACCTCGCGGCCCTCGTTGAATACGACCGGGCCGTCGGCGAACAGGATCTCTCCGGGAATCATCGACGGCCCCTGTCAGACGATCGGGTCGTGGACGGTGACGAGCTTGGTGCCGTCCGGGAAGGTGGCCTCGACCTGGACGTCGTGGATCATCTCGGGGACGCCTTCCATGACGTCGTCCCGGGTGAGCAGCTTGCGCCCGGAGGACATGAGTTCGGCGACGGTACGGCCGTCACGCGCACCTTCGAGGAGGTGCGAGGTGATGAGGGCCACCGCCTCGGGGTGGTTGAGCCTGAGTCCACGGGCCCGCCGCTTCTCGGCCACGTCCGCCGCGACGTGGATCAGCAGCCTCTCCTGCTCGTGCGGGGTCAGTTGCACGTCCCACCTCACCGTCCTCGCTCCGGACCGTGCGGGGTCCGGTTGCCGCGGCCACGGGCCGAAGTCCCTGCTGGCGTGGATGGGCAGGCTAGTGCGAGCGGGTTTCGGTGACGTTAACCGAGTCGTGATCAGTCAGGGCCGCGACCCCAGTCGTCACCCGGTTCCTCCGGCGGGCGGAGCCGTCGCGGCCGGGGCCGCGGACACGATGGGGGCGCTCAACCCCCTCTCCGGCGCCTCCTCGGGCCCCCGAGACGCCGCCGGGGCCGGTCGGGACGATCGGTCACGGCGCGCCGACCGCGCCCCGCTAGGAGCGCTCGTGCCCCCGGTGTTCCGCCGCGATGCCGAAGCGCCGGCGTTCGCCGGGGGCGGACGTGGCCTCGTGGACGCGGGAGAGGGAGCTGATCACCTGCTCCTCCTCCGGCTGGTCGAGGGCGTCCAGTCGCTCCAGGTCGGCGGCGGAGACGAGGGCGACCAAGGGCTTGCCGTGCCGGGTCACGACGACGCGTTCGCCGCCGTACACCACGCGGTTGATCAGGTCGGCGAGTTCAGCCCTGGCTTGCGTCACCGGAATCTCGTAGGCCATACCCCTAGCTTACGGGGCATCCGTGGAGTCCATCAGTTCCACTGGGCGCAAGGAAAGACCAGGTCAGCCGCCTCTCGGCTGCCGCCTCTCATAAAGTCCGTGAGATATGTGTGAGAGGCGGCAGCCGTCTGTCAGCCCTACTCCTCCGCCTTGGCCAAGCATCGCGTCTTGCCGTCGACGACTGCGTCTTACCCTTGCCGGTGAGGATGAGCTCACTGCCACACTCGCGGCACCGCCACCTCCGCTGGTCATCCATGTCAACCTCGCGAGCGTCCACGTCCACCTCGTGACCGAGTTACGCAAACCACTCCAATCCGGCCTCCGCGCGAATGGCCGACCACTCGGCGGCCTGGTACGGCGTGATGTAGCCGATGGTCGAGTGGATCCGCTCCCGGTTGTAATGTTCCGCGATCCAGCGGAACACGTCCTGTCGAGCCTGCGCCCGGGACTCCCAGACCGTGGTGCCGATCTCCGTTTTCAGGACGGCGAAGAAACTCTCCGCGGCGGCGTTATCGAAGCACGAACCGGTACGACCGACGCTTCGCCGGATATCCAACTCGGCCAAGACCTTCTGAAATCGGCGAGAGGTGTATTGCGATCCGCGATCGGAGTGGAAGATCGCGTTGCCTGCCGTGTGTCCGCCCGCATGGGCCATCCGGATTGCGTCTGCGACGAGTTCCGCGCGCATGTGGTCGGCCATCGACCAGCCCATGACCCGGCATCGGCGCCGTGA
The DNA here is from genome assembly GCF_044387825.1 of Streptomyces sp. NPDC020299. NCBI lineage: Bacteria > Bacillati > Actinomycetota > Actinomycetes > Kitasatosporales > Streptomycetaceae > Streptomyces > Streptomyces sp. NPDC020299. The sequence goes on from NZ_JBIRWL010000001.1 coordinate 711,650, forward strand.
AGTCCCGTTGGACGAGATCCGGCGCAGGCGGCGCCGTGCGGTCCTGCTTCGTCAGCGACCGCGACTTCCGGCGCGTTATCCCGACGATCTCACGCTCCCGCATGATCCGCGCGACGCGTTTGCGGTTCACGACGTGCCCCTGACCACGTAGCTTCTGAGTGATCCGGCGGGCGCCGTAGGCTCCCCGGGAATCTGTGTGGATCGCCCGGATGCTGCCGGCCAGGTCCTCTTCCGCATCGGCCTTCTCCTGCCGCGCTTCTCTGTTCTGGTGCCAGGCGTAGTAGCCGGAGCGGTCCCAGCCGAGAACATCGCACATCCGCTTCACCTTGTGGGTGCTCCGGTACTCGTCAACGAAACGGAAGCGGATCACCGTGTCGTCTCCCGCGCGAAATAGGCGGCAGCTTTCCGGAGGATCTCGTTGTCCTCCTTCAGCCGGGCGTTCTCCCGCCGCAGACGCTTGAGTTCCTCATTCTCGTCGGGGGTCATACCGGCATCACCCCCGCCGTCCGTCGACTGGGTGCGGGCCTTGTCGTCGCGGACCCACTTTCGCAGGGTCTCCAGATGAACGCCCGGACTGTGGGCGATGTCGGTGAGGGAGCGGTCTGTCGAGGAGCGCACCAGATCCACCGCGTCCCGCTTGAACTCTTCGGGACAGTTCTTCCGCTTTGCCACCTTGGATCACTTCCCCTGGATGACGAAGCATCCAGCGTCCAGGTGTCGGAATTTTCGGGGGTCACTCCAGAGGCGCCTGCTACCCGTTGCTGCGTCGTGCGGTCGCAGGGGTGAACCGAGGTCAGCGCCTCCCCAAAGGGAACCTGGGGATGCGATCCCGGCCAGCCACTCTCGTGCTGCCGAAGATCAGTTACGGGACACCCCTTAGACAAGTCCCATCGTTGCAGGTCAGGAGCACTCTCCGCTTATTTGACCAAGACCTGGACAGCCCCACTCGCGAAAGCGCGAGGTTAGAGGCCGGACGGATCGGTGACCCTGAGACGGTTCATGTCGCGGATCGCGGCACATCTGGTCCCACCTTGCCGAGACCGTCGAGAAGACCGTCGTCCAACACTGCGCTCTGCTCCGGGGCCGCGGACAGCAGGCCGCCTGTCCGACCGAACCCGGGAACAGCACGCGGCTGTCCATGCCCTCCTCGGCAAGGGAGTTGGGCTGCGAGCGATCGGCCGTGACCTCGGACTGATCCGCAATAACGAAGTCACCGCCGGGGAGCCGGGCCCCCTTCGCAACCCCTGCTTTCTTGCGAAATCTTCTGGGGTTGTCGCGCGGGTGCGGTACTCACATAATTTGGAGGCGTGCTCCAAGCCAGTGAATTCCTCACAAGGCAGTGAGCGGTGAAATTCACGCAAGGCGATGAATAGGGCCAGTCACAGGGTTTCAAAAGCCTGGAGAGTTCACAAATGAAACACGATCTGAAGGCCGTGCAGGAAGTGGTCGAACTCGTCACCGGTGGGTGGCGCGCACAGGCCGTATACGCGGCAGCGAAGTTCAGGCTGCCCGATCACATCGAAGCCGGCCTGTCTCGCGACGGCGAACTCGCCGAGGCGGCGGGGGTGGAGGAGCAGGGCATTCACCGCCTGATGCGGCTGCTGGTGGCGATGGGGGTGTTCGAGTGGAGCCCGGAGACGGGTTACCGCAACACCCCGGTGAGCACCGCACTGCTCGATCGGCCCGGGGCGATGCGTGACATGTGCCTGCTGTACGGCGAGGAGTTCTACACCGCCTGGGGCCGTGCCGCGGAGTGCTTCCGCACATCGACAGCCGGGTTCGAGCTGGCCTACGGTGAGCCGCTCTATCGCCACCTCGACAGCCACCCGGACCTGGCCGATCGGTTCCAGCGGACCATGAAGGCGGGCAACCTCTTCTTCGACCACGTACCGGAGATCTTCGACTTCTCCGGCAAGACGGTGGTGGACTGCGGTGGCGGCAACGGGCACCTGCTCTCGGTGATCCTTGAAGCGGCCCCGGACGCCCGCGGAAAACTGATCGACCGCGAACACGTCGTCCCGATCGCCCGCGAGTACCTGGCGGGAACGGTCGGCCTGGACCGGGTCGAGCTCTTCGGTGGAGACATGTTCACGTCAGTACCGGACGGCGGTGACGTCTACATCTTCTGCCGGGTGCTGGCCGGCTGGTCCGACGACGACGCCGTCGCGGCGTTCGAGCACTGCCGCCGCAGTATGACCAGCCCCTCCTCCCGGCTGCTGGTCATGGACCGCATGGTGGTGGACAACGGCTCCGCCGTGCTGCCCGCGCTGTGGGACCTGCACCTGCTCATGACGACCGGTGGCGGGCACCGTTCCGCCGATCGGTTCCGGTCCCTGCTGGACCGGGCGGGCCTGGACGTCGAACGGATCGCCGGGCTTCCGATGGAGACCACCGCGCTCATCGCCGCACCGCGCGCCTGACTCCCCGGCGCGGTCCGACAACACGGCCACGCACGTCGTGCCCGCGCCGGCATGCCTGTCCACCGCCGACTTCTCCCCAATGTTGGTCCCCCATTCCTGGCGAACCAGCCCGCCCACGCACCCGAGCAGGACGTGCCCGCTCCGGCGACGGTCCGGCGACACGGGGCGTCCCCGACGTATCCCCTCCCCACGTCCCGGAGTCCCTCCCCACCACGCCAGGTGATCCTCCCTCTCTCGGAAGAAGCCGACCATGAAGGGCATACCTTCCATCCGTTCGTACCCCCTGCCCACAACCGCGAGCGTTCCCGAGAACGTCACCCAGTGGACTGCTGACCCCCGACGGGCGGTCCTTCTCATCCACGACATGCAGCGCTACTTCCTCAGGAACTTCCCCGACCCGCTGCGCGCCGAGATCATCGACAATGTCGCCACCCTGCGCGAGCGCTGTGCGGCCGAGGGGGTGCCGGTGGTCTACACGGCGCAGTCCGGCGGGATGACCGAGCAGGAGCGCGGCCTGCTCAAGCACTTCTGGGGACCGGGTATGCGCACGGATCCGGAAGACCGGGCGGTCGTGCCCGAGCTTGCGCCCGCCGCCGGCGACTGGCGCCTGACCAAATGGCGCTACAGCGCCTTCTTCCGCTCGGAGCTGCTGGAGCGCATGCGGGCAGCCGGCCGCGACCAGCTCGTGCTCTGCGGTGTCTACGCGCACGTCGGTGTGCTGGCCACCGCACTGGAGGCGTTCACCAACGACATCCAGCCGTTCCTGGTCGCCGACGCCACCGGTGACTTCTGCGAGGCCGACCACCGACTGGCCCTGGACTACACCGCGCGGCGCTGCGGGTCGGTCGTCCTGACCGACGAGGTGTTCCGGGCATGAGCGCGCCGACCGAGAACCCCAACCGCACCCCGCTCGACCGCGTTCTCTCCCTGGAGCCGACCGCGTTCGCCCTGCTCCACCGGCCCGGAGCGCATGCCGCGCCGGCCACCGTCGACGTCCTGGTGGGGGACATGGCCCAGCTCCCGTCGTTGGCCGACATCCCGCTCCACGACAGCGGTGCGAACTTGCCCGTTCCACGGCAGGAAGTCCTGGTGCTGGTGCCCTACCGGCAGCTCACCGAGCGCGGGTTCGCCGCCCCCGACGACGGGGAACCGCTGCTCGCCATGACCGTCACCGCGCAGCAGACGGCCACGGTGCCCGAACTCCTGGCCCGCATCCCACAGACACCGCTCCGGCTGGTCGACCAGCACTTCGACACGTCGGACGACGAGTATGCCGAGACCGTACGCCGGATCGTCACGGACGAGATAGGCACCGGAAAGGGCGCCAACTTCGTCATCAGGCGGTCCTTCCTGGCCTGCATCAGCGACTACTCGCCGCGCCATGCCCTGTCCGCCTTCTGCGCCCTGCTGGCCCGGGAGCCGGGCACGCACTGGACCTTCGTCATCCACACCGGGGAGCGCACCTTCGTGGGCGCCACCCCGGAGCGCCACGTCTCGCTGAGCGGCGGAACGGCCGTGATGAACCCCATCAGCGGCACCTACCGCTACCCGCCCGCCGGGCCCACCCTGCAGGGCGTCACGGAGTTCCTCGCCGACCGCAAGGAGACCGAGGAGCTCTACATGGTGCTCGACGAGGAACTCAAGATGATGGCGCGGATCTGCGAGCGCGGGGGCCGGGTGACCGGGCCCCACCTGAAAGAGATGGGGCGGCTGGCCCACACCGAGTACTTCATCGACGGCAGAACCGACCGCGACGTACGCGACATCCTCCGCGAGTCGATGTTCGCCCCCACGGTCACCGGCAGCCCGCTGGAGAGCGCCGCGCGTGTGATCAGCCGGTACGAGCCACAGGGGCGGGGCTACTACAGCGGGATCGCCGCCCTGATCGGTACGGACACGGACGGCGAACGCACCCTCGACTCCGCCATCCTCATCCGCACCGCCGACATCGATGCGGGCGGCCGGGTCCGGATCGGGGTCGGCGCCACCGTCGTGCGCCACTCCGATCCGTTCTCGGAGGTGGCCGAGACCCATGCCAAGGTCTCCGGGCTCGTTTCCGCTCTGCAGTCCGGCGGCGCCTCCCGTTTCGGACAACACCCGGTGGTGGTGTCCGCGTTGCGGCGCCGCAACGCGGACATCGCGGGCTTCTGGCTGAAGGACCACGCCTCACACCGGGCGGTGGTGGCCGAGTCGGTACGGCCGGCGGGGCTGAAGACGCTGGTGATCGACGCGGAGGACTCCTTCACCGCGCTGCTGGGCCTGCAGCTGGAATCGCTGGGGCTGCAAGTGGCGACCCAGCGCTTCGACGACGCCACGCTCGACGGGTACGACCTGGTGGTCATGGGCCCGGGCCCCGGCGATCCTCGTGCGGACGACGATCCGAAGATCCTCTGCCTGCGGTCGGTGGTCGACGAACTCCTGGCCGGACGCCGGCCATTCGTCGCCGTCTGCCTGAGCCACCAGGTGCTCAGCAGGAGGCTGGGACTGGACCTCGTACGTCGTGACGCACCCAACCAGGGCGTGCAACGGGAGATCGACCTGTTCGGTGTGCGGGAACAGGTGGGGTTCTACAACACGTTCGCGGCCCGCAGTACCGAGGACCGGCGCCACGTCGACGGCGTCGGACCGGTGGAGATGAGCCGCGACCCACTGACCGGTGAGGTGCACGCCCTGCGCGGCCCCCGTTTCACCTCGATGCAGTTCCACGCCGAGTCGGTGCTCACCGTCGACGGGCCCCGCATCGTGGCCGACTCGATCCGGAGGGCGCTGGGTCATGAGGCTTGACATCGTGTGGTGGGACCTGGACCAGTCCTCCGCGACCATCGACTCGCTCCGGGAGCACATACGTCAGGACGCGGTCGAGCAATGGGCTGGCGTCCGCGGGTTGCGTCTGAAGTTCTGGATGGCGGACCGGGACCGCAACCGGTGGGGCGCGGTGATGGTGTGGGAGGACGACCGGCCCCAAGTCCTCCCGCCGAACCGGGCGTCCGAACTGATCGGCTATCCGCCGACCCACCGCTCGGTCTTCACCGCCGAAGCCGTCGTGGAGGGCGCGTACGCGGTGGCCGCCCTCCACGGGGCCGGCTCGGTGTTCACGGCCTAGGGCCAACTCACACATTACGGAGACCCTCATGCACGAGTACGTGGTCGTGGACGCCTTCTCCCGCACTCCGCTCGAAGGCAACCCCGTGGCCGTCTTCTTCGACGCCGACGACCTCACCAGCGACCGGATGCAGCGCATAGCCAAGGAAATGAACCTGTCGGAGGTCACCTTCGTGCTCTCCGCCCAGCAGGGCGCAGACGCCCGGATCCGGATTTTCACACCGGTCAACGAGCTGCCGTTCGCCGGTCATCCGTTGCTCGGAACGGCCGTGGCTCTCGGCGAGGTCAAGAAGACGGACACCCTGCGACTGGAGACAGCCATGGGTATCATCCCGTTCGAGTTCTGCGACGACGGGGGAGTAGCCGTCCGGATGCGGCAGCCGGTGCCGACGTGGAAGCTGTACGAGCGCGTCAAGGAGCTCATTCAGGCGCTGGGGGTCGAGCGGTCGACCGTACCGGTGGAGATCTACCGCAACGGGCCCCGCCACGTCTTCGTGGGACTGCCGAGCGTGGCCACTCTGTCCGCTCTCGACCCCGACCACCGCGCCCTGGCCCAGTTCCCCGACATGGCCGCCAACTGCTTCGCCGGCAGCGGCACGCACTGGCGTACGCGGATGTTCTCGCCGGCCTACGGCGTGGTCGAGGACGCGGCCACGGGCTCCGCGGCCGGACCGCTCGCCATCCACCTCGCCCGGCACGGACTCGCTGAGTACGGGCAGGAGATCGAAATCCTCCAGGGGGCCGACATGGGTCGCCCTTCCTACATGTTCGCCACCGCCCACGGGTCGGGGGACCACGTCGACGACGTCCGGGTGGGCGGCCACGGCGTTGTCGTCGCCCGCGGCGTCATCTACGTGTGAATGCGCGAGAGCGAGGTTGTGATGGGTACCAGCAGGCTGGAGAGTCTCACCGGTGAGATCGGTCTCGACTTCCCCGAATACGAGGCACCACCACCGGAACCGATGGCGCTCGTGAAGCAATGGATCGAGCAGGCCGTCGCGCGCGGTGTCCGGGAACCGCTCGCGCTGGCGCTGGCCACTGCGGACGCCGAGGGCCGCTCCTCCAACCGGATCGTCGCCGTCCTCGAAACGACCGAGCAGGGCCTGGTGTTCACCAGCCACAGCACCAGCCGGAAGGGCCGCGAGCTGTCCGCCACGGGCTGGGCGTCCGGCGTGCTCTACTGGCGGGAGACGGGCCAGCAGCTGATCCTCTCCGGCCCCGTGGCGCAGATGTCCGACGCCGAGTCGAACGCTTTGTGGTTCGGCCGCCCGATCCCCCTGCACGCCATGTCGGCGGCGTCCCGGCAGAGCGAGCTGCTCGAGGACGCCGCGGCCCTGCGCGTCGAGGCCGAGCGGCTGTCGGCCACGGGTACCGCGCTGCCCCGCCCGGCTCGGTTCGTCGGATACCGGCTGTGCCCGGCAGCCGTCGAGTTCTGGAGCGCGGACCCGGACAGGGCGCACCGCAGGCTGCGCTACGACCGTCACGGCGACGGCTGGCGCACAAGCAGGCTGCAACCTTAGGGAGTTCGACGACAAGGCCCGGGCCGCCGACGGCCCCGGAATCCGCCAGGCGCGACAGCCCCCGGGCGGGACGCCAAAGCCGCCACTGGTGGCGCGTCGCCGGAGTGAACCTCCCGGCCCGGCGTACGGCGCGGCCCCACCCACCCGCCCACTCGCGCAGGCCTGCGGCCAGGTCCTGCCAGTCCACCCGGCATCAGCCGACCGCCCTCGGCATACCACCGTTCCCCATACAAGAGGAGTAGCCCGTGAGGGACAACGCCACGAAGGTACGGGCTGCGCCGGACTCTCTGTCGCGAAAGCCGGGCGCGAGCCGGGCGCCGGCGCCGGCCTCCACGGGCTGGGCCTCGGGCGTCTTCTACGGGCGTGAGCCGACCGCCAGGTGAGGGTGAGCGGCCCGACCCGGCCGCTGCCCGACAAGGAGTCCGACGCCCTGGGGCCGCCCGGCCCGTCGGCACGAACCCGATGTCGGTGGCATCGCACCAGAGCGGGCCGCTGCCGGACGAGGACGCGTTGTGGAAGCAGGCCCGGGAACTGGGCCGGAGCAGCTCGGCGCTGCCTCGCCAGGATCACTGCTGGGCTGTCTGTTGGAGCCGTGTCGGTCGGTCGAGGTCTGGCAGGCCGACCGGAAGACCGGTCGCACCAGAGACTTCGTTACGAGCGTGATGGTTCCGGCTGGCGCGCGGACCAGCTCCAACCCTGATCGTGCTCTGGATCATGTACTCGAGGGGAAGGAAGGCAAGCCGATGTGTGGAATTACGGGCTGGATCTCGTTCGACCGGGATCTGACTCAGCAGCGCACGCAGCTGGACGCGATGACGGAGACCATGGCCTGCCGGGGCCCGGACGCCGGAGGTGCCTGGCTCGACCGGCACGCGGCGCTCGGTCATCGGAGGCTGGCGATCATCGACCTCGAAGGCGGCATCCAGCCCATGGTGGTGCCCACCGATGACGGCCCGGTGGCGCTCACCTACAGCGGTGAAGTCTACAACTACACCGAGCTCAGGAGCGAGCTGATCCGCCGGGGTCACCGGTTCGAGACCCGCAGCGACACCGAGGTCGTGCTTCACGGCTACCTGGAGTGGGGCGGAGCGGTCGCCGAACGGCTCAACGGCATGTTCGCCTTCGCCGTCTGGGACTCCCGGGTCGAGAAGCTCGTGATGATCCGCGACCGGATGGGAGTCAAGCCGCTCTACTACTCCAGCACCGACGACGGGGTGATGTTCGGCTCCGAGCCGAAGACGATCCTCGCCAACCCGCTGGCGGACCGCGCGGTCGACCTCGCCGGCCTACGGGAGCTGGCCGGCCTCACCCAGACGCCGGGCAGCGCGGTGTGGTGCGGAATGCACGAGGTGCTCCCGGGCGGCCTGGTCACCGTCGACCGCTCCGGCCTGCGAGAGCACCGCTACTGGACGCTGCCCACCCGTCCGCACACCGACGACCAGAAGACCACCGTCGCCACCGTGCGCGGACTGCTCGAGGACATCGTCAGCCGCCAGCTGGTCTCCGACGTCCCGCGCTGCACTCTGCTCTCCGGTGGTCTGGACTCCAGCGCGATCACCGCGCTGGCCGCCGCCAAGCTGGGCCGGTCCGGGGAGCACGGCGAGCCCGGCGAGAAGGTGCGCAGCTTCGCGGTGGACTTCGTCGGGCGGAAGGACCACTTCGTCGGCGACGAACTGCGTGGCACGATGGACGCCCCGTACGCACTCGAGGTGGCTGCGCACGTCGGCTCGCAGCACGAGTCCATCGCGCTCGACCACGCCGCGATCGCCGACCCGGACGTGCGCCGCGCCGTCATTACCGCGCGGGACAGTCCGTTCAGCTTCGGTAACGTGGATGCCTCGCTCTACCAGCTGTTCCAGGCCGTCCGACAGCAGTCCACGGTCGCCCTGTCCGGCGAGTCCGCCGACGAAGTCTTCGGCGGGTACCGGTGGTTCCACCAGCCGGAGGTCCAAGCCGCGCAAACCTTCCCCTGGATGGACGTCTTCGTCACCGGCCCGCAGGCCCAGTCGTCGGACCGGTTCAACGCCGACATCACCGCCGTCCTCGACCTGCCCACCTACATCCGCGACCGCTACTCCGACGCGGTCGGCGAGGTCGAGAGGGCCGAGGGCGAGAGCGACCACGAGATGCGGATGCGGGTGATGTGCTACCTGCACCTGACGCGCTTCGTCCGGATGCTCCTGGAGCGCAAGGACCGGATCAGCATGGCTGTCGGGCTGGAGGTCCGGGTCCCCTTCTGCGACCACCGCCTCGTGGAGTACGTCTACAACACCCCGTGGTCGTTGAAGACCTTCGACGGCCGGGAGAAGAGCCTGCTCCGCGCCGCGACGGCCGACCTGCTGCCCAAATCGGTACTGAACCGGGTGAAGAGCTCCTACCCCGCCACCCTGGACCCGCACTACAACAGCGCGCTGCTGCAGCAGTCCAAGGAACTGCTCACGACCAACGACCCGGTCTTCGACCTGGTCGACCGCAGCTGGCTGGAGGACATCACGCAGCAGGACTCGGCCTCCATGCCGATCCACGTCCGCAACGGCATGGAGCGCGTGCTCGACCTGAGCACCTGGCTGGACATCTACCGCCCCGAACTCCGCCTCTGACACCGAGTTCCGGTCGATTGCGGACGGCTCCGAGACAGCACCGCCGTTGCCTGCGAACGGACACGGTCGCAGGCAACGGCGGGCAGTCGGCAGCATTCACCGTGTCAATATCCGATCAGGGAACGCGCTGAAAAGCCTCCCAGTCAACCTATTTCCCGGGCTGCGATAAGGATTCGACCAGATCGCAGCGAGCTCTTGACGTAAATCACATGTAAGGAGAGCGTTGTGTCGGAATCCGTTAATTCTCAGGGATTCAGCGACGAGGTCGAGCTGCGTCGAATCAACCGCGCCACCGTCGAGCGCTACATGAATACCAAGGGTCAGGACCGGCTGCGTCGGCACGAGCTGTTCACCGAGGACGGCATCGGTGGTCTGTGGACCACTGACACCGGTGAACCCGTCGCCACCCATGGCAGGGACCGGCTGGCCGAACACGCCGTCTGGTCGCTGAAGTGCTTCCCGGACTGGGAGTGGTACAACATCCAGATCTTCGAGACCCAGAACCCCAACCATTTCTGGGTGGAGTGCGACGGTCGCGGAAAAATTCTCTTCGGCGACTACCCGGAGGGGTACTACGAGAATCACTTCCTGCACTCGTTCGAGCTGGAGAACGGCAAGATCAAGCGGGAGCGGGAGTTCATGAACCCGTTCCAGCAGTTGCGGGCTCTAGGCATTCCGGTTCCGGAAATCAAGCGCACCGGAATACCGGCCTGACAGGTACAACAACACCGCTGGATCGGAGTACGTCTTGGAAGACGTAAAGCGGGAGATTCGTATACGCGGGGCATCGCAGCAACCCGAATGGAGCGACCTTTCACAGGCTGGCCGGGTGGGCGAGTCACTTGCCACGCGCCCCACTCTCATACAGGCCGACGACCTGGCCACGCTGCGGACTCTGCTGGGCAGGGCGGCGCTCGGCGAAGCCATGGTGCTGCAGTCCGGTGACTGCGCCGAGGACCCGCGGGAATGCACACGCCACCATGTCGCACGGAAGATCGCGCTGCTCGACCTGCTCGCCGGGGCGCTCGGCCTGATCACCGGTAAACCCGTCCTGCGGGCAGGACGTATCGCGGGGCAGTTCGCCAAGCCCCGTTCCAAGCCCACCGAAGTGATCGACGGCGCCGAACTCCCTGTTTTCCGGGGACACATGGTCAACGGCCCGGAGCCCGACCCCGAAAGGCGCCGGCCCGATCCACTGCGCATCCTCACCGGCTACATGGCCGCCTGTGACATCGTCGAGCACCTGGGCTGGCGCGACCGCGCCGCAGGGCGCGAGGTCGTGGAGGCGCTGGTGTGGACCAGCCATGAGGCACTGCTGCTGGACTACGAGATACCCATGCTGCGCATGGACGACAAGGGCCGGATGTTCTTGGGCTCGACCCACTGGCCGTGGATCGGCGAGCGCACCCGCCAGGTCGACGGCGCCCACGTTGCCCTGCTCGCCGAGGTGAGCAACCCCGTGGCGTGCAAGGTCGGCCCCACCATGGAGCCCGACGAACTGCTCGCCCTGTGCGAGAAGCTCGACCCGTGGCGCGACCCCGGGCGGCTCACCCTCATCGCACGGATGGGAGCCGACGCTGTCAGCGACCGGCTGCCCCGCCTCGTGGAAGCCGTACGCGGCGCGGGTCACCCCGTCATCTGGCTCAGCGACCCCGTGCACGGCAACACCGTCACTGCGCCCGGCGGTTACAAGACACGGCTCGTGGAGACCGTCTCGCTTGAGGTGTCCCGCTTCGTCCAGGCCGTGCGCGCCGGCGGCGGCGTCGCCGGCGGACTGCACCTGGAGACGACGCCGGACGACGTCACCGAGTGCGCCTTCACCGAGGCCGATCTCGACTCCGTCGGGGACCGCTACACATCCTTCTGTGATCCCCGCCTCAACCCGTCGCAGGCCCTCGCCGTGGTCTCGTCCTGGACCGTCGGCACCGCCTGAACCGACGGCTTCTCTGCCTCTTTCTCCCTGCTCCCCTGTGCACGAAGCACACGCGCATCAAGCCAGGAGTAGGAGCCATCACTGGCATGCCCTCTATGTCCCCCTACTCGTTACCCGCCGAAGGAGACCTCCCCCGGCTGTCGTGTCCTCGAGCGCCGAACCCGACTGGAGTGGCCCTGGTCTGGAACCAGCGCCACCTGCTCCACGCCCTGCGCGAGTTCGAACAGCCCTACAACTCCCACCGGCCCCACCAAGGCATCGCAGACGCCCGCCCGCTGCACCCCCTGCCACCGCCGATCACCGACCCGGACGCCATCGCCCACCTCGACATACGACAACGCGAGCGCGTCGTTCACGAAGCGCGTCCATGTCCATCCGAGCCCCGAGGACCTGCGCGCCGCCTCGGATCACCTCATGGTTCTGCTCGGCTTCGAGGACGACGCGGCTGCCTGAACATACCTGATGGTCGTGAGAGAAACCTGCTTCACGATCAGCGTAAACACGGTCTGACCTGCTGTGATATGTGGATCATTAGAGCGTACCCCCATCATAACGTTACGTACATCCTGTACATTTTTTACAGATGCCGATCCATCGGAGACGGCTCTGCCGTGAGGAGGGGTATGCCATGACCCGACCGTTCGCCCGCCACGTCCTGCCCGAGTTCACCGAGCGCACGAGCACCGGTCACCGCACGCTCGATCCGTACTCGAAGCTGCTGGAGGGGCGGATCGTCTTCCTCGGGACACCGGTCGACGACGCCTCGGCCAACGACGTCATGGCGCAGTTCATGCATCTGGAGCACGACGCCCCCGACCGGGACATCTCGCTGTACATCAACTCCCCCGGCGGCACGTTCAGCGCGATGACGGCGATCTACGACACCCTGCGGTACATCAGCTGCGACGTGCAGACGATCTGCCTGGGGCAGGCGGTGTCGTCCGCCGCGGTGCTGCTCGCGGCCGGTACGCCGGGCAAGCGGTTCGCGCTGCCGGGCGCGCGGCTGGTGCTCCGGCAGCCGGCGCTGCCCGAGCCGACGCAGGGTCAGCCGAGCGATCTGTTCATCCAGGCGGAGGAGCTGACCCGGATGCGCGGCCTGCTGGAGGGGATGCTCGTTCACCACACCGGCCGCACCCCGGACCAGGTCCACGCCGACCTCGAGCGGGACCTGATGCTGGACGCCCGGGGCGCGTTGGAGTACGGGCTGGTGGACGGAATCATCCCCAGCCGCAGGGCGTCGCACACCGCCGCTCCGGACGCGGGGTGAGCCGCCGATGCTGCCACCGGAACTGCCGCCGCTGCCGGCCCTGACCCGCGCCGAGGGCGAGTTGATCGACCGTTACCTGGACGTGGTCGACCTGCTGGGGCGTATCAACCCGGCGCAGCACGGTGACACCTACCGTGGACTGCGGGCCGCCCAGGCGCTGGTGCGCAAGGCGGTGGAACTGTGCGACGCGCTGACGCTGATGCACCAGCGGGGCGAGACGGAGCTGCACGCGGCCACCCTGGCCCGGGCGCTCAGGGTGCTGGACGGCGAGCGCCGTACCGCGCGCGTCACCGTGCCCCCGGACGGCGCCGGTTGACGCTTGCGGGCTCGGGTCTGAGTCGAAACGGCCCAAAAGACGTACCCACGTTCGGAGTAGCAGCGCATCCTTTTCCAGGGTCTCCGAAGTTGCGCGAACCGCCCGGGCGATGACCGCCGGGAGAGGCTTCTGCCCTGGTCGGAGGGTGCGCGGCTGTCCCGTCAGCGGCTCGAGCACACACCTGTCCACCCGAACGGGCGAGTGGTGAGTAACACCACAAATCCCTGGTTCCGTTGGGATTTTCAGACAGTTGTGGGCGAAGATCCCTGTCTGACGACAAGCCCCCGCCACAACGGCGGGGCGATCCGAGCGGACGCCGAGTCCTGCCGCCGCCCGGATGACCGGTCGACAGGAGTGGATCGGCAGGAGTGGAGGACCCGAGCAAGACGGGTCGCCGGAGCGGACATCCGTTCGCTTCCGAGCAGCCCTTGGGGTGAAGCCGCGGCAACGCGGCCGGGCAACTTCGCCAGCCCGAATCCGACAGGTCATCCTTCACAGGCGGCTGACGAAGGGTTGCGCATGACTGCGCTCAATCGTGTCCCGTCGCTCATGGTCCGGGCCGGTACGGCCTCGGCCTTCGCCATCGCCGCCGTCGGCGGCTCGATAGCGGTACCCGGTGTCGCCCCCGACGCCGCCGCCGCGACTCCGGCGACGAAGGCACTCCAGATCGCGGCGTCCAAGAAGGGCTCCCCGTACAAGTGGGGCGCCACCGGGCCGCGCAGGTTCGACTGCTCGGGGCTCACGCTGTACTCGTTCAAGAAGGCGGGCAAGACCCTGCCGCGGACGGCCGCCCAGCAGTACAACAAGACCCACCACATCTCGGCCGGCAACCGCAAGGCCGGAGACCTGGTCTTCTTCCATTCGGGGTCGAACGTCTACCACGTCGGCATCTACGCCGGAAAGGGGAAGATCTGGCACGCCCCCAAGACGGGCGACGTGGTGAAGCTGCAGAAGATCTGGACGCGGAGCGTCTGGTACGGCCGCGTCAGCTGACCGGCCGTCACGCCTCGCGCGGCTCCGGGTACAGGGCCACCCCGGAGCCGTGCTCGGCCGTGAGGCGCCCTCTCAGGGGCGGTGCGGGACCGGACAGCCCCGCACCGCCCCTAGGGCCTGTCTGACAATTCCCGCCTGCCCCGCGGCGTCTGGCACGCACTCCCCCACGCTCGGCTTCGCTCGCGCGGGGGGACCCCCATGCCGCGTTGCCGAACCACCCACGTGGCTCCGCCACGAGGGCGCTCCGGCGCCTTGCGATCGCACGCTCCCCCACGCTCGAACGCGCTCGCGCGGGGGGACCCCCATCGCCGCCGCGGGGCCCGCCCTTCGGGCGGACGACGGGAATTGTCAGACAGGCCCTAAGGCTCCTGCTGCCCCGTTGTCGTGACCGGCCGGGCCGGTACCGACCACGGCAGCTCGATGAGGACGGTCTTGCCCCCCTCGCGGGTGCGCCGCACCCTGAGCCGGCCGCCGCACTCGACAGTCAGCCAGCGGATGATGACCAGGCCGCGGCCGTTGTCCTGCTGCACGGCCGCGGGGAGTCTCCTCGGGAGACGGGGATGGCTGTCGGTGACACCGATGCGCAGGTGCTCGTCACGGTCGAGCGCGAGGTCCACCGTGAAGGTGGGTGACTGCCCGAAGGTGTGCTGCACGGCGTTGGTGGCGAGTTCGGAGACGATGAGCCGGACGGTGTCGGCCGTGTCGGTGTCCGACGGCAGGCCCCACTCCGCGAGGGTGCCCACGACATAGGTGCGGGCCGCGGCGACCGAGGCGGGATCGCTCGGCAGAGTGACGGATGCTTCCAGATGGTCTGCCATGGCGACGTCGCCCCTTTCCCACGGGACCGGAGTCCGACACGGAGCGGATGGTTCGAGTACGGTCCCGGACTGGTGCTTCATCGCCAGACTGCCATCAGCACGCCGGTCAGCGGGTGGGATCCACCAGGATATGCATATATCTGTCGCTCGAAGCGGTGAACTCTGCGACGGCAGACCGTATTCGAGCGGCACGTAAGGAGTAATGGCGAGTAAGGAGTGGCCCATGCAGAACGGTCCCGCGGTGCGCCGCCGGAAACTGGGCGACGAACTGCGCACGCTGCGCACCGGCGCGGGCCTCACCAGCGGTGAGGCCGCCCGTCTGGTGGGCTGGCACCAGTCGAAGGTGAGCCGGATCGAGACGGGCGCCAGCGGGGTGAAATCGGCCGATGTGCGGTTACTCCTGGACGCCTACGGGGTGACGGACCGCCAACTGCGTGAGTTGCTGATGGTGCTGGCGGGATCGGACGAAGGC
This sequence comes from Streptomyces sp. NPDC020299, assembly GCF_044387825.1. NCBI lineage: Bacteria > Bacillati > Actinomycetota > Actinomycetes > Kitasatosporales > Streptomycetaceae > Streptomyces > Streptomyces sp. NPDC020299. The sequence goes on from NZ_JBIRWL010000001.1 coordinate 727,091, forward strand.
GGCGGCCGGCACCACTGGTGGCACGCCTACCGGGGGGTGCTGCCACCCACCTACCGTGACTTCATCAGCCTGGAGTCGCAGGCGAGCGGGATGCGCACCCTGGAGACATCGGTGGTCCCTGGGCTGCTGCAGACGCCGGAGTACGCCCGTGCCGTCACCCGGGCGGCCGTGAGCGGGAGCCCCGACGACACCGACGACACCGAGGAGCGGCTGGACGCGCTGGTGGAGGTGCGGCTGGCCAGGCAGGACGTGCTGCGGTCGGATCCGCCGCTGGAGCTCAGCGCCGTCCTGGACGAGGGGGTGCTGCGGCGGGAGGTCGGCGGACCGGATGTGATGGCGCGGCAGCTTGAGCGGCTCGCCGAGGCGGCGCGTCTGCCGCAGGTGCGCCTCCAGGTGTTGCCCTTCTCCGCCGGGGCGCATATCGGTATCACCGGCCCTTTCGTTATCTTCTCATTTCCGCGCACTTCTGATCTGGACGTGGTTGTTCTCGACCACTTGACGAGTAGCCTCTACCTCGAGCGGAAAGAAGACCTCCGGGCCTACTCAGAGGCCTTCAACTCCCTTCAGGTCCAAGCCCTTTCACCCGAGGACTCGTTGGATTACATCGCCGGGACAATTGACGGCGCGTAAGGAGGCACCATGTCTGCACTGCCTCGGAACGTACCTTCCAGCACCGACCTGCACGACGTGGGGTGGCTGCGCAGCAGCTACAGCACCGGAGCGAACAACTGTGTGGAGACGGCGAGGCCGCACTCCGGTCCCTGGACCGGACTGCTCGCCGTACGCGACTCCAAGGACCCGGCCGGCCCCGCGCTGCTCTTCTCCCCCGGGAGCTGGGCGGGGTTCCTCGCCGCGCTCCGCTGATCAGTTTCCGTCCAGGCGGCGCACGGCCGTGTCACGCCGACTCATGGTCGCGTCTCGCCGATCACTCGTACAGCGCGTTCGATCTCGGCCCCGGAGAGGTCCGCTCGGGCGGTCAGCCTGAGCCGTGAGATGCCGTCGGGCACGGAAGGAGGACGGAAGCAGCCCACGGCCAGGCCTGCCGCCCGGCAGTCGGCCGCCCAGCGCAGGGCCCCCTCCGGGGACGGGGCACGCACGGAGACGACCGCGGCGTCCGGGCGCACCGCCTCAAGGCCCGCGGCCGTCAGGCGCGCGTGCAGTTCCGCGGCCACCTCACGCGCCCTCTTGGCCCGTTCCGGCTCACGGCGCAGCAGCCTGAGGGCCGCCAGGGCCGCTCCCGCCGCGGCGGGAGCGAGACCCGTGTCGAAGATGAACGTTCGTGCCGCGTTGACCAGGTGGTCGATCACCCGGGCCGGTCCGAGGACGGCACCGCCCTGACTGCCCAGCGATTTGGACAGGGTGACCGTGACGACCACGTCCTCGGCCCCGGCGAGCCCGGCCGCGTACGGGGCTCCCCGGCCGCCGTCGCCCAGGACGCCCAGGCCATGGGCGTCGTCGAGGACCAGCCCGGCGCCGTGCGCCCGGCACGCCTCGGCGAGCGCGGCCAGCGGCGCCGCGTCCCCGTCGACGGAGAACACCGTGTCGGAGACGGCGACCGCGGCCCCCTCGTGCGTGTCCAGGGCCTTGCGGACCGCCTCCGGGTCGGCGTGCCCGACGACCTGGGTCGTGCCGCGGGCCAGCCGGCAGCCGTCGATGAGGGACGCGTGGTTGCCCGCGTCGGAGACGATCAGGGAGCCGTGCGGCCCGAGCGTGGTGACGGCCGCGAGGTTGGCGGCGTAGCCGGAGGAGAACACCAGGGCCGCCTCGAAGCCGCAGAACCCGGCCAGCTCGCGCTCGAGCTCGGTGTGCAGTTCCGTGGTGCCGGTCACCAGCCGGGAGCCGGTGGAGCCGCCACCCCAGGTCCGGGCGGCACTCGCGGCCCCCTCGGTCACCTCGGGATGGCGGGCCAGGCCCAGGTAGTCGTTGCTCGCGAGGTCGAGGAGCGGTGAGCCGGCGACCCGGGGCCGGAGGGTCCGTACCAGTCCGGCGCGGCGGCGCTGCTCCGCCTGGTCGTCGATCCAGCCGAACGCCATGGCTCCTCCGGGGATTTTGTAGGCAGTGGACAGACACTAACCGGACGCCCAGCCGCCCAGGGTGTGGCAATACCCACACGGCCAAGCCGTCTCCGTTGTGCAAACTCTCCTTGGCCCGGAGCAGTCACGTAGGACAGGATCGGACCTCATGGACCTGCTGAACACGCTGGTGGACAAGGGGCTTCGGCGCGAGCTGCCGACCCGCGAGGAAGCGCTCGCCGTACTGGCCACCTCCGACGAAGACGTACTCGATGTGGTGGCCGCGGCCGGCAAGGTGCGCCGGCACTGGTTCGGCCGGCGCGTGAAACTTAACTACCTGGTGAACCTCAAGTCCGGCTTGTGCCCCGAGGACTGCTCCTACTGCTCCCAGCGGCTCGGCTCCAAGGCCGAGATCCTGAAGTACACCTGGCTCAAGCCCGACCAGGCCTCCCAGGCCGCCGCCGCGGGCCTGGCCGGGGGTGCCAAGCGGGTCTGCCTGGTGGCCAGCGGGCGCGGTCCGACGGACCGGGACGTGGACCGGGTCTCCGAGACGATCAGGACGATCAAGGAGCAGAACGAGGAGGTCGAGGTGTGCGCCTGCCTCGGTCTGCTCTCCGACGGCCAGGCCGAGCGGCTGCGCGAGGCCGGCGCGGACGCGTACAACCACAACCTCAACACCTCCGAGGGGACGTACGCGGACATCACGACCACGCACACGTACGCCGACCGGGTGGACACGGTGCAGAAGGCGCACGCCGCCGGGCTGTCCGCCTGTTCGGGTCTCATCGCGGGCATGGGCGAGAGCGACGAGGACCTGGTCGACGTCGTCTTCTCGCTGCGCGAGCTGGACCCGGACTCCGTGCCGGTGAACTTCCTGATCCCGATGGAGGGCACGCCGCTCGCCAAGGAGTGGCACCTCACCCCGCAGCGCTGCCTGCGCATCCTGGCGATGGTCCGGTTCGTCTGCCCTGACGTCGAGGTGCGCATCGCGGGCGGCCGTGAGGTGCACCTGCGCACCATGCAGCCGCTGGCCCTGAACCTGGCCAACTCCATCTTCCTCGGCGACTACCTGACCAGTGAGGGCCAGGCGGGCAAGGCCGACCTGGAGATGATCGCGGACGCCGGGTTCGAGGTGGAGGGCGCCGGCGAGGTGACGCTGCCGGAGCACCGCGCGGCGGCCGGGGGCGGCTGCGGTGCGCACGCGGAGGCGGGGTGCGGGTCGCACGCCGAGGCCGGCTGCGGGTCGCACGCGGACGCGGGGTGCGGCTCCCATGAGGGCGGCGGCGTCTGCGGTACCGCCGCGGCCGCCGCGGTGGCGGGCGAGCCCCGCACCGACCTCGTCGCCGTCCGCCGCCGGGGTGCCGGAACGGACCTCGCGCCCAATGCCTGACCTGTCCGGCCCGAGCGTGCCGGAGCTGCTGGAGCTGGACCGGCGGCACGTGTGGCATCCGTACGGTCCGATGCCGGGGCGTGTCGATCCGCTCGTCGTGGAGTCGGCGAGCGGGGTCCGGCTCCGGCTCGCCGACGGCTCGGGTGAACTCGTCGACGGCATGTCGTCGTGGTGGTCGGCGATCCACGGCTACAACCACCCGGTCCTGAACGAGGCGGCGCGCTCGCAGTTGCGGCGGATGAGCCATGTGATGTTCGGCGGGCTCACCCACGAGCCCGCCGTACGCCTCGCGAAGCTCCTTGTCGACATGTCGCCGGAGGGGCTCGAGCATGTCTTCCTGGCCGACTCCGGTTCGGTGTCGGTCGAGGTCGCGGTCAAGATGTGCCTGCAGTACTGGCGTTCGCTCGGCCGTCCGGAGAAGCGGCGGCTGCTGACCTGGCGGGGCGGCTACCACGGCGACACCTGGCAGCCGATGTCCGTGTGCGATCCCGAGGGCGGGATGCACGAGCTGTGGAGCGGGGTCCTCCCGCGCCAGGTGTTCGCGGACGCGCCGCCGGTGGAGTACGAGGACGCCTACGCCGGCCGGCTGCACGATCTGATCGAGCGGCACGCCGGTGAGCTGGCCGCCGTGATCGTGGAGCCGGTGGTGCAGGGCGCGGGCGGGATGCGGTTCCACTCCCCGGCGTATCTGCGCACGCTGCGCGAGGCGTGCGACGCGCATGACGTGCTGCTGGTGTTCGACGAGATCGCGACCGGCTTCGGGCGCACCGGCGCACTGTTCGCGGCGGACCACGCGGCCGTGACCCCGGACGTGATGTGCGTGGGCAAGGCCCTGACCGGCGGCTACCTGACGATGGCGGCGACGTTGTGCACCGCGCGCGTGGCCGACGGCATCTCGCGGGGCGAGGTGCCGGTGCTGGCCCACGGGCCGACGTTCATGGGCAATCCGCTGGCGGCGGCCGTCGCCTGCGCCTCCATCGGGCTGCTGCTCGGGCAGGACTGGCTCTCGGAGGTCAAGCGGGTCGAGGCGGGTCTGCGTGACGGGCTCGCTCCGGCCGCGCGGCTGCCGGGAGTGCGGGACGTACGGGTCCTGGGCGCGATCGGGGTCGTACAGCTGGACCACGAAGTCGACATGGCGGCGGCCACCCGGGCCGCCGTGCGCGAGGGCGTCTGGCTGCGGCCCTTCCGCGACCTGATCTACACGATGCCGCCGTACGTCACCGGTGACGCGGACGTGGCGCGGATCGCGCGTGCCGTGTGCGCGGCGGCGCGGGAGGGATGAGATGCCGGTACTGGTGATCACGGGCACGGGCACGGAGGTCGGCAAGACGGTCACGACCGCCGCCGTGGCGGCCGCGGCGGTGGCGGCGGGGCGGTCGGTCGCCGTGCTGAAGGCCGCGCAGACGGGTGTACGGCCCGAGGAGCGCGGGGACGCCGACGAGGTCGCGCGGCTCGCGGGAGCCGTGACGACGGCCGAACTGGCCCGCTATCCGGAGCCGTTGGCCCCGGGTACGGCGGCGCGGCGGGCGGGCATGGCGCCGGTGCATCCGCACGAGGTGGCCGAGGCCGCCGCCAAGCTGGCCACGGAGCACGATCTGGTGCTGGTCGAGGGGGCGGGCGGGCTGCTCGTCCGGTTCGACGCGGCGGGCGGCACGCTCGCGGACGCGGCCCGGCTGCTGAAGGCGCCGGTGCTGGTCGTCGCCTCGGCCGGGCTGGGCACGCTGAACACCACCGAGCTGACGGCGCGCGAACTGCGCTCCCGGGAGATCGAGTTGCTGGGCGTGGTGATCGGCAGCTGGCCCGGCTCCCCTGACCTGGCCTGCCGTTGCAACCTCGCCGATCTCCCGGAGGTGGCCGGGGTCCCGCTGCTGGGCGCGCTGCCCGCCGGGGCCGGGGCGCTGCCGCCCGAGGAGTTCTGCGCGATGGCGCCGGGCTGGCTGGCTCCGCGGCTGGCCGGGACCTGGGACGCGGAGGCGTTCCGCGTACGCCACGCTCCCTGAGGGGGTGCCTCAGCGGTTGCCGGGGGCGTCGTCCCCGAGCAGCCGTACCAGTTCGATCCGCGACCTGATGTCCAGGCGGGCGAAGACGCCGCGCAGATGGTGGTCGATCGTGCGGGGGCTGAGGGCGAGGCGGTCGGCGATCTCGCGGTTGGTGGCGCCCTCGGCGGCCATGCGGGCGATCACCAGCTGCTGGGGCGTCAGCCGGGCGGTCGGGCCGGTCTGTGCGGTGGGCGGCGGGGGCAACGGGGTACCGAGGGCGCGGAGTTCCGCGCGGGCCCGGGCCGCGCAGTGCGGGGCGCCGAAGGACTCGAACGCCTCCAGGGCGCTGTGCAGCCGGTCGCGTGCCTCGCCGCGGCGGCGCAGTCGGCGCAGCGCGCTGCCGAACAGCAGCTCCGTGCGGGCACGTTCGTAGTCGCGGGTGCCCCGGGCGTGCAGGTCGAGGGCGGTGCGGTAGTGGTCGACGGCCTCGGCGCCGGGGGCGAGCAGGGCCCGGCAGCGGGCGCTGAGGGCCAGGTCGTCGGGGCTGCGGACGGCGCTCGCCCAGCGGTGGTAGTCGGCGTGGGCGGCGCGCGCGACACGGGTGTCGCCGGTGCGGACGGCGGCCTCCACGTAGTGGGGGGTGGCCAGGTGCCGGATGGCGCGGTGGCCGTGGCCGGGGCCGAAACCGGCGAGGGCGCGCAGCCGGGCCGCCGCGGCGGGGAAGCGGCCGCCCGTCAGGTCGAGGAAGGCGAGCGCCCACTGGGCGAGGGCGGCGGGCAGGCCGAGCCCGCGCGCCAGGGCGTGGGAGCGGGCGGCCCGCGCATGCTCCTGGCAGGCCTCCTCGTCGCCGGTGACCGCCGCGAACATGGCCAGGGCGGCCCGCAGATGGCAGGCGCCGTTGTCCTGCCCGGTGACGTACGCCAGTTCCAGCGCCTCCCGGGCGGCGGCCTCGGCGGCGCGGGAGCGGCCCGTCCAGAAGTCGGCGTAGGCACGGAACTCCATGGCCTGCGCGACGGTCGCGAGCGTGCCCCGGGACCGGGCCGCGTCGGCCGCCCGGAGGGTGGCGGTGGCGGCGCGGGAGTGGTCTCCCAGCATCAGGGCGGCGATGCCGGCGTGGATCAGCAGGGTGGGGTCGCCGCCGGGCCCGCACCGTCCGGCGGTCCGCTTGAGCAGGTCCCGGGCGTCCTCGTAGCGGCCCTCCACCGCCGCGGCCAGCCCGCCGAGCGCGCCGGGCGGCGGCACGCCCAGCCAGTGGGCGACCAGGAACGCCTCCCGGCACCGCCGCAGATCCCCGGTGTAGACGGCGGCCTCGGTGACCAGGGCAAGCAACTCCACGGCCTCACCCACCCGACCCGCGCCACGTGCCTGAACCGGGCTGTCCGCGCGTGCGCCGTCGTACCCGGCCGGCCTGCCCGCACCGCCCCGCCCGGCCACGCCCCCGGCCGGGCTTCCCGAAACGCCGTACCGGCCCGGAACCCCCGGTCGTCCGGCCCGGATCGCCGCCGTCAGCAGTGCGTCGAAGGCCTCTGCCGCGTTGCCCGCGCGCAGGGCGAGGGCTCCGTTCAGGGCGGGGTCGTCGGTGCGGGCGGCCAGGGTGCGGGCCCGGTCCGCGTCGCCGGTGCGCCAGGCGTCGGCGGCGGCGCCGGCCAGCAGCCGGGTGCGGGTGCCCGGCTCGGTGCAGAGGGCGGCGGCGCGTTCGGCGAGCGCACCGGCCAGCGCCGTGTCGCCGGCGGCCCGGGCCCGGTCGGCGGACGTGCGGAGTTCCGCGGTGAGGCGCGCGCTGGGACCGAGGGCGCCCGCGGCCCGGTGCCAGGAGCGGCGGGGCGCTTCGCCCTTGCCGCTCAGCACCCGGGCGAGCAGCCGGTGGGCCTCGCGCCGGTCCGCCGGGGAGGCGGCCTCGTACGCGGCGATCCTCGTCCAGGCGTCGCGGAACTCCGCCCCGTCGACGGCTGTATGTGCGACGCCCGCCACGTCGGCGGCCTCCAGCGGCCGGGTGTCGAGGCGGGCCGCGGCGACGGCGCGCAGGAAGGCGTGGGTGGCGACCGGATGCTGATCGGCCGCGGCGAGGAGGAGCAGCAGCCGGGTGTCGTCGGGCAGGGAGCGGATCTCCTGGCGGTGGGCGCGCAGCAGCCGGGGCGCGACGGCGGCGGGCGCGGTGGGCAGCGGGTCGAGGCCCGCCGCCTGTCGTTCGGTCAGGCGCGGGAGGAGCTCCGCGACGGCGCGCGGATCGCCGTACGCGACGTGCCGCAGCCGCACGCGGACGCCCGCGGTCGGGGCGGGCCCCGCGTCGGAGAGCGGCGGTGGCGAAGTGCGGTCCAGAGGTGGGGGGTTCACCGGCGTCACCACACCATCGATGTTACTGGCGGGTCAGTTGACCCGTAAAGACTGGCGACTTCACCGATGCGGCGCGCGTAGACCCGTCCCCACACTCCTGGCGACCCCACCGTTTCAGGAGGCTTCATGCAACGCCACAAGCGTCGTATCGCCACGGCAGTTTCGGCGGTGACCGCATCGTTCCTTCTGTCCGTCCTCTCCGTCCCCCTCACCGCGGCCCCGGCCCACGCGGCGAGTCACAACCCGGTCGTGTTCGTGCACGGGCTCAGCGGTTCGGCGAGCGGCTGGGACGACTGGGTCGCGGACTTCGAGGCCGACGGCTATTCCTCCTCGGAGCTGTTCGCGTGGTCGTACGACTGGACTCAGTCGAACGCCACCACCGCCCAGCAGCTGGCCACCGAGGTGAAGTCCGTGCTGGCGACGACGGGCGCCTCGAAGGTGGACATCGTCGTCCACTCCATGGGCGCGCTGAGCGGCCGCTACTACCTCAAGAACCTCGGCGGGACGTCGTACGTCGACGACTTCGTGTCGGTCGCCGGGGTGAACCACGGCACCTCCATCGCCTCCCTGTGCGGGTGGCTGTACACGTCCTGCAAGGAGATGCAGACGGGCAGTTCCTTCCTGACCGCGCTCAACTCGGGTGACGAGACGCCCGGCAGCGTGTCGTACGCCAGTTACTGGTCGGACTGCGACGAGGCGATCAACCCGGACTCCTCGGCGCTGCTCAGCGGTGCGACCAACGTCGACGTCGGCTGCGTCTCGCACACCGACATGAACAACGACCACGGTGTGTACGAGCAGGTGCGCGACTTCATCGCCTAGAACCCTGTCCTGAACCGTGCGAGGACGCGGGGGTGCGACGGGCCCGTACGGGGGACAATCCCCGTAGGCCCGTCCTCTCCGGGAGGTCGTCATGCGGCTGCGCTCCACCGGCTCCGGCAAGGTGGCACGGGATCCCGTCCACCACCCGCTCTTCGCCCGCTACTACGCCCGCGTCAGCGCCTGCGCCGAGAGCAGGCTGGGCCTGGCCGGGGTGCGGGAGCGGATGCTCGCCGGCCTGTCCGGGCGGGTGATCGAGATCGGTGCGGGCAACGGTCTGAACTTCGCGCACTATCCGGGAGCGGTCGCGGAGGTCGTCGCGATCGAACCCGAGCGCACGCTCAGACAGCTGGCGGTGCGGGCCGCCCTGCGCACGGAGGTGCCGGTGGACGTGGTGCCGGGCGCGGCGGAGGCGCTGCCGGTGAAGAGCGAGGCCTTCGACGCGGTCGTGCTGTCGCTGGTGCTGTGCAGCGTCCGGGATGTGCCGCGAGCGCTGGGCGAGGTGCGGCGGGTGCTGCGGCCCGGCGGGGAGGTGCGGTTCTTCGAGCACGGCCGGGGCGGCGGCCGGGCGATGACTCTCACCCAGCGTGCGCTGGACGGGACCGTGTGGCCGGTGCTGAACGGCGGCTGTCATCTGTCCCGCGAGCCGGTCACGGCGCTGCGGGCGGCTGGGTTCGAGCTGGGCCCGTACCGCGAGGTGCTGCTGCCGGAGAAGGGGCCGAGGCTGCCCACTTCGTTCTGTGTGCTGGGTACGGCGTTTCGGCCTGCCGAGCGGTGATCGCCGATACTCCTCCCCCGGGTGGAGAGTGCCCCTTACACCGGTAGCGGGGGTGCGACCTGAGGCGGAGACCCGCTCTGCCCCACGGGGGATACCGGGTGTGCGCCCGGTCACACTACGCTCGGCCAGGACGCGGACTCATGACGTCCAGGCGAGCGAGGAGGCGGCCTTGTCGACACCTGCTACGGAGCACGCGCCCGGCCGGGCGCCCGGCGACGGGACCGCGGCCCGCGCCCGGGGGCTGACCAAGGCGTACGGTTCCGGCGAGACCAGCGTGCTCGCCCTGGATTCGGTGGACGTGGACATCGAGCGCGGCCGGTTCACCGCGGTCATGGGTCCCTCGGGCTCCGGGAAGTCCACCCTGATGCACTGCCTGGCGGGGCTCGACACGGTGTCGGCCGGTCAGGTGTGGCTCGGCGACACCGAGATCACCGGGCTGAAGGAGCGCGAACTGACCCGGCTGCGGCGGGACCGGATCGGCTTCATGTTCCAGTCGTTCAACCTCATTCCGACGCTGAACGCGGCCGAGAACATCACCCTGCCCATGGACATCGCGGGCAAGAAGCCCGACGAGAAGTGGCTGGACCAGGTGATCGACACGCTGGGGCTGCGGGGGCGGCTGAAGCACCGGCCCGCGCAGTTGTCCGGCGGGCAGCAGCAGCGCGTGGCCTGCGCCCGGGCGCTGGCTTCCCGGCCGGAGCTGATCTTCGCCGACGAGCCGACCGGCAACCTCGACTCGCGGGCCGGCCTCGAGGTCCTCGGGTTCCTGCGCGACGCGGTCGACGACCTGGGGCAGACCGTGGTCATGGTGACCCACGACCCGGGCGCCGCCGCCCACTCCGACCTGGTGCTCTTCCTCGCCGACGGCCGGATCGTGGACGAGATGCAACAGCCCACGGCGGAAGCGGTGCTGGAGCGAATGCGCCTTTTTTCTGGGGGAAACCCCCAGGCCCCCGGTTTCGACGTCACGCGCGGCGCGACCGACCGCGACGAAGCCGCCGGGGAGGACTGACCAGGTGCTCAAGGCGACCCTCCGCAGCTTTCTCGCCCACAAGGGGCGGCTGCTGCTGTCCGCGCTGGCCGTCGTGCTGTCCGTGGCGTTCGTCGCGGGCAGCCTGATCTTCTCCGACACGGTCACCCGCACCTTCGACCGGCTCTTCGCCTCCACCTCCGCCGATGTGACGGTGGAGCCGAAGGAGGACCTCAAGTCGTCCGTGCCGACCGGCGCGGTCCAGACCGTACCCGCCGCGCTCGCGGCCCGGGTCGCGAAGGTCGACGGGGTCGCCGCGACCCACGCGGACGTGTCCGTGCAGAACATCGTGGTGGTCGACAGCCGGAACAAGTCCGTGGGTCCGACCACCGGCGCCCCGACCATCGCCACCGACTGGTACCTCACCCACCGCAGCCCGGTGAAGCTGACCTCCGGCCACGCCCCGCACGGCGCGGGCGAGGCGCTGCTGGACGCGGACACCGCCGACAAGAAGCACGTACGCATCGGCGACACGCTGACGGTGCAGGCGGCGCCCGGAACCTTCCGGGTGAAGGTCGTCGGCATCGCCACCTTCACCACCACCAACCCGGGCGCGGCCCTGGTCTTCCTCGACCCCGCGGTCGCCGCCAAGGAGCTGCTCGGCTCCCCCGGCCGGGCCACCAGCATCTCGGTGGACGCGGCGAAGGGCGTGAGCGACTCCGAGCTGAAGAGCCGGGTCCGCCAGGTGACCGGCACCGGCCCCTACGACCTCAAGACCTCCGACGAACAGGCCAAGTCGGCCGCCGCCGACCTCGGCGGCTTCCTCGACGTGATCAAGTACGTGATGCTCGGCTTCGCCGGGATCGCCGTCCTGGTCGGGATCTTCCTGATCGTCAACACCTTCTCCATGCTGGTCGCCCAGCGCACCCGCGAACTGGGCCTGCTGCGGGCGCTGGGCGCCGACCGGCGGCAGGTGCGCCGGTCGGTGCTGACCGAGGCGGTGCTGCTCGGCCTGGCCGGCTCGACGCTGGGCCTCGCGGCCGGCATCGGGCTGGCGTTCGGGCTGATCAAGCTGATGAGCGCGTTCGGCATGAACCTCAAGGCGACGGAGATGGTCGTCGGCTGGCCTACGCCGGTCTCCGCGTACGTCGTCGGCGTCGGCGTCACCTTCGTCGCGGCGTACCTGCCCGCCCGGCGCGCGGCGGGCGTCTCGCCGATGGCGGCACTGGCGGACGCCGAGATCGCCGGGGTGGGCCGGCCGCTGAAGACACGCGCGATCGTCGGTGGCGTCGTCGGGGCGGCCGGCGCGGCCGCGCTGGTGGGCTGTGCGGCGGCGACGAAGACCGCCTCGGCGGCCTCCCTGCTGGGCCTCGGCGTCGTCCTGACCCTCGTCGCCACCGTCATCGCCGGACCGCTGCTGGTCCGGCCGGTGATCCGCGTCCTGGGCGGCGCGTTCCCCGCGCTGTTCGGCTCGGTCGGCCGGATGAGCCAGCGCAACGCCCTGCGCAACCCCCGCCGTACCGGCGCCACCGCCGCCGCGCTCATGGTGGGTCTGGCCCTGGTCGGCGGGATGTCGGTGGCCAGCGCCTCCATGTCCCGGTCGTTCGACCAGCAGATCGACAAGACGCTCGGCGCCGACTTCACCGTCCAGAACGCCAATTTCCAGCCGTTCACCAAGGAGATCACCGACAAGGTGCGCGCCACCGAGGGCGTGCGTCTCGTCGTACGCCAACGGTTCGTGCCGGTGGCGGTACGGCTGCCGGACGGCAAGCGGGTCAAGACGGCCGCCTCCGGATACGACCCGCAGGTGGACGACGTCGCCCACGTCATCTACCAGGGCGGCGACAGCGCGGCGGCGCTGGCCGACGGGCACCTCGGTATGGACGTGAACTTCGCCGAGGACCACCATGTCCGCCTGGGCGACTCGGTCCCGGTGGAGTTCCCGGGCGGCCGGACCACCGACATGACCGTGGGAGCGCTCACCGACCAGGGTGGCTCCGGATTCGGCATGCAGGGCGGGCTGTTCTTCGGCATCGGCACGGCGGAGAAGTACGTGCCCGACGGCCAGGACGCGGCGCTGTACGTCGACAAGTCTCCCGGCACGAGCGCCGGCCGGCTGCGCTCGCGGCTGGAGCGGACGCTCGAGCCGTATCCGCAGGTGCAGGTCCGTGACCAGGCCGACTACAAGAAGCTGGTCCACGACCAGATCTCGGTGCTGCTCTATCTCGTGTACGCGCTGCTCGGGCTGGCGATCGTCATCGCGGTGCTCGGCGTGGTCAACACCCTGGCCCTGTCGGTCGTGGAGCGCACCAGGGAGATCGGCCTGCTGCGCGCCATCGGGCTGGCCAGGCGGCAGCTGCGCCGGATGATCCGGCTGGAGTCGGTGGTGATCGCGGTGTTCGGCGCGGTGCTGGGCCTCGCCCTGGGCCTGGTGTGGGGCGTGTGCGTGCAGCAGGTGCTGGCCCTGCAGGGCATGAACGCGCTGGCGATTCCGTGGGGCACGATCGTCGCGGTGGTCCTCGGTTCGGCGGTGGTGGGCGTGGTGGCCGCCCTGCTGCCGGCGTTGCGTGCATCGCGCATGAATGTGCTGGCGGCCATCGCGCACGAGTGATGGAATCGCGGCGAAGGCTCAAGTCGCCCGTTCCCGAGGAGAGTTCATGCCGCGTCCGTTCCGCTTCGGGGTCAACCTGCTTACTCCCGCGTCGGCCGGGGAGTGGCGCGCCAAGTGCCGCCGTGCCGAGGAACTCGGGTACGACGTGATCCTCGTCCCCGATCACCTCGGCATGGTCGCGCCGTTCCCTGCGCTCGTCGCCGCGGCCGAGGCCACCGAGCGCGCCCGGCTCGGGACCTTCGTGCTCAACGCCGGATTCTGGAACCCGGCACTGCTGGCCCGCGAGGTGGCGGCCACGGACGCGCTGACGGGCGGGCGTCTCGAACTCGGGCTCGGTACCGGCTACGTTCAGGCGGAGCACGACACGGCCGGCCTGCCGTTCGGGTCGCCGGGCGAGCGGGTGGACCACCTCGCACACACCGTGGCGGAGCTGGAGCGGCTGCTCGGCTCGGCGGATTTCCCCCACTCTCGGCTTCGCTCGAGCGGGGGGACCCCCATGCCCAGGCCCGCGCAGTCTCGGGTGCCGCTGCTGATCGGGGGCAACGGCGACCGGATGCTGCGGCTGACCGCCGAGCGGGCCGACATCGCCGCGTTCACGGCCGGGCGCGTGGTCGCCGGGAGTACGGAGGGCAAGATCGCGCCGCTCACCCCCGAGGAGCTCGACGGGCGCGTGGCCCGCTACCGGGAGTTCGCGGCGGGCCGCGCGGAGCCCGCCGAGCTGAACCTGCTCGTGCAGATGGTGACGGTCACGGACGACCCCGAGGCCGTGATCAAGCCACTCCTCGACCGCCAGCCGCAGCTGACCGCGGATGAGGCCATCGCACTGCCGATCGTGCTGGTCGGCACCCTGCGGGAGATCGTCGCGCGGGTACGGGCGCAGCGCGAGCGCTACGGGTTCTCGTACCTGACCGTCCTGGAGCCGTACATGGAGGACTTCGCGCCTGTGATCGAGGAGTTGCGCGGCGAGTAGGCGCGCGGCGGTCGTCCGCATACTGGAATTCTCGGGGCCGCGATGCCACCGATGGTGTGATCATCGTATGACTGACCTGAATCTGCGGTCCGCCGGACCGGACGACCTCGACGCCGTGCTGGCCTTCTGGGAGACGGCCGCCGAGGGCACCAGCATCAGCGACGACCGGGACGGCGTCGAACGGCTGGTGACCCGTGACCCCGAGGCGCTGATCCTCGCCGAGAAGGACGGGGAGCTCGTCGGCACGGTGGTCGCCGGCTTCGACGGCTGGCGCTGCCATCTGTACCGGCTGGCGGTGCACCCCGAGCGGCGGCGGCTGGGCATCGGCTCGGCCCTGCTGGCCGCCGCCGAGGAGCGGTTCGTCCGGCTCGGCGGGCGGCGCGGGGACGCGATGGTGCTGGTGCGCAACGAGACCGCGCACCATGCGTGGCGGGCCGCCGGCTACGCGCCCGAGGAGAGATGGCGGCGCTGGGTGAAGCCGCTCGCCGCCGACTGAGCACACCCTCCACACTTCTTTGCCCATCCTTTACCCTTGGGGGATCACTCGTTCCCGCATGAAAGGTTGTGAGTCCCCGCCCATGGGCGAGCCTCCTCGTCGGCGACATCGCGCGCAGCTTCCTGCCCTGTACAACCATGGGAAGGAGGTGACCCGATGACCGAAGTGCTCCTCCTGCTGGTGGCGGTCCTGCTCTCGCTCGCCTGCGGCGCCTTCGTCGCGGCCGAGTTCTCGCTGACCACGGTCGAACGGGGCGAGCTGGAGCGGGCCGCCCAGCGCGGCGAGCGCGGTGCCGTCGGCGCCCTCAAGGCCGTACGGAGCCTGACGTTCCAGCTCTCCGGGGCGCAACTCGGCATCACGGTCACCAACCTGGTGGTCGGCATGCTGTCCGAGCCCTCCATCGCCAAGCTGCTCGCCGGTCCGCTGCGAGCGCTGGGCATTCCGCAGTCCGCGGCGAACTCGGTCGCGCTGGTGCTCGGCACTGCCCTGTCCACGGTGTTCCTGATGGTCGTCGGCGAACTGGTGCCCAAGAACTGGGCGATCTCCTCACCGCTGGCCATGGCGAAACGGGTCGGCAACCCGCAGCGCTGGTTCAGCGCCGCCTTCCGCCCCTTCATCACGCATCTGAACAACACGGCGAACCGTGTCGTGCGCCGCCTCGGCGTGGAGCCCGCCGAGGAGCTGGCCTCCGCGCGCGGACCCCAGGAGCTGGCGGCGCTGGCCCGGCACTCCGCCAAGGAGGGCGCCCTGGAGGCGGACACCGCCGAGCTGTTCGTCCGCACCCTGAATCTCGCCGACCTCACCGCGGAGAACGTGATGACCCCCCGCGTCCAGGTCATGGCCCTCGATGTCCAGGCCACCTGCCAGGACGTGGCGAACGCGACCCGGGCGACCGGACTGTCCCGGTTCCCGGTCTACCGCGACAGCCTCGACTCGGTCGTCGGCAGCGCCCACATCAAGGACGTCCTGGCCGTCCCCGCCGAGCAGCGCGCCCTCCGCTCCGTCGCACAGCTGATGCGCGAACCCCTGCTGGTCCCCGAGTCGCTCACCGTCGACCGGCTGCTGGACCGGCTCTCCGGCAAGAACACCATGGCCGTCGTCATCGACGAGTACGGCGGTACCGCGGGCGTCGTCACCCTGGAGGACATCGTCGAGGAGGTCGTCGGCGAGGTACGGGACGAACACGACCCGCACGAGACGCCCGACCTGGCGTCGGCCGGGGCCGACGAGCAGGGCCGCGCCCTGTTCTCGGCGGACGGCGCCACCCGCACCGACCAGCTCGCCCGGGTGGGCCTGCGGGTACCGGACGGGCCCTACGAGACGCTGGCCGGGCTGGTGGCGAGGTCGCTGGGGCGGATACCCGAGAACGGGGACCACGTCGAGGTCGCCGGGTGGCGGCTCGACGTGGTGGACGACTCGGGGCACCGGGCCGCCCGGGTGCTGCTGCACGCGCCGCTCGACGACGAACACCGGGAGGCCGTGCGATGACCGCCGTCCAGTTGCTGATCGGACTGGCGACGCTGGTCGTCAACGCCTTCTTCGTGGGCGCCGAGTTCGCGCTGATCTCCGTACGGCGCAGCCAGATCGAGCCGCACGCGGAGGCGGGCGACCGGCGCGCGAAGCTCGTGCTGTGGGGCCTGCAGCACGTGTCCGCGCTGCTGGCGGCGGCGCAGCTCGGCATCACACTGTGCACGCTGGTCCTCGGTGTGGTCGCGGAACCGGCCATCGCACACCTGCTGGAACCGGTGTTCCACGCGCTGGGCGTGTCCACGAGCGCGGGCCACGCCGTCTCCTTCGTGATCGCGCTGGCCCTGGCCACGTATCTGCACATGCTGCTCGGCGAGATGGTGCCCAAGAACATCGCGCTCGCCGAACCGGTGCGCAGCGCACTGCTGCTCGGCCCGCCCCTGGTCGCGCTGTCCCGGGCACTGCGGCCGGTGATCTTCACGGTGAACGCCTTCGCGAACACGCTGCTGAAGCTGCTCAGGGTCGAGGCCAAGGACGAGGTCGCGGCGACCTTCTCCGACGCCCAGCTCGCGGAGATCGTCAAGGACGCCGGCGAGGCCGGCCTGATCGACGACCGCGCCCAGGAGCGGCTGCACGACGCCCTGGAGCTGGGCAGCCGCCCGGTGCGCGACGTGGTGGTCCCGCTGGAACGCGTGGTGTACGCGCGCGTGGGCGTCACGCCCGAGCAGCTGGAAGGCCTGTCCGCCCAGTCCGGCTTCTCGCGCTTCCCCGTCGTGGACGAGGGGCGCCGGATCGTCGGCTACCTGCACGTGAAGGACGCCCTCGACGCCTCGCCGCAGGACATGGCGTTCCGCCTGCGGGACATGCGGCCCATCGCCCGGGTACGCGAGGCGACCCCGCTCGACGACGTCCTGACCGCGATGCGAGGCAGCCGTACGCATGTCGCCGCGGTCCTCGGGACGGACGGACGACTGGCCGGGCTGGTGACCATGGAGGACGTACTGCGGGAGCTGTTCGGCCAGCCGGCGTGACGATACCGACTGGCCGTCCGGCCGGGCGGTACGGCCACCCGGCCGGGCGGGACGGCCGCGTCATCGCACCGGAGCGACCGGCGGGTCCGGCGGGTCCGGCGGGTCCGGCGGGACCAGCGGACACGGGCAAGGATCGGGGCAACCGACCTGCGGCAAGTCGCTCGGCGTGTCGGCCGGACGGCGGAACCCCGGTAGGAACTGTCGGCCGGTCGATCGGGGCGGGCCCCGGCACGGCCCGCCGACCGGACCACCAGCGCACCCCCACCACGCACGGACGACCGACGCAGTTCCCCGCACGGAACGCCCGCCGGGCCACCGGAGCGACGCCCAGCGCGGAAGCCGGCCAGGCAATCCGAGCAGCCCCCGGCACGGCCCGCCGACCGGACCGCCAGCGCACCCCCACCACGCACGGACGAACCCGACGACCAGCGCAGCCCCGGCGCGGACGGGCGGCCGGACGGAGCAGTCCCGGCACGGGCCTGGCCGCTGGACGGCCGGCACAGCCTCCGCTGCGGAGGCGGCGGGCCCCGTGCCCGGCGATGGCCGGGGGCCGGTCCGCCGAGGGTGACCGACCGGCGGGTATGGGGGCGGGATACCATCGCTGTCGCCATGCAGACGAATTCCGCACCCCATCCCGCACACACCAGCCTCGTCGCCGTCGGTGACTCCTTCACCGAGGGCATGTCGGACCTGCTGTCCGACGGTTCCTACCGGGGCTGGGCCGACCTCCTCGCCGCGCGGATGGCCACCCGCACCCCCGGGTTCCGGTACGCCAACCTCGCGGTGCGCGGCAAGCTGATCGGGCAGATCGTCGACGAGCAGGTACCCGTGGCTGCCGCGATGGGGGCCGACGTGATCACGCTGGTCGGCGGTCTCAACGACACGCTGCGGCCCAAGTGCGACATGGGGCGGGTACGGGGCCTGCTCACGGAGGCCGTGGAGCGGCTGGCGCCCTCGTGCAAGCAGCTCGTGCTGATGCGCAGCCCCGGCCGGCAGGGCCCGGTCCTCGAGCGGTTCCGGCCGCGCATGGAGGAGCTGTTCACCTGTGTCGACGAGCTCGCCGAACGGCACGGCGCGCTGGTGGTCGACCTGTACGGGGCGCCCTCGCTGGCCGACCCCCGGCTGTGGGACGTGGACCGGCTGCACCTGACGGCGGAGGGGCACCGCCGGGTCGCCGAGGCGGTCTGGCAGACGCTCGGCCACGAGGCCGAGGACCCCGAGTGGCGGACTCCGATGGCGGCGACCATGCCCCCGGGCTGGGTCACCCGGCGGGTCACGGACGTCCGGTTCGCCCGGCAGTACCTGCTGCCCTGGATAGGCCGGCGCCTGACCGGCCGCTCCTCCGGTGACGGCCGCCCCGCGAAGCGCCCCGAGCTGCTGCCCTACGAGGGCCCGGCGGCGTAACGTCCGTTCCATGGCCACCCGGGTGATCAACGTCAGGGGCCGGATCCACGACTTCGGCCCCCGGCTGGAACACGCCCCCGCGGACGTCGTCTACGTCGGGCGCCGCTGGACCATGGGCGGCTGGGACCTGCCCCGGCACCCGCTGTACAACCCCTTCGCCTACGACACCCCGAGGAAGAAGCGGGACGGCACCCGGGCCGAGGTGATGGCGATGTACCGGGCGTATCTGCTGGAGCGGCCCGAGCTTCTCGACCAGGTGGCCGAGCTGCGCGGGCGGACGCTGGCCTGCTGGTGCGTGCCCGAGCCGTGCCACGCGGATGTGCTGGCGGAGCTGGCCGAGACCGGCTGCGCGGCCGACGTGACCTGGGTCTCGTAGCTTCCGCCGAACCAGGCCGTGGCGCTGGCCTGCACGAATCGCCAGTAGAATCCGTACACGTGACTTCTGCGCCCGCCAAGCCCCGCATCCCGAACGTCCTCGCCGGACGCTACGCCTCCGCCGAGCTCGCCACGCTCTGGTCGCCCGAGCAGAAGGTGAAGCTGGAGCGGCAGCTCTGGCTCGCCGTGCTGCGGGCCCAGAAGGACCTCGGGATCGAGGTCCCCGACGCGGCGCTCGCCGACTACGAGCGCGTCCTCGACACCGTCGACCTCGTCTCGATCGCCGAGCGTGAGAAGGTCACGCGGCACGACGTGAAGGCGCGGATCGAGGAGTTCAACGACCTCGCCGGACACGAGCACGTGCACAAGGGCATGACCTCCCGCGACCTGACGGAGAACGTCGAGCAGCTGCAGATCCGGCTCTCGCTGGAGCTGGTGCGCGACCGCACGGTGGCCGTCCTGGCCCGGCTGGCGAAGCTGGCCGCCGAGTACGGCGAGCTGGTCATGGCCGGCCGCTCCCACAACGTGGCCGCGCAGGCCACCACCCTCGGCAAGCGCTTCGCGACCGCCGCCGACGAGCTGCTCGTGGCGTACGGCCGGGTCGAGGAGCTCCTCGCCCGCTATCCGCTGCGCGGCATCAAGGGCCCGGTGGGCACCGCGCAGGACATGCTGGACCTGCTGGGCGGTGACGCGGGCAAGCTCGCCGATCTGGAGCAGCGGATCGCCGGCCACCTGGGCTTCTCGCAGGCCTTCACCTCGGTCGGCCAGGTCTACCCGCGCTCGCTGGACTACGAGGTCGTGACCGCGCTGGTGCAGCTGGCCGCCGCGCCGTCCTCGCTGGCCAAGACCGTCCGGCTGATGGCGGGCCACGAGCTGGTGACCGAGGGCTTCAAGCCCGGCCAGGTCGGTTCCTCCGCCATGCCGCACAAGATGAACACCCGCTCCTGCGAGCGCGTCAACGGCCTGATGGTCATCCTGCGCGGCTATGCATCGATGACCGGCGAGCTGGCGGGCGACCAGTGGAACGAGGGCGACGTCTCCTGCTCGGTGGTGCGCCGGGTCGCGCTGCCGGACGCGTTCTTCGCCCTGGACGGCCTGCTGGAGACCTTCCTGACGGTCCTCGACGAGTTCGGCGCGTTCCCGGCGGTGATCGCCCGTGAGCTGGACCGCTACCTGCCGTTCCTCGCCACGACCAAGGTGCTGATGGGCGCGGTGCGGGCCGGGGTCGGCCGTGAGGTCGCCCACGAGGCCATCAAGGAGAACGCGGTCTCCACGGCCCTGGCGATGCGCGAGCAGGGCGCCGAGCGCAACGACCTGCTGGACAAGCTCGCCGCCGACGAGCGCCTCCCGCTCGACCAGGCGCGGCTGGAGCAGCTCATGGCCGACAAGCTGTCCTTCACCGGCGCGGCGGCCGACCAGGTCGGCGTCGTCGTCGCCCGGATCGAGGAGATCGTCAAGCGGCATCCGGAGGCCGCGGGCTACACGCCGGGGGCGATCCTCTGACCCGCTTCACCCCGGCGGAGCTGGAGGCCGCCCGTGACCGTCTGGTGCCGGACGTGGTCGCGGACGGCCTCCACGTCCTGTTCTGCGGCATCAATCCGGGGCTGATGACGGCCGCGACGGGCCACCACTTCGCCCGGCCCGGCAACCGCTTCTGGCCGGTACTGCATCTGTCCGGATTCACGCCCAGGCTGCTGAAGCCGTCGGAGCAGCGGGAGTTGCTGTCGTACGGGCTCGGCATCACGAACGTCGTGGCGCGGGCGACGGCGCGGGCCGACGAGCTGACCGCGCGGGAGTACGTCGAGGGCGGCCGGCTGCTGGCGTCGAAGGTGACGCGGCTACGGCCGAGGTGGCTGGCCGTGGTGGGGGTGACCGCATACCGGGCCGCGTTCGGCGACCGTACCGCCCGGGTGGGGCCGCAGGAGCGGACGATCGGGGACACGCGCGTGTGGGTGCTGCCCAACCCGAGCGGTCTGAACGCCCATTGGACGGCGGCGACGATGGCGGAGGAGTTCGCGCGGCTGCGCGAGGCGGCGGCGCCGGCCTAGCTGGTCACGGCGGAGCGATCTCCGTGACCACCGCGACCAACTGGACGTCGTCGGTCTCGTCCCGGTCGGCGACGAAGACCGCGACCCAACGGCCCGTCCCCTCCGCTTCCCAGAGGTAGGCCACCCGGGCTCGAGCACTCACCGAGGCCCAGGGCTCGGGTATCTCCTCCTGCCCGGTCCGCAGCAAAGTGGTCTGCGTGTTCCAGGGAGCGGTCTCTCCCCAGCGGGACGCGAGCCGCTCGTAGAGAGCGTCGCGGCACTTCTCGTACTGCTCCACCGTCGCCGCCCGCGTTCCGCGGTCGCCGTGGTCGCTCTCCAACACCACCGCGTGATAGCCGGGTCCCCCCTCTCCCACGCCCGACGTGTCGTGCTCCGCCACTAAGGGGCGGAAGCACAACTCGTCGATGAGGGCGGTGTGCCGTGCGATGTCCATGGAGTCCAGTAAACCCGGCCCCACTGACAATTGGCGCGGCGTCAGGCGTCCCGGCGCCCCACGCTCCACGCCCCCGCCAGCAACGCCGCCACCGTCCACAGCGCGGTCACCGCGAGCCCCGTCCACGGGCCGAGGCTGCCGTCCCAGTCGCTGTGCAGGACCACCTGCCCCGCCCGGTCGGGCAGGAAGTCGGCGACGCCGCCGGAGACATCGCCGACCACGAAGGACACGATCAGGAGGAACGGGATCAGGGTGCTCAGTGTCGCCACGCCGCTGCGCAGCACGGTCGCGAGGCCGGCGGCGAAGAGTGCCATCAGCGTGAGGTAGACGCCGCAGCCGACCGCGCCGCGCATTCCCTCGCTCCAGGTCGGCACGGTCGCCGTGTCCGCTCCGAGCGCGACCTTGCCCACCGCGAAGGTCACCAGGCCGGTGACCAGGCCGACCACGAGGGCGGGCAGCGCGAGCGCGGTGGCCTTCGCCGCGAACCAGCGCCGCCGGTCGGGCACCGCGGACAGCGTCAGGCGCAGCGCGCCGCCCCGGAACTCGGCGGCCACGGCCGTCGTGCCGTACGCGATCGCCGCGATCTGCCCGAAGCTCACCCCGAAGTAGACCGAGAACAGCGGGTCGGCGTCGTCCGCGTCGGCCGCGGCGAGCGCGGAGAAGGCGACGGTGGCGGGCAGGACCGCGCACAGGCTGCCGATCAGGGAGCGCAGCGTGCGGATCTTGAGCCACTCGGCGTGCAGGGCGGGTGCGAAGGACATGATCAGGCCTCCCGGCGGGCTGCGGCGAACTCGGTCTCGGCGGATGTCAGATCGAGGTAGGCCTGCTCCAAGGTGGCCTCTTCCTGGGTGAGTTCGAGGACGGGCAGGCCCGCCTCGGACACCAGGCGTCCGATGTCCTCCACGCGCGCGTGCGGCACGGTCCACGCACCGTCGTCGCCGTGGGAGGCGTCGTACCCGTGACGGTCCAGCAGGCCGTCGAGCGCCGTGCCGTCGGTCGTGCGCAGGCGTACGCGGGGCCGCACGCGCGCGTCAATGAAGTCCCGTACCGGAGTGTCGGCCAGCAGACGGCCCCGTCCGAGGACGACCAGGTGGTCGGCGAAGGAGGCGGTCTCGTTCATGAGATGGCTGGAGACCAGGACCGTGCGTCCTTCGGCCGCCAGGCGGCGGAGCAACCCGCGGATCCAGACGATGCCTTCGGGGTCGAGGCCGTTGGAGGGCTCGTCGAGCAGGACCACCCCGGGGTCGCCGAGCAGCGCGGCCGCGATGCCGAGGCGCTGGCGCATGCCCAGGGAGTACGTCCGTACGCGGCGCCGGGCCGCCGTCCCGAGCCCTGTCTCCTCCAGCGCCTCGTCGACCCGGCGCGGGGAGATGCGGTTGCTCGCCGCCAGGGCGCGCAGGTGGTCGCGGCCGGTACGGGAACCGTGCGCGGCCTGCGCGTCGAGGAGGGCGCCCACCTGGCGCAGGGGTTCGCGGAGGGTGGCGTAGGGCCGGCCGCCGATCGTGGCGGAGCCGGAGGTCGGGCGGTCGAGGCCGAGCACGAGCCGCATGGTGGTGGACTTTCCGGCGCCGTTGGGGCCGAGGAAGCCGGTGACGCGGCCGGGGAGGACACGGAAGGTCAGTTGGTCCACGGCTCGCCGGGTGCCGTACTCCTTGGTGAGGGCCTGGACGTCGATGCTGGTCATGGCAGCAGTCTGACCGCCGCTGGCGGGCCGGGGCCTCCCCCGCCGGTGGAGACCGTCTCCCCCGCGCGGGGGAGGTCCGCTGTCGGTG
This sequence comes from Streptomyces sp. NPDC020299, assembly GCF_044387825.1. Taxonomy (NCBI): domain Bacteria; kingdom Bacillati; phylum Actinomycetota; class Actinomycetes; order Kitasatosporales; family Streptomycetaceae; genus Streptomyces; species Streptomyces sp. NPDC020299. Next base: position 749,980 of record NZ_JBIRWL010000001.1, read on the forward strand.
GCGGGTGGCACGATGACCGAATGGCCCGCCTTCTGCGCCCGTTGCGCCCGTTGCTCCGGGGGACGACGTACACCCGCCTGCTGCACCTGTGGGTGCCAATGCTGATCGTCAGCGTGTGGATGTTCATCGACTCGGCCACGCCGTGGGTGCCCGCGCTGGTGCTGGTTCCGGTGGGGCTGCTGATCCCGGGCGTGCGCAGGGGCGAGGGCGTGCAGGCCCATCTGCTGCTGACGCCAGGTGAGGAGGACTCGGGCATCTCGACGGCGCCGTCGGCGACGTGGCGCGACCGGCTCCGCACGGTGCTGTGGCTGGAGACGCGGATGGCGCTCTCGGTCGCCGCCTGTTACGCCACCGTCTGGCTGCCGGTCCTCGCCGTGGACCTGACCGGCGTGGCGCTCGGGCGCGTGCCCACGGACGATCCGCTGCTGCCGGTGTCCGAGCCCCACTGGGCCTACGCCTTCCTCGTCCCCCTGCCCGTGATCGCCCTGTACGCCGTCGTCCTCGGCCTCGGCGAACTGGTCACCGCGCTCGCGCGCCGGCTTCTCGGCCCCTCCCCCGCCGAACGCATCGCCGCGCTGGAGGAGCGCACCGAACTCCTCCTGGAGCGCACGCGCATCGCGCGCGAGCTGCACGACTCGATCGGCCACGCGCTGACCGTCGCCGTGGTGCAGGCGGGCGCGGCGCGCGCGGCCCGCGACCCGGAGTTCACCGACCGCGCCCTGGACGCCATCGAGGAGACCGGCCGGGCGGCGCTGGAGGATCTGGAACGCGTGCTCGGCATCCTGCGGGAGTCCCGGCGGCCCGTGAGCGGCCGCCCGGCCCTGACGGACGCGGATCGTCTGCTGGAGTCCGCCCGTGCCTCAGGGGCGAAGGTCGACGCGGATTTCACCGGCCCCCTGGAGACGGTTCCCGGCCCGGTCTCCCGCGAGGGCTACCGCATCCTCCAGGAGGCGCTGACCAATGTGCTCCGGCACGCGGGAGCCGTCCCGGTCCGCGTCCGTGTCGGGGTCACCGGCGGCAACCTCGGTCTGGAGGTCCGCAATCCGCTCACCGCCGGCGACCCGGGCACCGGTGGGGGCAGCGGTCTGCGCGGGATACGCGAGCGCGCGGCCCTGCTCGGCGGTCGCGCGCACACCGGCCCGGACGAAGGTGACTGGCAGGTGCATGTAGAGCTGCCGCTGCGCTGATCTACGCTGGCCGGATGCCGGTCACCGTTCTCCTCGTCGACGACGAACCCCTGGTCCGCGCGGGTCTGCGGGCCGTGCTGGAGGCTCAGCCCGACATCGAGGTCGTCGGCGAGGCGGCCGACGGCGCGGCGGTGATCCCGCTGGTCCGGCAACTGCGCCCGGACGTGGTCGCCATGGACGTACGGATGCCGCTGCTGGACGGCATCGAGGCCACGCGCGCGGTGCTGCGCACCGTCGACAGCCCGCCGAAGATCCTCGTGGTGACCACCTTCGAGAACGACGAGTACGTGTACGAGGCGCTGCGGGCGGGCGCCGACGGCTTCCTGCTGAAGCGTGCCCGGCCCGCCGAGATCGTGCACGCGGTACGGCTCGTCGCCGAAGGTGAGTCGCTGCTGTTCCCGGCCTCCGTACGGCAGCTCGCCGCGCGGTACGGCGACGGCGGCGATCGTGCCGCCCGCGCGGTGCTGGAACGGGCCCGGCTGACCGAGCGGGAGGCGGAGGTGCTGCGGCTGATGGCCCGGGGGCTGTCGAACGCGGAGATCGCCGGCCGGCTGGTGGTGGGCACGGAGACGGTCAAGTCGCACGTCAGCGCCGTACTGGCGAAGCTCGGGGCACGGGACCGCACCCAGGCGGTGATCGCCGCCTACGAGTCGGGATTCGTCGCTCCGGGCTGATCCGAAGGCCTGCCCGGAACGCGGGCGCCCGGCTCTCGCCGGGGTGAGGCCTGCCGAGTACCATCCGCCCCACACGGCGCACGAGCTGGGAGGACGGACGGTGGGGCGGCTGACCGGCGGGGATCCCTCGCTGCTGCGAAGGATCAATTCCGCGGTGGTGCTGCACGCGCTGCGTGCCACGGACTGCGCGACGCTCACGGAGATCACCCGGGTGACGGGGCTGTCCCGGCCCACCGTCGAGGGCGTGGTCGAGGGGCTCATCGAGGCCGGTCTGGTCGTCGAGAAGGCGGCCGAGGAGGGCGCCGCGCGGCGGCAGGGGCGGCCCGCGCGGCGGTTCCGGTTCCGGGCCGAGGCCGGGCACCTGCTGGGCCTGGAGATCGGGGCGCACCGCGTCGCCGCGCTCCTCTCCGACCTCGACGGGCGGATCCTGGGCTCCCAGGCCAAGGACGTCTCGGAGACGGCCGACGCGGACGAGCGTCTGGAGCGGCTGCGGACCACGGTGGCGGAGCTGCTGCGGCGAGCCGGGGTCGCTCGTGGCTCGCTGCGCGCCGTGGGGGTCGGCACGCCGGGGATCGTGGAGGCCGACGGCAGGGTACGGCTGGGCACCGCGCTGCCCCAGTGGACGGGACTGCGGCTGGGCGAACGGCTGAGCCGCTCCTTCAAGTGCCCGGTCCTGGTGGAGAACGACGCCAACGCCGCCGCCGTCGCCGAGCACTGGAAGGGCGCCGCCACCGAGTCGGACGACGTCGTGTTCGTGCTGGCCGGGCTGAGCCCGGGCGCCGGTGCACTGATCGGGGGACGGCTGCACCGGGGTTACGGCGGGGCCGCCGGGGAGATCGGCGCGCTGCATCTGCTGGGCCGGGAGGCGACGCCGGAGACGCTGCTGTCCACCACGCACGAGCCGCTGCATCCGCTGGACGAGCAGGCGGTCGCCGAGGTGTTCGCGCTGGCGCGGGAGGGCGACCAGCGGGCCCGGGCCGCCGTCGACCGGTTCATCCAGCGGCTCGTGCACGACGTCGCGGCGCTCGTCCTCGCGCTCGATCCCGAGCTGGTGGTGATCGGCGGCTGGGCGGCCGGGCTGGATGGCGTACTGGACCCACTGCGCCGTGAGCTCGCGCGCTACTGCCTGCGGACGCCGGGAGTGACGCTGTCCCTGCTCGGGGAGGCCGCTGTGGCGACGGGCGCGCTGCGGCTCGCCCTCGATCACGTCGAGGAGCAGTTGTTCGCGGTGGAGGGCACGGTCACGGCCCGGCGCTAGGTGTATTGATCACGAGCGTTGTTGACACTCGTGATCAATACACCTAGGGCTTCGTCGCCGACCGTGCGCCGGGCGGCGGCAGCCTGCGGCCCGCTCCCGTCATGGCTGTCCGACAGCGCGCCCCTGTCGTGGCGGCATGCGTCGCGCCCCGGAGGGAGTGGTTCCGGGGCGCGGCGGGTGCGGCTGGTGTGGGCTAGGGGGTGTTTCGAAAGTCCTGTGCGGTGCCCGCGGTGTCCGGTGCGTGCTCTCGGCGTGCCGGACGAAAGCCCTCGTACTGGACGTACTTGGGTTTTTGGCCGGTGCGGCGAGAGTGCGTGCCGGGCGCCGTGGGTGCTGTGCGGGACTTTCGAAACACCCCCTAGGAGGCCTGGCCCTGTTGTGGCTAGGAGGCCTGGCGTTCGGGTCCGTGGTGTATCTCCACCCCGCCGGAGTCGGCGAAGGTCAGCCGGCAGGTGTCCGCGCGGTAGGTGGCGACGGAGAGCGCCATGGTGCGGCCCTGGGCGACGAAGCGGGTGGTGACGACGAGGACCGGGGCGCCGGGGAGCCGGTCGAGTTCCCTGGCGTCGTCGGCGCGGGCCGAGCCGAGTTCCACGGCGCGGTCCTGGGCGTCCAGCTCCAGGTGCTGCAGTTCGCGCAGCACGGCACGCGCGTGTGCGGGTCCGGAGGGCGCGTCGATCCCGGACAGGCCGGGGACCGAGGACGCCGGGACGTAGAGCAGCTCGGCGGCGACCGGCTGGCCGTGCGACACGCGGGAGCGGCGCACGATGTGCACGGCCTCGTCGGGGCCGGTCTCCAGGGCGGCGGCGACGGCGGCGGGCGGCTCGGCCTCCGCGCAGTCGACGGGCTGCCAGGCGTCACCGGGGGCGCCCGGCCAGGCCTGCTGCTCGGTGCCGACGGCCACGCCCACGCGCGGCGGTGCCACGGTCGTACCGACGCCGCGCCGGCGCTGCAGCCGTCCTTCCAGTTCGAGCTGTTCGAGCGCCTGGCGGAGCGTGGCGCGGGCGACGCCGAAGCGGGCGGCGAGGTCGCGCTCGTTCGGCAGGATCTCGCCCACGGCGAACTCCGAGTCCAATGCCTCACTGAGCACGGTCTTGAGGTGCCAGTACTTCGGTTCCGGCACCGATTCCAGCTGCGTGGTCCCCACCCTGTCCTCCGCGATCGCCGTGGCCCTCGGCGTTTTAGCGCCCTTGTTTATTAAAGGTTGTTGCACTTATCTGCGACCATAAGGCGGCCCCCACCCTTGGTCAAGACCAATCCTGGTGTGCCTGGGGAACGCGGAGGTGTCCACCGCGAAGCGTCCGCACGGAATCGGTCCGTCCGTCGTGTCCGCGGACCAGAATGATCGGCGGGCCGCCGACGGTCGGCGGAACGGACGCGGGAGGTGGACCGATGCGGTACGCGGTTCTCGGTACGGGCGAGGTGGGCCGCACCCTGGCCGGCAAGCTGGTGGCGCTGGGGCACGAGGTGACGCTGGGATCACGCGGCAAGGACAACCCGGTCGGCCTGGAGTGGGCCGAGGGCGCGGGCGTCCGGGCGCGCGCGGGTACGTTCGCGGAGGCGGCCGGGGCCGCCGAGGTGGTGGTGAACGCGGTGGGCGGGCGGGTGGCGCTGGAGGCACTTCAGGCCGCGGGCGCGGGCAACCTCGACGGCAAGGTGATCGTGGACGTGTCGAATCCCCTGGCCTTCGAGGAGGGGGAGGCGCGGCTGGATCCCGTCGAGTCGGACAGCGTGGGCGAGCAGATCCAGCGGGCCTTTCCGCACGCGCGCGTGGTGAAGACGCTGAACACGGTCAACTGCCAGGTGATGGTCGATCCGGGCCGGGTGCCGGGCGAGCACCAGCTGTTCATCTGCGGGGAGGACACCGGCGCCAAGGAGCAGGTGACGTCCCTGCTCGGGGAGTTCGGCTGGCCGGCGGAGCGGGTGCTGGACCTGGGCGGTATCCGGTCGGCGCGGGCCCTGGAGATGTATCTGCCGCTGTGGCTGAACCTGTACCGGACGCTCGGCCACCCGGACTTCAACGTGGAGCTGCGCAGGGCCCGTTGACGCCTGGATTCCGTACAGGGAAGAAGGGAGGAGACGGGCGGGGAAGAGATAGGGGGCCTCAGGGGCTACCCGTCGGTAGCAATTGCTGACAGGCTGTCTACCCACGGCGTCCAGCGAGTTCCAGACGAGGAGCAGCACCATGCCCGCCACCGTCTCCTTCCCGGTCCCCTCACCGCACGGCCCGCGGACCGTGACCGTCTCCTACGCGCGCGTGGGCAGCGGTGAACCGCTGCTCCTGCTGCACGGCATCGGCCACCACCGGCAGGCCTGGGACCCGGTGGTGGACGTCCTCGCGACCGAGCGCGAGGTGATCGCCGTGGACCTGCCCGGCTTCGGCGCGTCACCCGGCCTGCCGGAGGGTCTGGCGTACGACCTGCCCACGACGACAGCCGTGTTCCGCGCGTTCTGCGAGGCGCTGGAACTGGAGCGTCCGCATGTCGCGGGCAACTCGCTCGGCGGCCTGATAGCCCTGGAACTCGGCCGCGAGAAGCTCGTACGGTCCGTCACGGCCCTGTCGCCCGCCGGGTTCTGGTCCCCGGCCGAGCGGCGCTACGCCTTCGGCGTCCTGATGGCGATGCGCCAGATCTCCCGGCGGCTCCCGTTGCCGTTGGTCGAGCGGGCGTCCCGTACGGCGGTCGGCCGGGTGGCGCTGACGAGCACGATCTACGCCCGCCCCACTCGTCGCTCACCCGACGCCGTCGTCGCCGAGACGCTGGCGCTGGCGAACGCCACCGGGTTCGACGACACCCTCCGGGCCGGTTCCGGGGTGCAGTTCACCGACGACCTTCCCGGCCTCCCCGTCACCGTGGCCTGGGGGACCGGCGACCGGCTGCTCGTGCCCCGCCAGGGCGTCCGGGCCAAGGGCATCATCCCCAAGGCGCGGCTGGTGCGGCTGCCCCGCTGCGGTCACGTCCCGATGAACGACGACCCGGCGCTGGTCGCGCGCGTCATCCTGGACGGCAGCCGCTGACCTGCGGCGCAACCCGGCCAAGGCGCCGGAGCCCAGGGCGACGCCGGCCCCCACGAGGGCGCTGCCCGCGCCCTGGGCGGCCCCGTAGGAACCCGTTCCGGCGAGCGGCGCGGTGCAGGCGGCGGCCACCGGGATGAGCCCCGAGAACAGCGTGGTCCGCTCCGCGCCGATCCGCTGCATGCCCATGTACCAGCACACGAAGCCGACGACCGTGACGACCGCCGCCTGCCACAGCAGCGCGGCGGCCTCCGTGCCGTCGGGGCGGCGCAGCCAGCCGCCGCCGTCCAGGACGACTCCGGTCACGGCCGCCTCGACGGCTGCCACACCGCAGACCGTGGCGGACAGCAGCCGTGGCCCGAGTGGCCGCAGGGCGGGTACGGCGAGGACGGCGAAGCCCACCTCGCCTGCCAGGGCGCACGCGGAGAAGGCGATCCCGGCGCCGTCGGCGCGCCCCCACCCCTGGACGGTGAACGCGCCGGCGGCGACGAGCAACGCCCCGTGCAGAACGGCTCGCTGAGGGCGGCGCCCGTCGAGGATCGGCACGACGACCGCCACCACCACGGGCGCGCAGCCCACGAAGACCCCCGGAACCGCTGGTTCCGCACTGCGCTCGGCGGCGATGACGGCGAGGTTGAACCCGACCATGCCGACCGCCGCGAGAAGCGCCAGGCGGGCCCACTGACGGGGTGCGAGTTCGCGCAGTGGTGCGCGTCCGCCCCGGCCGGTGAGCGGGAGGAGCAGCAGGCAGGCCAGGGCGTAGCGGAGGAACTGGCCGCCCGCGTAGGGGTAGTCACCGAGGACGCTGTTGGCGGTGAAGGAGCCGCCGACGAGGACGCAGGCGAGCGCGGCGAGGAGGGCGCCGCGGGTGGTGGTGGCGTTCATGACGGCGACGCTAGGGAGACATGCGGTCCGGTTTAAGGTCCAGTGTCATGACGACATCGGGGACCAATCCCGGCGGGCTCGTCGGCTCCGCCGCGTGGGAGCTGCTGCTCCCGGCCGCGTCGGCACCGGCACGCGCGCGTGGCCGCTCGCTCCAGGCGGCGCTGCGCGAGGCGATCCGCTCGGGCCGTCTGGCGGCGGGCACGCGGCTGCCGTCGAGCCGGGACCTCGCGGCCGACCTCGGCGTGTCGCGGGGGCTGGTGACGGAGGCGTACGAGCAGTTGACCGCCGAGGGGTATCTGCGCAGCGGCAGGGGCGCGGGGACCTGGGTGGGCGAGGCCGTGCGGGCCGCCGCGCCCCGCGCGCGTGACCTGGCGCCGCGCTCCCCGGGCAGGCGTACGGACTTCGTCCCCGGTACGCCGGATCTGTCGTTGTTCCCGCGCGCCGCCTGGGCCGCAGCGCAGCGCGCCGTCCTGGCCGAGCTGCCGCACCACGAGCTCGGCTATCCCGACCCGCGTGGGCTGCCGCGGCTGCGCACGGCCCTCGCCGAGCTGCTGGCCCGCCGCCGGGGCGTGGTCGCCGACCCGGAGCGGATCGTGGTGGTCTCCGGTGTCGCCCAGGCCACCGCCCTGCTCGGCGCCGCGCTCCACGCGCGCGGGATGCGCTCGATCGGCGTGGAGGACCCGGGCAGTCCGCAGCACGACGCCCTGTACGCCTCGGCCGGCCTGGACACCGTGCCGCTGCCCCTGGACGCCGAGGGCCTCGCGGCCGGACCGCTGCGCGCGTCGGGCGTACGGGCCGTGACGACGACACCGGCCCACCAGTTCCCCACCGGAATCGCCTACTCCGCCCGGCGCCGCGCCGAACTGCTCGACTGGGCACGGTCCGTGGACGGTGTCGTCCTGGAGGACGACTACGACGGCGACTTCCGCTACGACCGCGCTCCCGTGGGCGCCCTCCAAGGGCTCGATCCCGACCGGGTGGCCTACACGGGTTCGGTCAGCAAGTCGCTCGCTCCCGGGCTGCGGCTGGGCTGGCTGCTGGTGCCCCAGGGGCTGGCCGACGAACTGGTGGAACGCAAACGGACCATGGATCTGGGCCACCCCGTCCTCGACCAGGCGCTGTTCGCCCGGTTCCTGGAACGCGGCGACTACGACCGCCAGCTGCGCCGCTGCCAGCGCGCCTACCGCGAGCGGCGCGACGTCCTGGTCGCCGCGCTGGCGGAGCACTTCCCGGACGCGCGGGTCTCCGGTATCGCCGCGGGTCTGCACGCCATCGCCGAACTGCCCGCACGGTACGGGCCGGAGGCGCTCTTCACCGAGCGGCTCGCCGCGGCCGGTGTCGCGGTGCGCCCGCTGAGCGACTGCACGCACGCGCGTGCCGACGACCGCGGGGTGCGGCTGGTCCTCGGGTACGCCCATCTGTCGCCTGCACGGATCCGCGAGGGCGTGAAGCTGATGGCGGAGGCGCTGGCCGGCTGACGGCCGAGGCATCGCGGGGGCATGGGACGACGGGACGGCACAGCGGCGCGTTCTGGAAGCGCACGCCGTCGTCGTCGGCGGCGGAGGGCGCCGCGACAGCGCCCGCACCGACGGCGACGAGCACCGCCGCCCAGACGAGGGGCACGGACCGGCCGGCCCCGGCACCGGCCCGACGCACCGCTCGCCGACCACGGCCACGACCACGACACATACCGGCGCCTGCTGTGCGGGGCATCCGCCCGGTCATCCCCGAACGAGGCCGGCCCCACAACACCCCCGTGCCCTTCCGTCGGCGGCCAGTTGTTCACCCCCGGTTTCCGTGCGCGCTGCGGCGTACCAGTAGTTGTGGCTCTGCACACTGGCCGGATCCCGTTCCTGGAGGCCCCTCATGTCCCACCGACCCTTCCCCGGCCGCCGCAGTGTCCTGCGCGGCTCCCTCGCCGCGTCGGCGGCCCTGACCCTGCCCACCGCCGTCGGCGCGGCACCGGCCTTCGCCCTGTCCGGGCGGCCCGAGGCGGACTGGGGCGTGCAGGCGGGCGACGTGACCTCCGACTCCGGTCTGGTGTGGGTGCGCGCGGACCGGCCGGCCCGCATGATCGTCGAGACGTCGGCCACCGAGTCCTTCCGCGACCCCCGCAGATGGCACGGCCCGCTGCTCGGCGCCGGCACCGACTTCACCGGCACCACCCGGCTGCGCGGACTGCCGTCGGGCGAGCAGATCCACTACCGCGTGCTGCTCGCCGACCCGGACGACCCGCGGCGCACCGGCGCACCGGTGACGGGCACCTTCCGCACCGCCCCCGACCGGCGGCGCCGGGGCGTGCGCTTCGTCTGGTCCGGCGACCTGGCCGGACAGGGCTGGGGCATCAACGAGTCGATCGGCGGCTACCGGATCTTCGACGCCATGGCGAAGACGGACCCGGACTTCTTCCTGTGCAGCGGCGACAACATCTACGCCGACGGCGTGATCGCGGCGACGCAGGCCCTGCCCGACGGCAGCCCGTACCGCAACATCACCACCGACGAGAAGTCCCACGTCGCGGTCACGCTGGACGACTTCCGCGGCAACTTCCGCTACAACCTGCTGGACACGGCGCTGCGCCGGTTCAACGCGCAGGTGCCGAACGTCATCCAGTGGGACGACCACGAGGTCCGCAACAACTGGTACCCGGGTGAGGTCATCGGCACCGGCACTCCCTACCCGGCCGGTACGATCCTCGACGACCTGGCGCTGCGCTCGCGGCGGGCCTTCTCCGAGTACTTCCCGATCTCCACCATCAGCGGACGTCCGGACGGCCGGATCTACCGCGTCCACCACCACGGTCCGCTCCTCGACGTGTTCGTGCTGGACATGCGCACGTACCGCGACGCCAACTCGCCCGACAACCAGACCACCGACCCGCAGGGCATCCTCGGCCGCGAGCAGCTGGAGTGGCTCAAGCGCGAGCTCGGCCGGTCGCGTGCGGTGTGGAAGGTCATCGCCGCGGACATGCCGCTCGGCCTGGTCGTGCCCGACCCGGTCGAGGGCAGGGCGAACTTCGAGGCCGTCGCGCAGGGCGACCCGGGCGCGCCGCTCGGCCGCGAGCTGCAGATCGCCGAGCTGCTGCGGTTCATCAAGCACCGGCGGATCACCGGCACGCTGTGGCTGACCGCCGACGTCCACCACACCTCGGCCCAGCACTACGACCCGTCGCGGGCCGCGTTCAAGGACTTCGCGCCGTTCTGGGAGTTCGTCTCGGGCCCGCTCAACGCCGGTGCGTTCCCGGCCAGCGCGCTCGACGGCACGTTCGGCCCCGACCGGGTGTTCGTCAAGGCGCCCACCGCCTCGAACGTGTCGCCGGCCGAGGGCTACCAGTTCTTCGGTGAGGTCGACATCGACGGCGACAGCGGCGAACTGACGGTCCGGCTGCGCGAGTACGACGGCACGGTGCTGTTCACGCAGGTGCTGCGGCCGGGCCGGGTGGGTCAGTGACTCCCGTACGCTCTTGGTCCGTGCCGCGTACCGGAGTCATCCCCCGGTGCGCGGCGCGTTCGTATGAGCACTCCATGAGCAGTCCATGAGCAGTCACAGAAAAATCAATAAAACGGACAGAAGCATGCTTTACCCATCGGTCACAAAGCGTTCGTGATCACGCAACACCGTTCCTTCACAGTGGCTGCATGACTCGAGACATGTCTGATGTGACGCGTACGAAGGACGGACGTCCGGTGCACCACTGGCGGCGGGACCTCGTCGAACTCGCCGCCCTGTTCACGGCCGTCGCGGTGGCGGACGGGGTGGCCAACCTGATCGGGCACGGGCCGGGCGGCCCGGCGCTGCTGGTGATCTCGGCGATCGCGCTGGCCGCGACCGCGGGGTTCCACACCTGGTGGGCACGGCGCCACGGGCACGCACCGCCGGCCGGTGATACCGGCGCCCGGCCGTCCGCCGAGGTGCGGCAGGCCGGGCCGTCCGCAGGGCCCGCGGCGACGCCCGAGGATGTGGCCGGGGCGAGCGCGCTGTGGCGGATGCGGACGACGGTGAAGGACGAACCGGGTTCGCTGGCCCGCCTGTGCGCGGCGCTGGCGGGGCAGCGGGTCGACATCCTGAGCCTGCAGACGCATCCGCTGGCCGCGGGCACGGTGGACGAGTTCCTGCTGCGGGGCCCCGGCGCGCTCGCGGCGGGCGAGATCAGCCGGGCCGTCTCGCTGGCCGGAGGCACGAGCACCTGGATCGAGCGGGCGGACGCGCACGACCTGGTGGACGCGCCGACCCGGGTACTCGGCCTCGCGGCCCGCACCGCGCTGGACGCTGCGGAACTGCCGCTCGCGCTGCGGCAGTTGCTGGGCCGCTGCACCATCCGTTCGCTGCCGGCCACCCCGGTCGGCGGTGGGCGCGGCCCGGAGGCCGTGCCGGTCGAGGGGGCGCTCGAGGAGACCGTCATGCGGTTGCGGGCACCGGAAGGCGGAGTGATCACCGTGGAGCGGCCGTATCTGCCGTTCACGCCGACGGAGTTCGCCCGGGCGCGGGCGCTGGTGGAGCTGGACGCCCGGCTCGGTCCGCGGATCCCGCGCAGCCAGGACGTGCTGACACTGCCCGAGGGCAACGCCATCACCGTGCGCCGGGCCGACACCCGCGACCTGAAGGCGGCGAAGGCGATGCACGAGCGCTGCTCGGGCCGGACCCTCGGCATGCGGTACCACGGCCCCGTCGGTGACGCCGACCGCTACCTCAACCACCTGCTCAGCCCCCGCTTCGGGCGGACCCTGGCCGTGCAGACCGCGTCCGGCCGCGTCGTCGGCCTCGGTCATCTGCTGTGGGACGGCGACGAGACGGAGGTCGCGCTGCTCGTCGAGGACGAGTGGCAGCGGCGCGGTATCGGCGGTGAACTGCTGGGCCGGCTGGTGGCGATGGCGGTCGAGGCGGGCTGCGCGAGTGTGTACGCGGTGACGCAGGCCTCCAACACCGGCATGGTCGCCGCGATGCGCGCACTGGACCTCCCCCTCGACTACCAGATCGAGGAGGGCACGCTCGTCATCACCGCCCGTCTGGACGCCACCCCGGTCGTCTCGCGCCTGCCGTACGACGGCCAGGCCGCACAGCAGCCGTCCGGCGGCCGGACCACCGGGGACTGACGCCCGGCTCTCAGCCCACCGCCTGTCTCAGCCCACCGCCTGCCGGTGTCCCGCAGGGGACGGACGCTCCGCCCGCGCCCCGAGGGCCCGGTCCAGGTCCGCCCACAGGTCCTCGACGTCCTCAAGGCCCACCGACAGCCGCAGCAGCCGGTCTCCGACGCCGGAGCCCCGCCGGTCCTCGGCGTCGACGATGCGGTGACTGATGGACGCCGGGTGCTGGATGAGGGTGTCGACGCTGCCCAGGCTCACGGCGGGCGTGATCAGCCGTACCCGCGCGATGACCTCGTGCGGGTCGCCGTGGACCTCGAACGAGATCATCGCGCCGCCGATGCGCGGGTAGCGGACCCGGGCCACGCGCGGATCGGCCGTGAGGCGGCGGGCCAGCTCGGCGGCGTTCGCGGAAGCGGCCCGCACCCGCACGGGCAGCGTCGACAGCCCCCTCAGCAGCAGATAGCCGGCCAGCGGGTGCAGGACACCGCCGGTGGCGAACCGGACCTGCCTGAGCCGCCGCGCGAACTCCTCGTCGCAGGCCACCACACCCGCCAGCACGTCACCGTGCCCGCCGAGGTACTTGGTGGCGCTGTGCAGCACCAGCCGGGCGCCGTGTTCGGCCGGGCGTTGCAGCACGGGCGTGGCGAAGGTGTTGTCGGCCAGCAGCGGCACGCTTCCGCAGGAGTGGGCGATCGCGCGCAGGTCGAGCTCGGCGAGGGTGGGGTTGGCCGGTGACTCGACCATCACAAGACCGGTGTCGGGGCGCAGCGCGTCGGCGATCCCGGCCGGGTCGGTCCAGGTCACCTCCGTGCCGAGCAGACCGGCGGTCAGCAGGTGGTCGCTGCAACCGTAGAGGGGCCGTACGGCGACGACGTGCCGCAGGCCCGTCGCGCCGCGGGCGAGCAGGACGGCGCTGAGCGCGGCCATGCCGCTGGCGAAGGCGACCGCGGCCTCGGTGCCCTCCAGCCGGGCCAGGGCGGTCTCGAACCGGGCCACGGTCGGGTTGCCGAGCCGTCCGTAGACCGGCGGGCCGACGGGCTCGGCGCCGTCCGTGGCGAAGGCGTCGATGCGGGCGGCCTCGGCGCGGCTGTCGTAGGACGGGTAGGTGGTGGACAGGTCGATCGGCGGGGCGTGCAGTCCCTGCCGGGCCAGGTCGTCGCGGCCGGCGTGCACGGCCTCCGTGGCGAGTGCTCTCGACGTGGTGCGCGCGTCGTCGTGCGCGCGGATGCTCGCTGAGTCCATGGCGGAAGGGTGAACACCGAACGGCTCTCCGGCCGAGCACTCCGTGTTACGTTCGGGCCATGGCCGAATCCGTCGTACTGGATCCGGTGGATCTGCATCTGCTGCGGCTGCTGCAGAACGACGCCCGGACCACCTACCGCGACCTCGCCGCGCAGATCGGTGTCGCGCCCTCGACCTGTCTGGACCGGGTGACCAGGCTGCGCCGCTCGGGCGTGATCCTCGGCCATCAGCTGCGCCTCGACCCGGCGAAGCTGGGGCGCGGACTGCAGGCGCTGCTGTCGGTGCAGGTCAGGCCGCACCGGAGGGAGCTGGTGGGGCCGTTCGTGGAGCGGATCCGGGCGCTGCCGGAGTCACGGACGGTGTTCCATCTGACGGGGCCGGACGACTATCTGGTGCATGTCGCGGTCGCGGACATGGCGGATCTGCAGCGGCTGGTCCTGGACGAGTTCACGGCGCGGCGCGAAGTGGCCCGGGTGGAGACCCGGTTGATCTTCCAGCAGTGGGACTGCGGGCCGCTGCTGCCACCCGGGCACGCCGACAGCTGAATCGGGGTGACGCGGGCATCGGTCCGTACGAGGATGGGCCGCATGTCTGAGACCAAGAGCCCGTTGCCCCGCGAGGTCGCCGACGCCTACGTCGACGAGCTCATCGCCCTCGACCCGGTGATCGGTACCTACCTCGGCGTCAAGGAGAGTTCGAGCAGGCTGCCGGACCTCTCCCCGGCCGGTCAGGAGGCCCGGGCGGAGCTGATGCGCGCCACGCTGGCGCGGCTCGAAGAGGCCGAGCGCCGGCCCGGCGCGGACAGTGACCGGGAGCGCCGCTGCGCACGGCTGCTGCGCGAGCGGCTCACCGCCCAGCTCGCGGTGCACGAGGCCGAGGAGGGCCTGCGCCAGGTCGGCAACATGGCCACGCCCGGGCACGAGGTGCGGGACGTGTTCACCATCACGCCGGCGCAGACGGAGGAGGACTGGGCGGCGATCGCCCAGCGGCTGCGCGCGGTGCCGGGCGCGCTGGCGGGCTACCGCGAGTCCCTGGCGCTCGGTCTGGAACGCAAGCTGTACGCGGCGCCGCGCCCCACGGCCACGTTCGTCGAGCAGCTCACCGAGTGGTCGGACACGGACGGCGAGGGCCGCGGCTGGTACGAGGACTTCGCCGCGGCGGGTCCCGAGACGCTGCGCACCGAGCTGGACGACGCCGCCCGCGCGGCGACCGGGGCCGTGGTGGAGCTGCGGGACTGGATGCGGGACGTGTACGCGCCGGCCGTCGAGGGCGCCCCGAACACGGCGGGCCGCGAGCGCTACGCCCGCTGGGCGCGCTACTACAACGGCACCGACCTCGACCTGGACGAGGCGTACGCGTACGGCTGGGCCGAGTTCCACCGCATCCTCGGCGAGATGCGGCAGGAGGCCGAGAAGATCCTGCCCGGTGCGGAGACGCCGTGGGTGGCGCTGGCGCACCTGGACGGGCACGGCCGGCATGTCGAGGGCGTCGACGAGGTCCGCGACTGGCTGCAGGGCCTGATGGACCGCGCGATCGAGGAGCTGGACGGCACCCACTTCGAACTCGCCGAGCGGGTGCGGAAGGTGGAGTCCCTCATCGCGCCGCCCGGCGGTGCGGCGGCCCCGTACTACACGGCCCCGTCGCAGGACTTCACGCGCCCCGGCCGCACCTGGCTGCCGACGATGGGCCGCACCCGGTTCCCGGTGTACGACCTGGTCTCGACCTGGTACCACGAGGGTGTCCCGGGCCACCACCTCCAGCTCGCCCAGTGGGCGCACGTGGCCGAGGACCTCTCCCGCTACCAGGCCTCGGTCGGCATGGTCAGCGCCAACGCGGAGGGCTGGGCGCTGTACGCGGAGCGGCTGATGGACGAGCTCGGCTACCTCTCCGACCCCGAAGAGCGGCTGGGTTATCTGGACGCGCAGATGATGCGGGCCGCGCGGGTCATCATGGACATCGGCATGCACCTGGAGCTGGAGATCCCGGCGGACTCGCCGTTCCACCCCGGTGAGCGGTGGACGCCGGAGCTGGCCCAGGAGTTCTTCCTGCGGCACAGCAGCCGCCCGGCGGACTTCGTGGAGAGCGAGCTGACCCGCTACCTGACCATTCCCGGCCAGGCGATCGGCTACAAACTGGGCGAACGGGCCTGGCTGCGGGGCCGGGAGAACGCCCGCGAGCGGCACGGCGACGCCTTCGACCTCAAGGCCTGGCACATGGCGGCCCTCTCCCAGGGCTCGCTGGGCCTCGACGACCTGCTGGACGAAGTGTCCCGGCTCTGACCCGTCACTCACGTCATAAGTCGCCGCAACTGCACCAGCCCCAGCCAGGTCTCGGGGCCCGGCTTGGCGTAGGTGGCGCGGACCGCGTACCGGCCGGGCTCCAGCGGGACCCGCAGGTGTTCGGTCCGGTCCGTCTCCGTGCCCGGCCATGCCGAGTCGAAGAGGAGGACCGGGCCGGGCACGTCCCAGCGGACCTCGTGCTCCCAGACGGCCGTGTCGAGGGCGGCGGGGACGCCGGCCAGCAGCTCGTCCTCGGAGCCCGCGGCGCCCCAGCGGACGAAGGTCCCGTGGTCGGGGAGGAAGGAGGTGGACGCCGGTTCGTCGCCGAGGACCAGGGCCGCGCTGTCGCCGACCGGGAGCAGACCGACGTACCCGTCGACCTCGCACGCGCGGTCGTAGTCCGTGGCCAGGTCCTCGCCGTCGGCGCCCGCCCAGAACGGCAGCACCGTCTCCGGAACCGCCACCAGCGGGCCGCCGCCCGACTCCACCCACTCCACCGAGCCTGGTTCCGCGTATCGCGCCATGGGCAGAGAACCTAGCAGCCGGCTAGCAGCCGCAGTTCCCCGCCACCGGGGCGGTCAACGGGTCCGCGGCACGGCGCTCGCGGCCCTGCCAGGTCTCGAACTCGAAACCCTCACGCACCCAGTACTCGAAGCCGCCGAGCATCTCCTTGACCTGGTAGCCGAGGTCGGCCAGGGCGAGTGCGGCGCGGGTGGCGCCGTTGCAGCCGGGACCCCAGCAGTACGTCACCACCGGCACGGCCCTGTCGAGGAGTTGCCCGGCCTGCTCGGGAATGAGCGCGGTGGGGAGGTGGACGGCGCCGGGGACGTGGCCCTGGTCCCAGGACTCGGTGGAACGGGAGTCGAGGACGGTGAAACCGGGGTCGCCGCCGGCGGCGAGCGCGGCGGCCACGTCGGAGACGTCGGCGTGGAAGGCGAGGCTCGCACGGAAGTGAGCGGCGGCCGTGGCCGGGGCGGCGGGGGCGACGCGCAGGACGGGGCTCACTGATGTGGTGGTGGTCATGGCGGAAATCTATGGCCGGTGACCCGCTTCCTGAAGTGAGCATCCACGGCCTTCCCCTTGATCGACCGGGGTTTCCCCTGCTATCCATCCGACATGACCGTGTATTCCCCGGACGCCACCGACTGGCGCATCCTCGAGATCCTCCAGCGTGACGGACGCGCCGGCTACGCGGAGCTGGCGCGCGCCGTCTCCATGTCGCCGAGCGCGGTCACCGAGCGGGTGCGCCGGCTGGAGGAGGCGGGCGTCATCCAGGGGTACGCGGCCGTCGTCGACCCCGAGCGTCTCGGTCTGTCCATCCTGGCGTTCGTGCGGCTGAGGTATCCGAACGCCCACTACAAGCCGTTCCACGACCTGGTCGCGGCGACCCCGGAGATCCTGGAGGCGCACCACGTCACGGGCGACGACTGCTTCGTCATCAAGGTCGCCGCGCGGTCCATGTCCCATCTGGAAGAGCTCTCGGGGCGGATCGGCGCGCTGGGCTCGGTGACCACCAGTGTCGTGTACTCCTCACCCCTGCCCCGGCGTCCGCTGGGGCGCTGACCTCAGCGGACGCCGCGCTGCCGCAGCGCCGAC
Source organism: Streptomyces sp. NPDC020299 (assembly GCF_044387825.1). Lineage (NCBI taxonomy): Bacteria > Bacillati > Actinomycetota > Actinomycetes > Kitasatosporales > Streptomycetaceae > Streptomyces > Streptomyces sp. NPDC020299. The sequence continues at coordinate 767,195 of NZ_JBIRWL010000001.1, forward strand.
CCCGTTCTGCCCTTGACGACCTCCAACTGCGCGTGGATCCTGCGGCGCAGGTCGGCGACGTGACTGACGATGCCGACGCTGCGGTCGCGTTCCCGCAGGGAGTCGAGGACGTCGAGGACCTCGTCGAGGGTCTGGTCGTCGAGGCTGCCGAAGCCCTCGTCGATGAAGAGGGTGTCCAGCCGCACCCCGCCGGCCTCGTCGGTGACGACGTCCGCGAGGCCGAGGGCGAGCGCGAGGGAGGCGAAGAACGTCTCGCCGCCGGACAGTGTCGCCGTGTCCCGCTCGCGGCCGGTCCAGGCGTCGACGACGTGCAGCCCGAGCCCGCTGCGTCCGCGTCCGCTGCGGTCGGCGGAGTGCACGAGGGTGTAGCGGCCGGAGGACATCCGCTGCAGGCGTGCGGTCGCGGCGGCGGCGACCTGTTCCAGACGGGCCGTGAGCACGTACGACTCCAGGCGCATCCGGCGTTCGTTGTCGGCGGAGGTACCCGCGGTGAGGGCGGCCAGTCGGGCCACCCGCTCGTACTCCTCGCGCAGTGGCGCCAGCCGTCGTACGCCGTCTGCCGCGCGGGCGGAGAGCCGGTCCAGCTCGGCGCAGCAGCGGGCCGCGGCGTCGCACGCGGAGGCGGCCTCGCGCAGCCGCCGGGCGGCCCGCCGCGCGGTCTCCTCCGCCGCCGTGGGGTCGGCGGGCGGCTGCTGGGCGGCGGCTGCCGTGTCGGGTTCCGCCAGCGCGGCCCGTACGGCTGCCTCCTCGGACTGCCAGGCGTCCAGACGGTGTTGCAGCTCCCGGTGGGCCGCGTCGTCGAGCAGCGCGGCGGCCGCGGCCTGCGGGGTGTCGAAACCGGCGCGGTAGGCGGCGTCGGCGAGCCGGGCGTCGGCGTCCTTGAGGCGCTGGGCGGCGTCGGCGGCGGCGCGCGCGGTGTCGGCGGCGTCGGTGAGCAGCGCGGCCCGCCGCTCCAGCTGGGCGGCCCGGGCGGCCACGCTGTCGGCGCCGCCCCGGGCCTGGGCCAGTTCCTGTTCCAGGGTGGCCCTTTCGCGGTCGAGGGCCTCGCGCCGGGTGAGGTGTTCGGCGGCGCGGACCTGGGCCTGCTGCCGGTCGGTCAGGCGGCGCTCGCGTTCCTGCTCCGCCAGCCGCAGCTCCTCGTGCGCCGCGTGCAGGGCCGAGGCGGCCCGCCGCGCCCGCGTGTACTCCTGCTCCAGCTCGTCGGCCTGGGCGGCCAGTTGAGCGGTGGGGGTGTCGCCGGCCTCGGCCGTGGCGGCGGCCAGCGCCTCCCGTACGACGCCGAGGCGCCGTTCGTCGCCGGCACGCTGTTCGTCGGCCCGCTGGTGGGCCGCGAGGGCGCGGTCTTCCGCCTCGCGGTCGACATGCCCCGCGAACTTCCGTGCGGGCGACGGGTGTTCCGTGGCCCCGCAGACGGCGCAGGGCTCTCCTTCGGTGAGGCCGGCGGCCAGTTCGGCGGCGATGCCGCCCAGCCGCTGCTCCTTGAGGTCGAGCCAGTGCGCCCGCGCCTCGAGGGCCCGGTGCTCGGAGGCGAGGGCCGTGCGCTGCGCCTCGTCGGTGTCCCGGCCCAGCTCGTCCCGCAACCGTGCCGCCTCCAGCCGTCGCCGCGCGGGTTCGCGCTGTACGGCGAGCTGTTCGGCGCGGGTCGCGGCCTCCTGGGCGGAGTCGATACGGGCCTGGACCCCCGCGCGGGTGGCGTCCCAGTCGGCGAGCCAGGCCTCGGCCTCCCGCAGGACGTCCTCGTCGTCCCGGTCCTGCCGGTCCAGCCGGCCGCGCTCCTCGACGACTTCGGCGAGCCTCCGCTCGGCCCGGCGCGCGGACTCCAGGCCGCCCAGTTCCTCGGCGGCCCGGCGGGCGGCGGTCGCGAGCCCGGTCGCGCCGGCGTCCGCGAAGGTCTCCGGCAGCAGCGCACGCGCCTGTGCCTCGGCGGCCGACGCCCCGCGGTGCCCGGCCTCGGCCGCCTCCCGCAGCTCCAGCGCCGGCGCCACGGCCTCCGCCTTCCGCCCCCGCTCCATCCGCTGCTGGTCCTCGCGATGGGCGCCGGCCCGCTCCTCCAGCCGTCCGGCGCGCTGCCGTGCCTCGGCGAACCGGCCCTGCAGCCGCGCCAGTTCGCGTACGTCGGTCAGCGCGAGGTCGGCGGCGGCCTGCGCGGACTCGGCGGCGGTGAGGCGGCAGTGGGCGAGGGTGAGCCGTTCGCGGGCGGTGCTGCGGGCCACGGCGGCGGCGCCCAGGACGGCCTCGGCGAGGCCCGGTTCGCCGGGGGCCGGCTCCGGCAGCTCCATGGCGTCGCCGGCCTCCTGCTGCATGCGGTGCGCGTCGGCCAGCAGCGCGGCGTCCCCTTCCCGCACCCGGGCCTCGGTCGCCTTCCTGCGCTCGGCGAGGCGTTTCTCGACCTCGGCGAAGCGCCGGGTGTCGAAGAGGCGGCCGAGCAGCCTGCCGCGGGCCTCGGCGTCGGCGCGCAGGAAGCGGGCGAAGTCGCCCTGGGGCAGCAGGACGACCTGGCAGAACTGCTCGCGGCTCATGCCGAGGAGCTGCTCGATCTCGTTGCCGACCTCCTGGTGGGACCGGCTGAGGTCCTTCCAGGCGCCGGCCGTGGCGTCGTACTCGCGCAGCCAGGTCTGGGCCTTGTCGACCGTCGTGCCCTTGCCGCGCAGCTTGGGGCGTTCCCACGGCGGCTGCCGGGTGATCTGCAACCGCCGCCCGGCGACGGTCAGTTCGAGGCACACCTCGGTGCGGGTGGCCGCCTCGGCGTGGTCGCTGCGCAAGGTCATGCCCTGATTGCCCTGCCGGGCGCCGGGCACGGCGCCGTACAGCGCGTAGCACACGGCGTCCAGGACGGAGGTCTTGCCCGCGCCGGTGGGTCCGTGCAGCAGGAACAGCCCCGCGGCGGACAACGCGTCGAAGTCGACCGTCTGGTTCCCGCCGAACGGCCCGAAGGCGGTGATGTCGATCCGGTGCAGTCTCACCGGGCCACCTCCCGCACCGCGTCGTCAGCACGCACGGCGTCGAACGCCTCGCCCAGCACGGCCCGTTCGTGCTCGTCGGGCCCCGCGCCGCGCACATGGGCGACGAAGTCCTCGGCGATCTGCCGGTCGCTGCGGCCCGCCAGGCGCCGGGCGTAGGAGACGGCGGGGTCGTCGGGGGCGCGCTCGGGGGCGAAGACGAGGCTGAGGGTGTGCGGGAAGCGCTCGGAGAGGCGGGCCATGGGGTCGGCGGGGCGGACCGCGTCGGTCAGGGTGGCCTCGACCCAGGCGTCCTCGTGCCGGGCCAGTGCGGGGTCGGCGAGCAGGTCCTCCAGAGCGCCGCGGACGCGGGCCAGCGGGCGCGGCACGGGGCAGTCGACACGCTCGGCGGCGACCGAGCCGTCGGCGGCCAGGTCGACGAGCCACATGCTCTTGCGGTGGCCGGCCTCCGAGAAGGAGTACGCCAGCGGGGAGCCCGAGTAGCGCACGCGCTCGGTGATGGCCTGACAGCCGTGCAGGTGACCGAGGGCCACGTAGTCGACGCCGTCGAAGACCCCGGCCGGTACGGCGGCCACCCCGCCCACGGTGATGTCCCGCTCGCTGTCGCTGGCCTCGCCGCCGGTGACGAAGGCGTGCGCGAGGACGACGGAGCGGGTGCCGGGCGCGCGGGCGGCGAGGTCGGCGCGGACCCGTTCCATGGCGGCGGCCAGGACAGCCTCGTGACCCGCCTTCCCCACCGCGAACTCGTCCTTGACCAGGGCCGGTTCGAGGTACGGCAGCCCGTAGAAGGCGACGTCTCCGAAGGCGTCGGCCAGCACGACGGGCGTCCCGCAGGCGGACGGCTCGGTCCGCAGGTGGATGCCCGCGCGCCCGATGAGGCCGGCGCCCACGCCGAGCCGGCGGGCCGAGTCGTGGTTGCCGGAGATCATCACCGTGGGCACGCCCAGCCCGGCCAGCCGGTGCAGGGCGTCGTCGAACAGCTCGACCGCGGCGAGCGGGGGGACCGCCCGGTCGTAGACGTCGCCCGACACGACGACGGCGTCCACGTCGCGCTCCCGCACAGTGGTGACGAGGTGACCGATGAACTCGGCCTGGGCGGTGAGCATGTTCACCCGGTGGAACGCCCGGCCGAGATGCCAGTCGGAGGTGTGCAGCACTCTCAAGAAAACACTCCGGCTCGTCGTCAGCAGCCACCACGCTAACGCCTGTCGGCCACTGATCCATCACGGATCTCAAATTCCGTCCGCATCAGCTGCCGTTCGGGCGGAAATGTCCGTCATGCGTCCCCGTAGGCCTCCCCGCCCAGTTCGAACGCGGCCGTCCCCGCCGTGGCATCGGCCAGCCAGGCGCGGAAGGCGTCCACGTCGGCGTCCGGCAGGCCGATCTCGATGGTGACCGCCTCCGCGTAGCGCACGTCCCGCACCTCGCGTCCGGTGGCGTGCAGGTCGTTCTGCACCTTGCCGGCGCGCTGGTGGTCGACGGTGACCGTGGCCAGCCGGAAGCGGCGCCGGGTGCGGGTGCCGACCGCGTCCAGGGCTTCGCCGACCGCACCGCCGTAGGCCCGGATGAGGCCGCCCGCGCCGAGTTTGACCCCGCCGTAGTAGCGGGTGACGACGGCGACGACGTACCGCATGTCGCGGCGCAGCAGCATCTGGAGCATGGGCACACCGGCCGTGCCGCCCGGTTCGCCGTCGTCGCTGGCCCTCTGCACGGCGGCGTCGGCGCCGATGACGTACGCCCAGCAGTTGTGCGAGGCGTCCGCGTGCTCCTTGCGGACCGCGGCGACGAACTCCTGGGCCTCCTGCTCGGTGGCCGCCGGGGCGAGGGCGCACAGGAAGCGGGAGCGGTTGACCTCGGTCTCGTGCACGCCCGCGCGGGCGACTGTGCGGTACTCGTCCTGCATCCGGCCAGCCTATGCGCAGCCGTGCGGACGCCCCGCGCCCGGCGGCGCTAGCCCTTCTTGCCCCGGGGCACCGTCAGCGAGGTCAGCAGTGCCGTGCCCGGGGCCAGGGTCCGCCAGGAGGGGCCGTACCAGGTGAGGTCGGCGATGGCCGAGGTCGGGAACTTCGTGCGGACCCGGTCCAGGGAGTCGTCCAGGTCCTCCCCGGCGAGTTCGAGCACCAGGTCCTCCAGGCCGGGGTTGTGTCCGACGAGGAGCAGGGTGGCGACCTCGGACGGCACCTCCCGGACAGCCTGCAGCAGGTCCGGCACGTCGGCCGCGTACAGCCGCGGGTCGAACCGGACGGGGGGCGGGGTGCCCCACTCGGCCGAGGCCAGTTCCCAGGTCTGGCGGGCACGTACGGCGGTGGAGCACAGGGCGAGGTCGGGCAGCGGGTCGGCCGCCGCGAGGGCACGGCCGGCGGCGGGCGCGTCGCGGCGGCCGCGCGGTGCCAGCGGGCGGTCGTGGTCGGGGACGCCCGGCGGCCAGGCGGACTTGGCGTGCCGCAGGACGACCAGGCGGCGCAGCGGGCCGGCACCCGCGCGGGCGCTCACACGAGGCTCCCGAGATCGCGCACCAGGTCGAGGCCGAGGAGCCGGTCGGCGTAGGCGTACGTCTCGAAGCGGGCGCCGTCCGGCAGGCCCGGCTCGTCCTCCACCCAGCGCAGCACGCGCAGCACGCCGGGTACGTCCAGATCGTTCTCCCAGGCGGTGCGCAGCCGCCCGCGCACCTCCTCGGGGACCGGCCGCGACGGTTTCCGGGCCCAGCCGGCGACGGCCCGCCGCCAGCGCGCGAGGCTGCGGTCCGCCCCGTCGAGGGCGTCCGGGTCGAGCCGCAGGGCGGTCCCGTGGGGCGCGGCGAGCAGGGCCAGGCGCGGGACGGCGGGATCGGGGACGGCCTCCAGGGCGACGTGCCCCGTCACCGGAGCGACCCCGACCAGGACGGCCCCGCCGGCCGGGGGCCCCTCGGTCGCCTCTCCCGGTTGCTCCGCCACGTGGATGACCTGCGCCTCGCCCAGCCCCGCCGCGAGGTCCTGGCCGTCCTCGAAGGGCCGGATGCCGAGGGTGGTGCCGGCCGCGCGGAGTTCCGCCTGCTGCCGGGCTCCGGTGAGGATGGCCCAGACGGGGTGGCCGCCGAGTTCCAGGGCGCGGACGAGGACGTCGGCCACCAGCAGCACGCGCAGGGCCGAGGCGTCGAGGCCCGAGGCGTGCGCCTGGACGCGGGTCAGGCCCCGTCGGGCGGGAGCGGCCTCGACGGGCTCACCGGTGCGGGAGTCGATGATGCGGAGCACGGCCCGAGCGTAGGCGGACGGACGGCCGTATGCAGTCACTTGGCCGCGATCCGGGACATTGTGGCGGGTATACCAGGCACCCGGGCGGCTCTTTTGGACACTCCGGTGGGAATCACCGCCCGGCGGCCGCCGTTTCCGCCGAGGACACTCACCCCCGAGGCCCGAGGAGGCCGGACGTGTACGGCGACGCAGCGACCATCCGCAGGATCCTGTCCGAGCTCGGTGACACCTGGGCCGTCGTCGGCCTCTCCTCGAACCGGAGCCGGGCCGCGTACGGCGTCGCGGAGGTGCTGCGGCGCTTCGGCAAGCGTGTGGTGCCCGTGCACCCCAAGGCGGAGACGGTGCACGGCGAGCCCGGTTACGCCTCGCTCGCCGCGATCCCGTTCGAGGTGGACGTGGTCGACGTGTTCGTCAACAGCGACCTCGCCGGGCCGGTCGCCGACGAGGCGGTCGCCAAGGGCGCCAAGGCGGTCTGGTTCCAGCTCGGGGTGGTCGACGAGGCCGCGTACGAGCGGATCAGGGCGGCTGGTGTGGAGATGGTGATGGATCGGTGCCCGGCGATCGAAATTCCTCGACTGGGCCTGCCATCTTAGAGTGTCTTACTCTCTTCTCACATTGCGTGTCTGAATACGAACATTCCGTGTCGGTGCCTGACCTGTGCAAAGACTCAGCTCGCAACGTTCCAGGTGAAGAGTCAAAACTTCGTAAGCAGTCTTTTGCAGTTTCGAACGCATCCCTAATCTATGGCGGCATTGCTCGTTAAACCTGCGTTCAGAAACTGAGAGGCCACTTGACATGGTGAAAGTCGACCATGCTGTGCCGGAAGCCACGAAGAACCCCAGCGGTCTACGGAGGGACGTCGGGCTGATCGGACTGATGTGGGCCTCCGTGGGGTCCATCATCGGCTCCGGCTGGCTCTACGGCGCCGAGAAGGCGGTCGTGGTGGCCGGTCCCGCGGCGATCATCTCGTGGGTGATCGGCGCGATCGCGATCGTCCTCCTCGCGCTGGTGCACGCCGAACTCGGCGGCATGTTCCCCGTGGCCGGCGGCACGGCCCGCTACCCGCACTACGCGTTCGGCGGCCTGGCCGGCATGTCCTTCGGGTGGTTCGCCTGGCTCCAGGCGGCGACCGTCGCCCCGATCGAGGTCGAGGCCATGATCGGCTACGCCGGTCACTGGAAGTGGGCCCAGGGCCTCCAGCACGGTGACGGCACGCTGACGGTGAGCGGATTCCTCACGGCCGTCGTCCTCATGGCGGTCTTCGTCGGCGTCAACTTCTTCGGTGTCCGCGCCCTGGCGCACACCAACAGCGCCGCCACCTGGTGGAAGATCGCCGTCCCGCTGGGCGCGATCTTCATCATCGCCGCCGGCAACTTCCACGGGTCGAACTTCACCTCGGAGGGCTTCGCGCCGTTCGGCGCCAAGGGCGTCCTCGGCGCCATCAGCTCCAGCGGCATCATCTTCGCGCTGCTCGGCTTCGAGCAGGCGATCCAGCTGGCGGGCGAGAGCCGCAACCCGAAGCGGGACCTGCCGCGGGCGACCCTCGGCTCCGTCGCGATCGGCGCGGTGATCTACGTCCTGCTCCAGGTCGTGTTCATCGCCGCGCTGCCGCACGCCTCGTTCGCGCACGGCTGGGCCAAGCTGAACTTCGAGGGCATCAGCGGCCCGTGGGCGGGCCTGGCGACCCTGGTCGGCCTGGGCTGGCTGGGCTGGGTGCTGTACGTCGACGCGATCATCTCCCCCGGCGGCACCGGCCTGATCTACACCACCGCCACCTCCCGCGTCTCCTTCGGCCTGGCCAAGAACGGCTACGCCCCGAAGGCGTTCGCCAAGACCGACGAGCGCGGCGTGCCGTGGTTCGGCCTCATCATGTCCTTCGTGACCGGCGTGGTCTGCTTCCTGCCGTTCCCGAGCTGGCAGGAGCTGGTCGGCTTCATCACCTCGGCGAGCGTCCTGATGTACGCGGGTGCCCCGCTGGCGTACGGCGTCTTCGCCGACCGCCTGCCGAACCACGAGCGCCCCTACCGGCTGCCCGGCGGCAAGTTCATCTCCCCGCTGTCCTTCGTGGTCGCCAACCTGATCATCTACTGGGCCGGCTGGGACACCCTGTGGCGCCTGGGCTTCGCGATCGTCCTCGGTTACGTGCTGCTCGGCGGCTACGCCTGGTACGCCACCGGCAAGGGAATGGAGGACGCGCCCCGGCTGGACTTCCGCGCCGCGCAGTGGCTGCCTGCCTACCTGGTGGGCCTGGGCCTGATCTCGTGGCAGGGCGGCTTCGGCGGCCAGGGCCACATCGCCCTGTGGTGGGACATCCTGGTCGTGGCGGTCTTCTCGCTGGGCATCTACTACTGGGCCAAGGCGACCGCCTCGACGCCCGAGCAGATCGAGCAGAGCATCGACGAGGTCGTGGTCACCGACGCTCCGGCGCACTGACCCGGTCCCCGTACGACCAGACGGTGTCCCGTCCGCCACGGCTTCCCGGCCGCGGCGGGCGGGACACCGTCGTTACGGGGACGGCCGGCGGTCAGTCGTGCGGCGGGCGGTCGCTGAGCCGGTGGTCCGCCACGTTCAGCGCCTCGTCGACAAGGCGGCGCAGATGCCCGTCGCGCAGTGCGTACACCACCCGGCGGCCCTCCTTGCGGGTGTTCACCAGCCCCGCGAGCCGCAACCGGGCCAGGTGCTGGCTGACGGCCGGCCGGGCCGCCCCGCACGCCGCCGTGAGGGTCGTGACGTCCGCCTCCCCCGCCGTCAGGGCGTGCAGCAGCGCGAGGCGGGTGCGGTCGCCGAGCAGGGCGAGCAGTTCGGCGGCGAGGGCGAACTGTTCCTCGCCCGGGCTGCGCGGGTGCGCATGGTGCGCAGATGACAGGTGCATGCGTGCGCTCATACGCACATAATGGCGCTGTGGGCGGCGGTCCGTCCACCTCCCGCGCACCGGAAGGGGCACCCCGTGAGCGACCGGCACCACGCCCATGGCCATGGCCATCAGCATCACCCTCACCACGAACACCCTCGCCGTCCCTCGGTCCGCCACCGTCTCGCCCACCTCCTCACCCCGCACTCCCACGAGAGTGCCGACAAGCTCGACCCCGCGCTGGAGTCGAGCGCGCGCGGCATGCGCGCCCTGTGGGTGTCGCTGGCGGTGCTGGGCGGGACGGCGCTGGTGCAGGCGGTCGTGGTGGCCGTCTCGGGGTCGGTGGCGCTACTCGGCGACACGGTGCACAACGCCGCGGACGCGCTGACCGCCGTACCGCTGGCCATCGCCTTCGCGCTCGGCCGCCGCGCACCGACGCGCCGCTTCACCTACGGATACGGGCGCGCCGAGGACCTCGCGGGCATCGCGATCGTGCTGACCATCGCCGCGTCCGCGGCCTTCGCCGCGTGGGCGGCGGTGGACCGGCTTCTCGACCCGCGGCCCGTGGCGCACGTCCCGGCCGTCGCCGTCGCCGCCGTGGCCGGGTTCGCGGGGAACGAGTGGGTGGCCCGGTACCGGATCCGGGTGGGCCGCGCGATCGGCTCGGCCGCGCTGGTCGCCGACGGTCTGCACGCCCGTACGGACGGGTTCACGTCACTGGCCGTGCTGGTCGGCGCCGGAGGGTCCGCGCTGGGGTGGCGGCTCGCCGACCCGCTCGTGGGGCTGGCGATCACGGCGGCGATCGGGCTGGTGCTGCGGGACGCGGCGCGTGAGGTGTTCCGGCGGGTGATGGACGCCGTCGATCCGGCGCTGGTGGACCGGGCCGAGCGGGCGCTCGGGGAGGTCGCGGGGGTACGGGAGGTCGGCGAGCTGCGGCTGAGGTGGATCGGGCACCGGCTGCGCGCGGAGGTCGCGGTCGTGGTGGACGGCGAGGCGACGGTCCGGCAGGCGCACGCGGTCGCCGTGGCGGCCGAGCACGCCCTGCTGCACGCCGTACCGAGGCTCACCGCGGCCCTGGTGCACGCGGATCCGGCGCCCGCCCCGGGCGAGACGGACCCGCATCTGCCGCTGGCCCACCACGTGACCGCCTGAACGTCAGGCCACGCCCAGACCCTCCAGCACGACCGCTCCGGGCAGCTCGGCGAACGCCTTCCCCGGCACCAGCAGCTTGCCGCGCCGGCGTCCGCTGCCGACCAGGACGTACGGCAGGTCGACGACGGCCGAGTCGACCAGCACCGGCCAGCCGTCCGGGAGTCCGATCGGGGTGACGCCTCCGTACTCCATGCCGGTCTCCCCCGTCGCGGTCTCCATCGACGCGAAGGATGCCTTGCGGGCACCGAGTCGGCGGCGCACGACGCCGTTGACGTCGACCCGGGTGGTGGAGAGCACGACGCACGCGGCCAGGGTGCTCTCGCCGCCCCGCTTGCCCGCGACGACCACACAGTTGGCCGACTGCTCCAGCAGCTCGCGGCCGTAGTGCTCGACGAAGACGGCGGTGTCGGCCCACTGCGGATCGGTGTCGACGTACACGATCCGGTCGGCGGGGACGCTGCCGCTCCAGCCGCGCACGGCGTCGGCGACCGGGCGGGTCAGCTCGTCGAGGCAGTCCGGAGCGGGCATGGCGGTGTCGAAGCGTCCGATGGGTGCGCGCATGGCCGCACGCTAACAGCCCTGCGGCGAGGGGCGGCCGGGCAGCTCAGGGGACGGGCGGCACCGAGACCGCCATCACCAGCTCCATCGGCACATCGCCGGTGTTGCCGTACGTGTGGGACGTGTTGGCCTCGAAGGTGGCGCTCGCGCCGGCCGGGACGCGGTACTCCGTGCCGTCGACGGTGAGGGTCAGCTCCCCGGCCGTGACGTGGAGGAGTTCGACCGTGCCGGCGGGGTGCGGGTCGGAGGTGCTGTGCTCGCCGGGCATCAGACGCCAGTCCCAGATCTCCAGCGGTCCGGGGGCCTCGGTGCCCGCGAGGAGCCGGTTGTAGCTGCCCGCGTCCGTGTGCCAGAGCCGTACGGCCTGCTCGGCGGGGACGATCCGGACCTTCGGGCCCTGCTCGTACTCGAGCAGGGTGGTGATGCTGACGCCGAGCGCGTCGCCGATCTTGACGACGGTGCCGAGGCTGGGGTTGGTGCGGGCCTGCTCGATCTGGATGAGCATGCCGCGGCTGACGCCGGCCCGGGCGGCCAGCACGTCCAGGGTGAAGCCGCGCACCGCGCGCCAGTGCTTGACGCTGCGCGCCAGGGACTGGGTCAGCAGGTCGAGGTCCGACACATTCCGTCCAATATTATGGATGACAGGGTTCACTGCACTGAACTACGGTGGGGTGCACCGATCTGTTCACCGAACTGTACTGCGAGGGCCCGTGACCGCACTCTTCGCCCTGGCCACCAGCCTCCTGTGGGGCCTGGCCGACTTCGGCGGCGGGCTGCTGACGCGGCGCAACCCCGCCCTGACGGTCGTCGTGCTGTCCCAGGCGATCGCGGCCGTGGTACTGGGCGCGGTCGTGGTCGCGACGGGCGGCTGGAGCGAGGCCGGTCCCCGGCTGTGGTTCGCCTTCGCGGCGGGCCTGGTCGGTCCGGTCGCCCTGCTGTCCTTCTACCGGGCGCTCGCGCTGGGGCCGATGGGCGTCGTGTCGCCGCTGGCCACCCTGGGCGTGGCCGTCCCCATCACCGTCGGCCTGTTCCTCGGTGAGCGTCCGGGCCCGGCGCAGGTCGCGGGCATCGCGGTCGCCGTCACGGGCGTCGTCCTCGCGGGCGGGCCGCAACTGCGCGGCGCGCCCGTGCAGCGGCAGGCGATCCTGCTCACGCTGGTCGCGGCGCTCGGCTTCGGCACGGTGTTCGCGCTGATCGCGGAGGCCTCGACCACCGTCACCGGCCTGTTCCTCGCCCTGTTCGTCCAGCGCGTGACGAACGTCGCCGCGGGCGGGGCCGCACTGTACGTCTCCGTCAAGCGCGGCGTCCCCGCCTTCCCGGCGGGCGGCTTCCCCTGGGCCGCCCTGCCGGCGCTCGCCTTCGTCGGACTCGCGGACGTGGCGGCCAACGGCACCTACTCGGTCGCCGCCCAGCACGGCCCGGTCACCGTCGCCGCGGTACTCGCCTCGCTCTACCCGGTGGTGACCGCCCTGGCCGCCCGGGGCCTCCTCCACGAACGCCTGCGCGCCGTCCAGGCAGCGGGCGCGGGCCTCGCCCTGCTGGGCACGCTGCTGCTGGCGACGGGCTGAGAGCCCCGGACAACATGGGAGTCCGGGGCTCTGACTCAGCTCTCGGTCTCCAGTTCGGCGAGCCGGGCCAGGTCCTGCTCGTCCAGGTCCGCCAGGGCCAGCAGCTGGTCCGGGGTGACGCCTTCCGGAATCGGTACCGGGGGCGGGGTGCGCAGCGGAGGCTGCCAGCCGTCGACGGGGGTCCAGCGTCGTACGACCCGGGCGGGCGCGCCGGCCACCACGGCGTGGTCGGGCACGGTCCCGCGGACCACCGCCCCGGCGGCCACGACCACGTTCCGGCCGATCCGCGCGCCCGGCAGGATCACCGCGCCGGTGCCGATCCAGCACCCCGGACCGATCTCCACCGGCTCCATCCGCGGCCACTGCCTGCCGATGGGCTCGTGCGGGTCGTCGTAGGAGTGGTTCGTGGACGTGACGTAGACGTACGGGCCGAAATAGCAGTCGCTGCCGATGGTGACCGTCGTATCGGCGATGACATGGCTGCCGCGGCCGAGCACGACCCCGTCGCCGAGGCGGAGGATCGGCTCGGGGCCGAGGTCGAGGCCGGGCATGAGGCCCGCGGTCAGCGTGACCTGCTCGCCGATGATGCAGTGGGCGCCCAGATGGATCCAGGGCTCGCCGAAGACGGTGCCCAGCGGGAAGGCGAGCCTGGTACCCGTTCCCATGGCGCCGAAGCGCAGCCGTCCGGGGTGCTCGGCGGTCACCGAGCCCGTGCGCTGCACCCACGCCCAGCCCGCGTGCACGGCGCGCTGGAGGAGGCCGCGCCGCCAGGAAGAGAACGAGAACGTGTTCTTGGGCTTGGGCACCCGCTCACGGTACTCAGCGCGCGGTCCGCCCAAGAGCCCGGAGCGCTGTGATCTTCGCCCCACCGGGTGGCGTACGGTGCGGGGACGGCGACGACGAGGAGAAGGCGATGACGCACAAGGCGTTGATCACGGGCATCGGCGGCAGGGAACCGAAGGTGGACCCCGAGGCGTTCGTGGCGCCCACGGCATCCGTGATCGGGGACGTGACGCTGGAGGCGGGGGCGAGCGTCTGGTACGGGGCGGTGGTGCGCGGGGACGTGGAGCGGATCAGTGTCCGGGCGGACGCCAATGTGCAGGACAACGTGACACTGCACGCCGACCCGGGCTTTCCCGTCACCATCGGCGAGCGGGTGTCCGTCGGGCACAACGCCGTGGTCCACGGGGCGACCGTCGAGGACGACTGCCTGATCGGGATGGGGGCGACGGTGCTCAACGGGGCGGTGATCGGAGCGGGGTCGCTGGTCGCCGCGCAGGCGTTGGTGCCGCAGGGGATGGTGGTTCCGCCGGGTTCGCTGGTGGCGGGGGTGCCGGCGAAGGTGAAGCGGGAGCTGACGGAGGAGGAGCGCCAGGGGGTGACGCTCAACGGCACGCTGTACGCGGACCTGGCGAAGGCACACCGGGACGTGCACCAGGGCTGAACCCCCGGGCGCCTTCCCGGATGCTCAGTCGGTGGCCGGGACGGGCTCCGGTTCGGCGGCCTCGGCTTCCCGCCTCTCGGCCGCCGCCTTCTTCGCCTTGCGCTTGATCACCAGCATCGACGTCAGGCCGATCAGCAGCGCCACCACCAGGCCCAGGTACGAGAAGCGCTTGAGCCAGTCCTCGGCGACGACTCCGACGTAGTAGATGACGGCGGTGGTGCCGCCCGCCCAGCAGATGCCGCCGAGGACGTTGGCGATCAGGAACTTCCAGTACGGCATGTGCAGGACACCGGCGAGCGGGCCGGCGAAGATGCGGAGCAGCGCGACGAAACGGCCGAAGAAGACCGCCCACATGCCCCACTTCTCGAAGGACCGCTCGGCGGTGGCGACATGGCCCTCGCTGAAGTGCCTGGGGAACTTCCCGCCCAGCCAGGCCAGCAGCGGGCGGCCGCCCTTGCGGCCGATCGCGTAACCGATGGAGTCGCCGACGACGGCGCCGGCGGTCGCGCACGCGCCCAGTACGACGGGGTTGATGCCGGAGTGGTGGGAGGACATCAGGGCCGCCGAGACCAGGACGATCTCACCGGGCAGCGGAATGCCCAGGCTCTCCAGACCGATCACCAGGGCCACCACGGCGTAGACGGCGGCCGCGGGCACCGAGTCGAGCCATTCCTGGACGTGCACCGCCGGTTCCTCCCCTGTAGGTCCTCAACTCCGGGGACGTCACCTTTTGAGCGCGCCCCCCGTGAAGGCTACCGGTTCACCGGCGTACGACGGCGCCGTTCAGTCACGGCGGGCCACGAGACGGTAGGCGTTGGACAGGCCGAGGCGGTGGGACAGGGGCCGCACCGCGAACCGGTCGAGGAGCGTGGCCGCGATGAACACCGGCACGCCCGTGAGGAGGACCGCGGTGCGCAGGCCGCGCCGGAGGGCGCCCGGCGGCTCGGGCAGCCAGGGGGCGTCCTCGCGCGGCGCGATGTGGTCCAGGGCCAGCCAGACGGCGGCGAGCAGGTCGACCGGGTCGTGCGGCTCGGCGTGCTGTTCGGCGACCACGGTGAAGCCCAGCTCGGCCAGCCGCCGGCGCAGATTGCCGACCGGCACGAGGTGCAGGTGCTGCGGCTGGAGCCAGGGCAGCCACCAGCGGCCGAGGAGGCGGGCGTAGCGGCTCTCTGGGTCGGGGACCTCGATGAGCAGATGGCCGCCGGGCCGGACGGCCTGGTGGGCGGCGCGCAGTTCACGGTCGGGGTCGGTGCTGTGTTCCAGGTAGTGGAACATGCTGACGACGTCGTAGCGGGCGGTGAGGCCGGGGGCCAGCTCGGGGAAGGAGCCGCGGTGGCCGTGCTCGACGCGGCCCTCTCGTTCGGCGATCTCCACGCCGTCGGTGAAGTCGAGGCCGTCGAACGTCGTGCCGGGCAGCACCTCGCGGGCGGCGGCGCAGAAGTGGCCGTGGCCGGTGCCGACGTCGAGCCAGTTCTTCGGGGTGGGGTCGTGCGGCAGCATCGACTCGGCGCGGCCCCGGTACATTCCGGTGCGGCCGCCGAAGGTCCCGCCCATCTTCTGCTCGCCGAGGCCGTCGTAGAAGTCGCGGTAGTAGAACTCCAGGCCCGCCTCGTTCAGCGCCGGGTTCTGGAAGGTGTGCCCGCAGGCCTCGCAGCGGTCGAGGAGGAAGCGGCCCGGCTTGTGCTGGAGCAGGTCGGTGGTGCGCAGCCGGGTGGTCAGGCGGTCCGCGTCGCACCAGGGGCAGGTGGTGCGCCGGGGCGCGAAGAAGCGGTCCACGCCGTCGGCCAGGTCGGCCTGGTAGGCGGGGCGCAGCGCGTCGACCCGGGCGGCGCGGTCGGCTCCGCGAGTGTCGTTGCTCATGAGCTTTCCTCCGGGCGTGCGTCGGTGGCCAGTCGCTCGAGGTGGACCGCGGCGGCGGGGGCGCCGCCCGCCGCCCGGAAGGCGGTGCGGACACGGCCGGCGGCGGTGCGGTGGGCGGGTTCACGCAGTACGGCGTCGAGGGCCGGGCCCAGCCGGGCCGCGGTGACCCGGCCGAACCGCACCCGGACGCCCGCTCCGGCGTCGACGACCTGGGCGGCCACCACGGGCTGGTCGTCGCGGATGGGGGCGACGACGAGCGGGACTCCGTGCCAGAGGGCCTCGCAGACGGTGTTGTGCCCGGCGTGGCACACCACGGCGTCGGCTCTTTCCAGCAGCGGGAGCTGGGGTACGGCGGGCAGGACCAGGACGTCCTTGTCGCCGCCGGACGCCGGCAGGGTGCCGCCGGGATCGGCCACCACCGCCTGCACCCGGTCGGCCCGCTCCCGCAGCGCGCTCACGCACTCGGCGAGGAAGCGCCCGCCCACGTCGGCGTTGGCGGTGCCGAGGGTCACGAGGACCGTGGACCGGCCGGGGTCCAGCCACTCCCAGGGGAAGCCCGGCGGGGCCGGGCGGTCGGCGATCGAGGGGCCGACGTAGTGGATGTGGTCGCCCCGGGCGGCCGACGGGCCGGCGAGTTCGGGAGTGCTGAAGGCCAGCAGGAGGTGGGGGGAGAAGCGCGGGTCGGTGTCACCGGCCGGGTCGCCGATGCGGGAGCGCAGTTCGCCGAGCCGTGCCCGCAGCCAGTCGGCGACCTTGGGTATGCCGTCGTAGGCACCGGTGAGTTCGGCCGAGGTGGCGGCGGAGGTGGCCCAGGGCAGGCCGAGCCGCTCGGCCACCAGGGCGCCGGCGAAGGCCTGCTGGTCGGCGACGACGACCTCGGGCCGGAACTCCCCGACGGCCGCCCGCACCCCGGGAGCCATCGCTTCCGCGAGCGGCAGCAGGTACCCCTCCCACAGGTACTTCAGCGCCTCCGGCCCCCGCAGCTCCGGCGGGCGCGCGGCCGGGGCGGGTCCCGCGCAGGGCAGGACGACGGCTTCCGGGCCCGCGAGCCGCCGTACCAGCGCGGGATCGGCGCACGCCCAGGCCACCCGGTGTCCGCGCGCGGCGAGTTCGGCGGCGACGCCCACCGCCGGGTTGATGTGCCCGACCAGGGGCGGTAGGACGAACAGGAACCCGCTCACCGGACGACGACCTCGGCCCCCGCTGAGCGGATCAGTTCCAGGATGTGCCCGCCGACGGCTCCGGCCGCCTCGACCAGCACGGAGTGTTCGTGCCCCGGCAGTACGACGGACCGGTAGTCCGCGAGCAGGGCCTCCTTCAGCGGCACCAGTTCCACCAGGTCCGAGTCGCCGCCGTAGACACCGAGGACGGGGCAGCGTACGGCCCTGATCTCGGGCTCGGTCAGGACCCGGCTGGCGGGGATGTCCCGGCCGAGGGTGGTCTCCCGGGCGAGCCGTGCGGCGCCTTTGGCGAGGCGGGCGGTGTTGTGGCCGCGGTTCGCGGTGATCCAGGCGATCGCGTCGGGTTCGTTGTACGCCAGTTCGGTCACCACGCGGTCCAGGATTCCGCCCAGCTTCGCCGCCCAGGCCGCGGTCGCCGGCTCGGACTCGATCAAGGTGAGGCCGGCCACTCGCTCGGGGTGGCGGGCGGCGTAGCCGAAGGCGATGGTGCCGCCGTAGGAGTTGCCGACGAGATGGACGGGCCCGGTGATCCCCAGCCGGTCGAGCAGTGCCTCGAGGTCGTCGATGTTGTCGTCGAGGCTGTATCCGGCCGGCGGTCGCTCGCTGCGGCCGTGGCCGCGCAGGTCGTACATGACCACGTCGACGCCCGCCACCGCGAACCGCGGGGCCAGCGTGAAGTAGTAGCTGGCCAGGCTGTCGGTGAGCAGGCCGTGCACGAGCACGGCGGTGGCGACCGGGGCGCGGCCGTCCTCGGGGCCCATTCTCTGCACGTGCAGCCGGATGTCGCCGGCGCTGACCATGGCCATCCGTCAGCCCGCCGCCGCGGCCTTCAGGCTCTGCACGACGTGTTCGACGAGCCTGCCGACGGTGAGTTCGATGATCTCCTCGAACTCCATGCCGGCCAGGAACTCGGCGAAGTTGACCCGGCTCCCGTACCGCTCCTTCAGCAGACCGGCGAGGGCCACGAGATCGATGCTCTCCAGTTCGAGATCGCGGTTGAACGTGGTGTTCATGCCGATCTCGACGTCGTCGTCGCCGTACTCCTCCAGCAGGGTCAGGAGCAGGGCCCTGATGTCGGCGAGCACCACCTCCTCGTCGGCGTGGGCGGGGGTCGGCTCCGTGGGATTCATCGCTCCTGCTCCTCTTCGTCGTCGCCCGCCGGGCCCGTCGTCCAGGCCACGACGTAGTCCCGGGCCGGCAGTGCCGGGGGATTGCTGACCGGTGCGAGACGCACCGTGTAGACGCGTTCCAGACGGCCCGAGACCAGCAGCCGGTCTCCGGCCGGTGCCGCGTGGAAGACGGCGAAGTCCCGGGGGCGCCCGCCGAATCCGGTGCCCTCGGCCTTGGCGACGGCCTCCTTGGCGGCCCAGAACCGGGTGAACCACAGCGCGGTGTCCCCCGCCTCGGACAGGGCGCGCAGCAGCCGGAGTTCGTCCGTGCCGAGGGCGGTGGCGAGGGCCGCCGGGTCCCGTTCGGTGACCTCTTCGATGTCGATGCCGGGCCCCGGACCGGGTTGGTGCGGCCGTACGATCGCCACGCCGGCCTCGGCCCGGTGGGCCAGCGAGACGTCCAGCGCGGGCAGGGTGCGGCCGTGGACGCCCGTGACGTACGGGCGGCCCAGGTCGTCGTTGCGGACGCGGATCTCCGCCGGGAAGACCGGCCCCTCGCCGTGCTCCCACAGCCATCGGCGTACGGCGTCCTTGACCGCGATCCGGCCGAGCAGCCACTGTCTGCGGCCGCGCGGCGCGTGCTCGGCGTACTCCGCCCGCTCCGGGCCGCCGAGCGAGTTGCGCATGATCAGCTCGCGTGAGGCGAGGTCCGGCCATCGCTCGTGCAGCAGCGACCAGCCGCCGGGCCGGGGCTCGGAGAGGGTGTTGCGCTCGGGGAAGCGCTCGACCGGGCGGGTCTGCGGGTCGTTGTCGAACCGGCGGTCCTGCCAGCCGGTCAGCAGGGCCCATACCCGTCCGCCGACGGTCAGTTCCACGTCCGCCTCGAGGACGGTGTCGGTGAGCGAGGTGATCCGCACCAGGCACTCGACCCGCGTGCCGGAAGCGGGGTGCGGTCCGTGGAACCGCATGTGCCGCGTCTGGACCGGGAACACCACGGTCCGCTCGGTCCGGGTCGCCATGATCCAGTAGCCGAGGATCTGGCCCACGTTGTCGAGCAGGGCGCCGGGGGCGGAGGGGGTGGTGATGACCCCGCGTACGTGCCGGTCGCCGATGCCGGTGAGTTCGGTGACCCCCTGGAACGCCGGTCCGTGGAACATCCAGCGCTCGGCGTAGAGCTGGGCGGCGGTGTGGTCGGGGACACGTTCGGGGGTGGGGTGGGCGCTGCGTGCCGGGGGCGGTGCGGGGTGCCGGTCGGCGAGCTCGACGACGGCGCGGGCGGTGGGGCCGAAGGCGACGGCGAGGCGGTGCGGGTCGTCCGGGGCGCGGGTGACGGTGACGGGGACGTCGAGGGGTGGCGTGGCGGTCAGCCACCGGTCGAAGCGCGCCCCGTGCACGGCGACCGCCCGCATGCCGGGCGACGCCTGCTCCGCCGCGTCCATCATGTGCCGCACGATCGTGGTCGCCGGGACGACCGGCCACCGGTCCGCCACGTCCGGCCAGCCGGGGCGCTGCGGGAAGAAGCAGTGGTCGAGGAGGTGGGGCATGGCGTCGGGGGACACGCGGACGGTGGTCTGCCAGGTGGCCGGGGGGACGGGGGCGGGGGCGGCCGTTCCCGGGGTGGCCACAGGGGCGGCGACCGGGGGCTGCCCGAAGACCGCAGGGTCGTGGCTGCCCTTGGGTGCGGCAGCCACGGGTGCCGGAACGGCTGTCCGGTCGGCGGCCGCTGGTGTGCGGCCTCCTTCCGCCTGGCCGGCATGCCCTCCCGTGCGCGTGGGGGCCTGCCCGGTGGCTCGGGGGACGACGGCGGAGTCGGGGCCGGTGTCGGTCCCGGGCGGGGGCGGGGGCGAGTGGTGTGCGTGGCCGCGTGCCGTGATGAGGGTGGCCGCCGTGTGCGCGGTGTCGCGCAGGAGCGCGTTCAGTTCGGCGGCGGCCGGGAAGCGTTCGGCCACGGCGTCCAGCGGGGACGGCATGGCGGCGGCCGGGGTCGGGGCGGCGCCGGTCCGGTCTCGCGTGTCCCTCGCCGGAGGCGTCACGCGTAACTCCGCGCGCAGTGCGGTCAGGGCCGGGCCGTCGAGGGACACCAGCGCGCCGCCCAGGTCCAGCCGGACCGGCGGACGGGGCGGCCTGGCGGCGGGTACGGGGGCGCACGGCGGGGGTACTGCCGGTGCCACCGGCGCTCCAGCCGCCCACAACGCCGTGGCCGCCCGGCGGAGTTGAGCGAGGCCGGTGCGGTGGGGCGAGTTGGCGGCGACGACGAGGTGGTCGCGGTCGCCGAGGGTGTCGCCGATCAGGGAGGCGAGCCCGCCGGGGCCCACCTGGACGAAGGCGCGGTGGCCGGCGTCGTACAGGGCCTCGACGAGCTCGCGGAAGCGGACGGGTTCGAGCAGATGCCGGAGGAAGAGTGCGCGCACGGCGGCCTCGCCCTCCGGGAAGGGTGCCGCCGTGGTCCCGGACCAGACGGGGACGGTGGGCGGATGGAGCCGGAACCGGTCGGCGGCCTCCTTGATGGGCGCCAGGTAGGGCTCGAGCATCGGCGTGTGGAACCCGGAGCGGAAGGGCAGCACCTGACACAGCACGCCGCGGGTACGGAAGGCCCGGACGAACTCGCCGACCGCCGTGTCCGGCCCGCACACCATCGACTGGCTGGGCGCGTTGTCGTGGGAGAGCACGATCCCGGCGTCCGCCCAGCCGTCGGCGAGGGCGGCGGCGACCTGCGCGGCGGGCGCGCCGACGGCACCGAAGGCCAGGCCCGGGACGGTCACCGTGTCCGGGTCGAACCCGGCCATGAACGCGTCGACCTCGGCACCGGAGTACAGCCCGGCCACCGCCATCGCGGTCCATTCGCCGACGCTGTGCCCGGCCACCGCGTCCGGCACGACGCCCATCCGGCGCAGCGCCGCGTCGAGGAGCCGGCCCACGCCGACGACACCGGCGCCGTGCCGGCCCACATCACCGACCCGCGGTTCGCCGGCCGGGGCCCCGGGAAGCGGGGGCAGGCCGAAGTGGGCGGCGATGTCGTCGACGCGGGGCGTGAACTCGGCTTCCAGGCCGGGGAAGACGAAGGCGAGCCGCCCCCGCCCGGGCCCGAGGAGCGGCCGGGTCCGGAACCAGACGTCGCCGCGGCCCTGCCAGGCCCGGCCCTTGCCGACCGCCCGCCGGGCCAGCGCCAGCCGCTTGGCGGTCGGATCGACGACACCCAGCCGCACCGGACCGGCCTCGGAATGCGTCCGGTCGCCGTCCAGTCCGGAGCCGAGTACGGCGGAGTCGTCCCCGGCGAGGAGCGCGGCAAGCCCCTCCGGGTGGTCGGCGGCGAGCAGCAGGACACGCTCGGGTTCGATGACCCGGACGGGAACATGCGGGGGCCCGCCCACCGCCTGCACCGGGCCCTCGGGCCGGTCGGCGCGCTCGGCGACACGGGCGCCCTCGCCCCCGTCGGGCCCAGCGGTGCCGACTACGGCAGCCGCGCCGCCCGCCACACCTGCCCCCCGGCCCACAGGCTCACCGACACCGCCCGGGCCAGAAGAGACCCCGCCCAGGCCCGCCCCCGAACCCGCCGGCTCACCGACGCGAGCCGGGGCGCTGAGGGCGCCGCCCGGCATGCCTGGCGCCGTTGGCCCGCCGGGTGGCTCCTCCAGTACCACGTGGGCGTTGATCCCGCCGAAGCCGAACGCGTTCACCGCCGCGCGGCGTACCGGCCGGTCCGGGGTGGTGTCCCACGGAACCGCTGAACGCAGCGGCCGGAAGCGGGTGCGGGCGAGCGCGGGGTGGGGGTCGTCGCAGTGCAGGGTGGGCAGGAGCGTGCCGTGGTGGACGGCGAGGGCGGCCTTGACGAGGCCGGCCACTCCGGCGGCGGGCATGGTGTGACCGATCATCGACTTCACCGAGCCGAGCACGGCGCGGTCCGCAGTGTCCGGCATGCCGGGGTCCCCAGGGCCGAACACCTCGGCCAGCGTGGCCAGTTCGGCCGCGTCCCCGGCGGGGGTGGCAGTACCGTGCGCCTCCAGCAGGCCGACCGCGCCGGGGGCGGCCGGGTCGAGGCCGGCGGCCCGCCAGGCCTGGCGTACGGCGCGGGCCTGGCCGCCCGGGTCGGGGTTGACGAGGCCGGACGTACGGCCGTCGCTGGCCACGCCCGTGCCCCGGATCACCGCGTAGACGCGGTCGCCGTCGCGCTCGGCGTCGGCGAGACGCTTGAGGACGACCACACCGGTGCCCTCGCCGATGAGGATGCCGTCGGCGTCCCGGTGGAAGGGGCGGATGCGCTGGCTCGGGGAGAGGGCGCGCAGCTGGGAGAACACGCTCCACAGGGTGATGTCGTGGCAGTGGTGCACTCCCCCGGCCAGCATCAGGTCGCAGCGCCCGGCGGCGAGTTCACCGACCGCCTGGTCGACGGCGACCAGCGAGGACGCGCAGGCCGCGTCCACCGTGTAGGCGGGGCCGCGCAGGTCGAGCCGGTTGGCGATGCGGGAGGCCGCCAGGTTGGGCACCAGACCGATCGCGGACTCGGGGCTCTGCGGCCCCAGCCGTTCGGTGAACGCCTCTCGGACCCGCCCCAGTTGGTCCGCTGTCAGGTCGGGCAGCAACTCGCCCAGGGTGCGCACGAGTTGTCCCGCCGTCCGGACCCGCTGGTCGAGCCGGACCAGGCCGGGGGTGAGGTAACCGCCCCGGCCCAGGACGACGCCCACGCGGTGCCGGTCGGGCAGCCGGCCCGCGCCGCCCGCGTCGGCGATCGCGGCGGCGGCCACGTGCAGCGCGATCAGCTGGTCCGGTTCGGTGCCCGCCACCGAGGCGGGCATGATGCCGAACCGCGTGACCTCCACCTCGGCGAGGCCGTCCACGAACCCGCCGCGCCGGCAGTACACCTGGTCGGCGACGGCGGACCCGGTCGCGGCCGAGGGACGGTAGTAGTCGGCGTCCCAGCGGTTCTCGGGCACGTCGCCGATCGCGTCCACGCCGTCGCGCAGGTTGTGCCAGTAGGCGTCGAGGTCGGCGGCGCCGGGCAGCAGGACCGCCATTCCGGTGATCGCCACGGGAGTTTGACGAACCGTCATGTCCGTCATGTCACCAGCCCGAGGCGGTGTAGACGACCGCGCGGGCCGACCCGTCGCCCCAGGCGAGTTCCCGCAGCAGGGCCGCGGTGCCCTCCTCGGGGTCGATGAGCCGCACCCCGCGCCGGGCGTACTCCCGGCCGAGTTCGGGGCTCACCATGCCGGTGTGGCCGCCGGTGGGCGCCCACGGCCCCCAGTGCACGGTCAGCGCGCGGTGGCCGGTGCGGGCCGCCCAGCCGGCGCCGAGGTCCTCCAGGGCGTCGTTGGCTGCCGCGTAGTCGGCCTGGCCCCGGTTGCCGAGTACGGCGGAGATGCTGCCGAACAGGACGGCGAAGCCCGGCCCGGTGGGGAGTTCCTCCAGGGCGGCCAGCAGGGCGGCCGCTCCGGCGGTCTTGGTGCCGTACACCCGCTGGAAGGACTCGGCGGTCTTCTCGGCGATCAGCCGGTCCTCGATCACCCCGGCGGCGAACACGACCCCGTCGAGCCGGCCGTGCTCGGCGTGGATCTCCTTGACCGCCTGGAGCGCCGCGTCCCGGTCGCGGAAGTCCACGGAACGGTAGCGGGCGTCGCTGCCGCGCGCGGCGAGTTCCCCGAGCGTCGCGGTGATCTCCCGCTGTGCCAGGAGGAGTTCGGCCGCGCGGTTGACCTCGGCGGGCTTGCGGGGGCCGCCGTCCGCGTGAGCGGCGAGCGCGGCGCGCAGTTCGGCCGGGGTGCGGGCGGCGGCGGTCCGCGGGTCCTCGGGGCCGGTGGGGGCCGGGGTCCTGCCGATCAGTTCGATGCGGCAGCGGCAGGCGGAGGCGAGTGTGGCCGCGAACCGGGCGGTGATCCCGCGGGCGCCGCCCACCAGCAGCACCACGGCGTCCCGGTCGAGGCCGAGCGCGGCGGCCTCGGCGGCGCCGTCCCCCGCGGGACCCGCGCCGGTGGTGCCGAGCGGGCCCAGGGGCGCCTCGACGAGTTCCGTGCCGTGGCGGCCCGCGGCCGTGCGCAGGACGACGGGGGCCCGCTCTGACGACGGTGCGAGCAGTTCGGCGAGCAGGGCGTCGGCGACGGCGGACGGGGCGGTGTCGTCGAGGCCGACGACCCGTGCGACGGTCCGCGGGTACTCGCGGGCGATGGTGCGGAACAGGCCGTACAGCCCGGCCGCGGGCAGCGCGTCGGCGCCGTCGGCGGGCCGGGCGGCCAGCAGCAGGCGGGGGCCGAGGGCCAGGGCGGCGCGCAGTACGGGGAAGGCGTCCGGCAGGACCGGGGCGTCGACGCCGGGCAGTGCGCCGAGGTAGAGGACGCCGTCCAGTGGGCCGTCCGTCTCGGTGAGGAGGTGCTCCCGGCCGGCGGTCACGACGTGCGCTCCGCACCCGGTGAGCCGTGCCTCGACCAGCCCGGCCGCTCCGGCGCCCTCTCCGAGGACGGCGAACCGCTGCCCGGCGAGGACGGCGGCGGAGTCCGGCGGGCCGCCGGGCAGGGGCACCGGACGGAGCTCGAACCGTTTCGGGGCCTCGCCGGTGATCTCGGAGGGTTCCTCGGTGGGCCCGGGGGTGGTCTCCGGTCCGGCCGCCGTTCGATCGTCGGCCCCGCTGAGCCGCGCCGCCAGCCAGTCGGTGACCGCCGCGGCCGTCCTCGCCTTGGCCAGTTCCTCCAACTCGGCGTCACCGAGGGCATCTTGCAGGTCGGCGGCCCCGCCGATGCCCAGCCGCTTGGCGAGTTCGCCCGCGATCTCGGCACGTTTGATCGAGTCGATGCTCAGGTCCGCCTCCAGGTCGAGGTCGGGCTCGATCATGTCGACGGGGTAGCCGGTGCGTTCGCTGATGATCTCCAGGACGACACGCTGGACGTCGACGTCCGCGGGCGCGCAGGTGTCGGAGGCGGGCTCGGGCGCCGGCGGCCGGGGCGCGACGGCTTCGACGGGCGGGAGCTCCGCGGGCAGCAGCTCCGCGGGCGCGGCCTGGGGCAACGGGCCGGGGGCCGCCGGTGCGGGGACGGCCGCGCCCGGTACCGCGCCGAAGTAGGTCAGGAGGACGTCCCGCTGCGCGGCGATCATCTCCCGGCTGGTGCGCAGGAATTCGGAGATCAGCGCGTCCCGGTCGGCGGGGGCGCCGTGCGGGGCACCGTGCGGGGGGTTCGTCGTCACAGTCGTCTCCACGACTCGTCGGGCCGGTGCGAGCGCACCGGGGAGGAGGTCTCCGGCGGCGGTGCGGACCAGCTGTCCGTCGACCGTCCACCCGGGCCGCTTGGGCACCGGGGTGCGGACCGCGTCGACGGCGTCGCGTCCTCTCAGGAGCCAGGCGGTGCGCACCGGGCGTCCCGCGACGGCGAGTTGGGCGAGTGCGTCGAGCCAGCCGCGCAGGCCGCCGCCGTCGCGCGGCTCGCAGGCGACGGTGCGGTGCGGGCGGTCGCCGAGGATCTGCCGGACCAGGCGGGTGAGGACCGTGCCCGGCCCCGCCTCTACGAAGATCCGTGCCCCCGCCTCGTACATCGCCTCGATCTGCCGGACGAAGGCGACCGGGGCGCCGATCTGCGCGGCGAGTCCGGCGCGCACGGCGTCGGGGTCCGGGTCGTAGGGGGCGGCGGTGCGGTTGGACCACACGGGGAACTCGGGCGGCCGTACGGCCTTGTCCTTCAGGACCTTGGCGAACCGCTCGCCCGCGCCGGCCACCAGGGGGCTGTGGAAGGCGCAGGCGACGGGTACGCCCTTGGCGGTGTGGCCGGCGGCGCGCAGCAGCCGTACGGCGGTGGCGATGTCCTCGGTGGGGCCGGAGATCACCGTCTGCTCGGGCGAGTTGTGGTTGGCGACGACGACGGTGGCGGGTGCGCCGGAGGCGCGCAGGGCCCGTTCGACGTCCTCGGCGCCGGTGGCGACGGCGGCCATGGTGCCGGGGTCGTCGCCCGCCGCGGCCAGGATCGCCGCCGCGCGTTCGGTGCTGAGCTCCAGCAGTGTCCCGGGGTCGAGGGCGCCGGCGGCGCAGAGGGCGGCCAGTTCGCCGTAGCTGTGTCCGGCCGCCATGTCGGGCCGTACGCCGGCGGTGGTGAGCAGGGCGTGCGCGGCGAGGCCGGTGATGCCGAGGGCGGGCTGGGCGGCCCGGGTGTCGGTGAGCGCGGCCCGCTGCCGGGCGCGCCCGGCCTCGTCGAAGGCGGCGGGCGGATACATCCGCTCGGCGTGCTCCGGCGCCGGTTCCAGGAAGCGCTGGAGTTCGGGGAAGGCGAGGAACACCTCGGCGAGCATGCCGGGACGCTGGCTGCCCTGGCCGGGGAAGAGGAAGGCGACCTTGCCCTCGTCGACGGCCTCCTCCTGCCGTGCCAGATGGATGCCGGCGGCCGGGTCGTGCTCCCCCGCCAGTGCCCTGCGCAACTGTCCGGTCAGGCCGTCGACGTCGCTCGCCACGATCGCCGCACGCACCGGTTCCGGTGCGGCGTCGGCACGTCTCGCCGCGCTCAGCGCGAGGTCGCGCAGCCGCCAGGGCCGCCCCTCGGTCTCGGCGGCCGTCAGCAGTTCCCCGATGGCGCGGTGGGCCGCCGTGAGGTCCCTGCCCCGGAAGAGGAACAGCTCGGCGGGCCAGGCGTCCAGTGCCTGCTCGGGCGGTACGGCGCCGCCGTGGGCGCCGATGACCACGTGGAAGTTGGTGCCGCCGAAGCCGAACGCGCTGACCCCGGCGATCCGTTCCCCGGCCGGTGCCGCCCACGGCCGGGCCCGGGTGTGGAACGCGAAGGGGCTCTCCCCCTCCCGCCAGGCGGCGCCCGGCCGCTCGACGTGCAGGGTGGGTGGCTTGACGCCGGTGTAGAGGGCGAGCGTGGTCTTGATCAGGCCCGCGAGACCGGCGGCGCACTTGGTGTGCCCGATCTGCGACTTGACCGAGCCGAGCGAACAGCCGCCCGCGTCGGCGCCGGCGGCGGTGAAGACCTCGCTGAGGATGGTGAGTTCGGTGCGGTCGCCGACCACGGTGCCGGTGCCGTGGGCCTCGACGAGACCGACGTCGGCGGGTGAGACGCGGGCGTTGCGGTACGCCCGTTCCAGCGCGGCGCGCTGACCCTCCGGCCGGGGTGCCGTCAGGCCGAGGGAGCGGCCGTCGCTGGAGGCGCCGAGCCCCTTGATCACGCCGTAGATCCGGTCGCCGTCGCGTTCGGCGTCCGCCAGCCGCTTCAGGACGACGCAGGCGACGCCCTCGCCGAGCGCGATGCCGTCGGCCGAGCTGTCGAAGGCCCGCGAGCGGCCGGTCGGGGAGAGCGCGTGCACCGAGGAGAACAGGACGTAGTCGTTGATGCCGTTGTGCAGGTCGGCGCCGCCGCACAGGACGACGTCGCTGGTCCCGGCGGCGAGCTCCTTGCAGGCGACGTCGACCGCGGCCAGTGAGGAGGCGCAGGCGGCGTCGACGGTGTAGTTGGCCCCGCCGAGGTCGAGGCGGTTGGCGATCCGGCCCGAGATGACGTTGGCGAGCATGCCGGGGAAGGAGTCCTCGGTGAGCCGGGGCAGCTGGGCCTCAAGCCCGTCCGGCACCTTTCCGTAGTACGACGGCAGTACGGCGCGCAGCGTGGCGGCGTTGGACAGGTCGCTGCCCGCCTCCGCGCCGAAGACGACGGAGGTGCGGGAGCGGTCGAACTCCCGTCCCGTGCCGCCGTATCCGGCGTCGTCCAGTGCGCGTCGGGCCGCCTCCAGGGACAGCAGCTGGACGGGTTCGATGTTGCCGAGCGAGGCGGGCGGGATGCCGTAGCCCAGCGGGTCGAAGGGGATGGGGGGCAGGAAGCCGCCCCACTTGGACGTGGTGTTGCCGTCGGCGTGGTGGACGGCCGGGTCCCAGCGTTCGGGCGGGACCTCCGTGACGGCGTCGTGCCCGGCGACGACGTTCGCCCAGAAGGCGGGCAGGTCGGGGGCTTGGGGGAACATGCAGGCCATGCCGATGACAGCGATGTCGAGCGGGGCGGGCGCCTCGGGTCGCGCGGTGCGGTCCGTGCCGAGCCGTTCGCTCAACTGCCGGGTGCTGTCGGCGAGTAAGCCGGCCGCGCCCTCGGTGACCGAGCGGTGCAGGGCGTCGACGGTGGTGGTCGTGGAGCGCAGGACGGCGACGTCTCCGGCCATGAACATGCCCTCGTCGAGCTGGCGTCGCTCGTCGACGGGCACGAGTTCCCCGCCGTCGGGCCGGTCCAGTCCCTTGCTGGCGATGCGCAGCCGCCCGACGTTGAGCCGTTCCAGCTCCTCCCAGATACGCCGGTCCGGCACCCCCCGGGCGCGCAACTCGGTTTCCCGGTCGCGGTAGTCGCGGGTGAAGGGGCTGGGCACGCAGCGGGTGGCGTGTCCGGGAGCGGTCTCCAGCAGGGCGGTCGTGGTCGCCGCGACGACCTGCCGCTGGAACAGGGACTGGATGGCGCCGTGTTCGACCGCCTCCGCCGTGAACAGGTAGGCGGTGCCCATGAGGACGCCGACCGCCGCGCCCCGGGCGGTGAGGGGTGCGGCGAGCGCGGCGACCATCGCCGCCGAGCGCTCGTCGTGGACGCCGCCCGCGAAGAACACCTCGATCCGCCGGGCGGTCTCGTCGTCCGCGTCGGCCAGGAAGTCTTCCAGGACGGCGAGTTGGGCCTCCCACAGCGGGAAGCTCGCCCGGGGCCCGATGTGGCCGCCGCACTCCGAGCCCTCGAACACGAACCGGCGGGCCCCGGCCTGAAGGAACTGCCGGAGCAGGCCGGGCGAGGGCACGTGCAGGAAGGTGCTGATCCCGGCCCGTTCCAGCGCTTCGGCCTGCGCGGGCCGGCCGCCCGCGATGACCGCGTGGCTGGGCCGCAGTTCCCGTACGGCTTCGAGCTGGGCGTTCCTGATGCCTTCGGGCGCGAATCCGAGCACGCCCACACCCCAGGGCCGGCCCGCCAGCACCGACCGGGTCTCCGTCAGCATCGCCCGGGCCTGCTCGCCGCTCGCGAGGGCCAGCGCGAGGAACGGCAGCGCGCCCCCGCCGGCCACGGCGGCGGCGAACCCCGCCTGGTCGCTGACCCGGGTCATGGGCCCCTGCGCCACGGGCAGCCGGGTGCCGAGGGCCCGGCTCATCGGGGAGCCGGGGAGCAGGGCACGGCCGGGGGCGCTCGCGGGAGAGGCGTCACCGGAACCGGCCGGCGCGCCCTCCGCCAGCGCCTCCCGCACGGCCGCCGTGAGCCCGCGTACCGTGCCGCCCACGTCCCGCCACCGCTCGGCGAACCGGGCCGCGAGGAAGCCGTCCTGCCCCACCGGCAGCAACTGCCGGCGCGGGTCCTGGGCGCCGAGCAGGGCCGCGACCGCCGCCGGGTCGTCGGCCGGCAGCGGCGGTGCGTCCGGACCCCGGCGGCGCAGCACGCGGTGCCCGCCCACCACGACGGTCTCCGAACCGTCCAGGGAACGCAGTGCCGCGGCTGTCGCCTCGGGCAGCCCGGACTCGGCCAGCAGGGCCAGTTGGCCGTCGAGCACCACCCCGGCCGCCCCGCCGGCCACGGCGGCCGCCGCCGTACGGGGCCCGATGCCGCCACAGGCCCACACCGGCAGGTCCAAGTCCGGTTCGGCCAGCAACTGTTGGAGGAGAACGAAGATGCTGAGGGCGCCGACCCGGCCGCCGCTCTCGCCGCCCCGGGCGATCAGTCCGTGCGCCCCGGCGCGGACCGCCCCGCGGGCCGCGGCCAGGTCCGTCACCTCGACCAGCACGCGGTGGCGGGCGGCGATCTCGTCGACGTGCCAGGGCGCGTCCGGGGCCAGCACCACGGTGTCCGGTGCGCCCGCACGCTCCTGACCCGGGCCCGTCGGGCCGGGTGCGAGGAGGTCTTCGGGCCGCATCCGGCAGTGCGCGGCCACCCGCACCCCGTACGGTCCGGGAGTCATCCGTCTCAGGCGGGCCAGCGCCTCACGGGTTCTTCGGTCGCCGGCTCCCAGGTCCAGGACGCCGAGTCCGCCGGCCCGGGAGGCCGCCGCGGCGAGCCTGGCATCGGGTTCTCCGAAAGGGGTGACGCAGATGATCAGGTCCAGGGCGCGCACGGCAGACGTCATGATGCTCCGAGGAAATCGGTGGACCAGTACGGTGGGGGGCTGGTGCGACGTGGAACTCCTGTGCGGGGCCACCGGAAACTAGCGAGCGACTTACTCGCCGGTCAATATCGGTGCGGGCCTTCCCCATGCCGTCGAATTGATTCGGCCAGCCATCGGAACTCACCGCAAGAGCCGAAAATCCGAGCAATTCCCTTCAGCCGCCCCACCACGCGGACCACGCCCGGGCAGGCACCACACCACCGCAAGCCCGTCAAAGCGTCCGCGGGATTCATCCACCACTCACCCCCGCGCAACGCGCCGGGCCGCCGAGCCGCACTCTGTTAAATCCGCATGTCCGCCGCCCCGTGGCTCGATCGGGGCGGCACCCGCGGGAAACGCTCGACACCCCAATTCCCGTGCGCCAAACGCGAATCAGGGAAAATCAACGTAAACCATTGAAGTAACGGCCAGTGACGGGTGGGGACTTGGCGAGGTCGTCGACCGGTGCGGTGAGCGACCCGACCGTGTGCCGCACCCATGGCACCGCGGCCGGTCCGGCTTCCTCGCAACAGCCGACCTGGGCGATGCGGGGACGGTGGTCCTCCGGCGGCGGCGCGGGCCGGTCCTGTGGCGCGTCCGCTCCCGGGGGAGCGGGGGCGGCCGTCCGCTCCGGCGCCGGCTGCCGGGGCGTTTCGTCGCCGGGCGTCTTCCGCGGCGCCCGCCCGGTCAAGGGCTCCAGTGCCCACCGCTGCTCCGCGGAGCCGTCGCGGGCGGTGACGACCACGTGCGTGCGGGACGCGCCGGAACCGGGGGCGACGGCCAGGCCCCCGGGCCGACGGAGCAGGAGTTCACCGCGGACGGTCAGGTCGTAGGACACCTCGCCGGGGTGGACGACGCAGCCGGACAGGACGACCGACCCGGCGTCGGGATCGGCGGCGAGACAGAGGGCCGGATCGGCGACGCTGCGCAGCAGGCCGTCGCCCCCGTACGACCACTGCTGGAAACGGGCCGAGGAGCACGCCGTGAGCAGCGCGCCGGCGCCGTCCCGGGCCCGGCCGCCGCGCACGTCCAGGCACAGCCCGGTGGCGCGGCTGCGCAGCCTGCCCTGGCCGACCTCGACGGTCCGGCCGGCGGTGGCGGCCGACGGCGATCCCCTCGGGGGCGCCTCGTCACCGGCGCTCGGGCGGGCGGAACTGCCGCTGGGAGCGCCCCAGGTGGCGTGGGGCCGGGGGACACCGCTGTCGTCGGACCAGCTCCTGGCGGCGAGGACGGTGGCGAGCAGCACGAGGGAGGCGAGACCGACGCCGATCGCCAGGGCCTTGCGACGGCCACCGGCCGCGGTGCGATGGCGCCCCCCGGACGCCGGATGGACGGCCTCCGGCGCGGCCGGCCGCTCCTGCGCGGCGCCGCGTCCCGCGCGCGAGTCGAGATAGCGGCGGGCGCCCCAGCCGAGCACGGTCTCGGCGAGCAGCACGTCCAGGCCGTCCTCGAAGTGGCTGAGCTGCTCCGCGGCGTACCGGCAGTAGCGGCACTCCACCAGATGCCGTCGCACATCGGGCAGCAGGACGCCGCCCCGGCGAACGGGGACCTCGAGCAGACGGTTGTAGAAGCGGCATTCCCTGGTGGGCGCGAGTTCCCGGTGGGCGCGTACGCAGGCCACCCGGAATTGCTCACGGGACTGTCCCAGAGCGGCCGACGCGGTGGCGGTGTCGACCCCCAGCAGACCAGCTGGTATGGTTATGGGTTCGGCCTCGACCTCGGTATGCCACAGAAGGCATTGCGAGGCCCCCGGCAGCGACCGGAATGCACGCTCGGCGAGTTGACGCCTTTCGGGGGTTCCGGGCATCGCCGCGCGTAGACCGCGACCGCCGTTGGGTTTGCGCAATTCCGGCAGGACGATGGGAATCACGTCGTCGGCGGCCCAGGCCCGGACCGTCTCCCGTACGGCCACCAGGAGTTGCGGGCGCAGGGCGCCGCCGACCGCTCCGCCCGAGAGCCGGCCGAGTACCCGGCTGAACGCGGAGGTGGCCACCAACTGGGCCGAACTCGTGGAAGTCGACAGGCAGATGACCGCGTAGTCGCAGGTAGCGCGCCAGTGCCGGGCCAGCAGCAGGGCGACCGCGCGGTGACTGTCCTCGCTCGTGCCGCGCAGCTGGGCGACGAGGTCGCGGTCGGAATCCCCCGGTCCGGATCCGGGTCGCGGCGGGTACGGCGGGCGTGGGGGGTGAGGGGGTTGCACTGGACCATTTCCTTCCGAGCCGCAGGCGGCACGGGGAATGCGCGCCCTGCGGAAATCAGTGCTGATTGGTGCGTACCTTAGGGACTCGGGCCTTCCTCCATGAGCCCGGCCCAGCCCCTCCCGCGGGAGGCTCACCTTCGCACACACGCCTCACAGGAAACAAGAAGTTCGAGTGACTTAAGTTCAGGGCCCGGTAAATTCAGTGGAGTTACCGCCGGTATCCGCACCCGCATTCGAAAGTGGCGGTCAGGTAAGAATCAACCACCGGTGAGCAAAAGACGGATGACGCACCATCCACAGACTTCTCCCACGACTCTCTCGGCGCTCTCTCATCCCCGTGCCCCAGCATGGGGCGCGTGATCGCCCCCCACTCACCAGCCGGCCCCGCCCTGCCCCGCACGGTCCGCAAGGCCGTCATCCCGGCCGCCGGGCTGGGCACCCGGTTCCTGCCCGCGACGAAGGCGACGCCGAAGGAGATGCTGCCGGTCGTCGGCAAGCCGGCCATCCAGTACGTCGTCGAGGAGGCCGCCACGGCCGGCCTCGACGACATCCTCATGGTCACCGGACGGCACAAGCGCGCCATCGAGGACCACTTCGACCACGCCTACGAACTGGAGCAGGCCCTCGCGGCCAAGGGCGACACCGTGCGCCTCGACGCCGTACGGGACCCGGCGCGCCTGGCGGACATCCACCACCTCCGCCAGGGTGACCCGCTCGGCCTGGGCCATGCCGTCCTGTGCGCCCGCCGGCACGTCGGCGACCAGCCCTTCGCCGTCCTCCTGGGCGACGACCTGATCGACCCGCGCGAGACCCTGCTCAGCCGCATGCTCGACGTCCGCGACCACTACGCGGGCAGCGTGGTCGCCCTCATGCGGGTCGACCCCGCCCAGATCCACCTGTACGGCTGCGCGGCCGTGGCACCCATCGGCGAGGACGACGTCGTACGCGTCACCGGCCTGGTGGAGAAGCCGTCGCGAGAGAACGCCCCGAGCGCCTACGCGGTGATCGGGCGCTACGTCCTGGCCCCCGCCGTCTTCGGCGCCCTGGAGCGCACGCCGCCCGGCCGCGGCGGCGAGATACAACTGACCGACGCCCTCCAGGAACTGGCCACGGGCGGCACGGTGCACGGGGTCGTCTTCGACGGGCTGCGCTACGACACCGGCGACAAGGCGGACTATCTGCGCACGGTGGTCCGCCTGGCCTGCGGCCGCCCGGATCTCGGCCCGGAATTCACGGCCTGGCTCAAGGAGTTCGTCGAGGGCCTGGAGGGCGACACGGCCAGGCGGGAGGAGGGGCGGCGGGCGGCCTGAAAGCGTGCTGTCAGCTGTTCGGCCGCAGCGTCCACACCACGGTCATCTCCCCGGTCACGGCGCCGTCCTCCCGCTGGATGGCGACGGTCACGGGGAACTCCGGGCGCTTGCCCTCGTCGAGTTCGGCGACGACGTCCGCGGCGGGACGGCCGAGGGTCGCCGTGGCCTTGACGGGGCCGAGGGCGATCTTCTTGAACGCGATCTCCGCGGTGACCGGGAGCGGCACGGCGCGCGAGAGCTGGTCGCCGAAGGCGGCGAGCACGATGGCACCGCTGGCCGACTCGCCGAGGGTGAACATCGCCCCGGCGTGCGGGCCGCCGACGTGGTTGCGGTACTCGCTCTGGTCCGGCAGGGACAGCACGGCCCGTTCCGGGGTGGTCTCGAGGTACTCGAGGTTCAGGGTCCGCACCATCGGCACCGTGGCGGCCAGCAGCTCGCCGATCGACATCTGGTCTGCGTTCATGACCGCCATGTTACTCACGAGTAGCCAATCCTGGCCAGAGCCCGGACGGCACCCATTAGGGTTACGTGCCATGTGGCCAGGACAGCAGCCGCCCGGGGGCGAGCAGAACCCGCAGGACAACCCGTACCAGCAGCCGGGTTACCAGCAGCCGAATCCGTACCAGCAGCCCGGCTACCAGCAGTACCCGCAGGCCAACCCGTACGCGCAGCAGCCGCAGCAGCAGCCGCAATGGGGCGCTCCGGCACCCGTCGGCGGCCCCCAGCCGCCGCAGGGCGGTGGCGGCGGGAACCGGACGAAGCTGGTCGCGATCGTGGCGGCCACGGCCGTGGTCGTCGCGGCCGGTGTGACCGGATTCCTCGTGCTGGGCGGCGACAAGGACGACGAGGGAGGCGGTTCGCCCGGCAAGGCGAGCACGTCGCCGACCGCCACCGCCACTTCCTCGGCCTCGAACGACAACCCGCGCGGCGACGAGACCGAGAAGCCGACCGTCGCGGGCTGGAAGGTCGTGATCAACACCAAGTGGGGCACGGCCTTCGACGTCCCCGCGGACTGGCAGGTCGATCCCCCGGGCACCAGCATCGCCTTCCCCGACGAGAAGTCCTCCGACGGCAAACTGCTCGTCACCATGGCGGCGGTGGCCGAGTACAAGCCCAAGTGGTGCACGTCCGACGACGACAAGGACGGCCGGACCTCGGACACCGCGCTGGCCGCGGCGGGCACGAAGGGCGCGAGCGGCGCCAAGAGCCCGGCCGACGCGGCGATCAGGGAAGTGCCCTGGTGGGTGTTCGGCGGTTACACACAGCCGGACAAGAAGAGCATCACGTACGACAAGAAGGCCACCTCCTACACGACCGCCTCGGGCATCAAGGGCGCCTACGCCTGGGCGCGTTCGACGAACACCCCGCGCAAGGGCAAGTGCGCCAGCGACGGCAAGGCGCTCACCTTCGGCTTCAAGAACTCCGCCGGGGACCTGGTGACGTTCAACCTCTTCGGCGGCAAGGGCGTCAAGGACGAGGTCGCCACCGCGACCGTCATGAAGATCCTCAGCACCGTACGGCTGCACGGCGAACCCACGGCGAGCTGACCGCCCGGCCTCAGCCGATGCCGAACGCCCCGTCGGGCGGGGCCGGTGACGGTACGGCGTCCTCGTCCCGTACCGGTGCCGCGGCGCCGGTGAACTGCCGCAGCGCCGTGCCGTGTTCGACCCGGGCCGGGAAGGCGTCGGAGGCGGTGCGCCGGGCCAGGACGGCCGTGTCGAGCGGGCGGTGCGCGGCGACCAGCACGGCGTTGCCGAACCGGCGGCCGCGCAGCACACCCGGCTCGGCGATCAGCACCAGCTCCTCGAAGACGACCGCGAAGGTGGCGAGCTGGGAGCGGAGGAAGGCGAACGGCGCGGCGTCGGCGAGGTTGGCGAGATACACCCCGCCGGCGCGCAGCACCCGGGCGGCCTCGCGGGCGTAGTCGAGCGAGGTGAGGTGCGCGGGCACCCGGGAGCCGCCGAAGACATCGGCGATCAGCACGTCCGCCGAGCCGGCCGGCGCGGCCTCGAGCCAGGCCCGGGCGTCGGCTGCGTACGTCGTGATGCCGGCCCCGTCCGGCAGCGGCAGATGCTCGGCGACGAGCTCCAGCAGCCCCCGGTCGGCCTCCACGACGTCCTGCCGGGACCCGGGCCGGGTCGCCGCGAGATACCGGGGCAGGGTGAGCGCGCCACCGCCGAGGTGCAGTACGTCCAGCGGCCGCCCCGGCTCGGCGACGGTCTCCAGGACGTACCCGAGCCGCCGCGCGTACTCGAACTCCAGATGCGTCGGCGCGTCCAGGTCCACGTACGACTGCGGCGCCCCGTCGACCGTGAGCAGCCATGCCCGCTCCCGGTCGACGTCCGGCATCAGCTTCGCGGTGCCGTGGTCGGTGATCCGGGAGACGGGTATGGACTCGTTCACCTTCCCATTGTGCCTAGTCCACGGCGGTCACCGTGCCCGCCCCGACGGTCCTGCCGCCCTCCCGGATGGCGAACCCGAGCCCCGGCTCGAGCGGCGTCTCGCGCCCCAGCTCCACGGTCATGCTCACCGTGTCGCCGGGCCGCGCCACCGCCGCCTCGCCGAGGTCCACGTCCCCGACGACGTCCGCCGTGCGGATGTAGAACTGCGGCCGGTACCCCGTGGAGACGGGCGTCGTACGACCGCCCTCCCGCGCCGACAGCACGTACACCCGCGCCGAGAACCGGCGCCGGGGCACGACGCTGCCGGGCGCGGCGACCACGTGCCCCCGGCGGACGGCGTCCCGCGGGACCCCGCGCAGCAGCAGCGCGACGCTGTCCCCGGCCTGCGCCTCCGCCATGGGCCTGCCGAAGGTCTCCAGACCGGTGACGACCGTCTCCACGCCGGCGCCGAGCACCTCGACCCGGTCACCGACCCGGACCGTGCCCCGTTCCACGGCGCCCGTGACGACGGTCCCCCGCCCGGTGATGGTGAGCACGTTCTCCACCGGGAGCAGGAACGGCGCGTCCAGGTACCGCTCCGGCATCGGCACGTACGTGTCCACCGCGTCGAGCAGCGCCTCGATGGACGCCGTCCAGCGCGGGTCGCCCTCCAGGGCCCTGAGGCCGGAGACCCGTACGACGGGGGCCGCGTCGCCGCCGTAGCCGTTCGCGGTGAGCAGCTCGCGGACCTCGAGCTCGACCAGGTCGGTCAGCTCCTCGTCACCCGCGTCGGCCTTGTTGAGCGCGACCACGATGTGGTCGACGCCCACCTGCCGGGCGAGCAGCACGTGTTCGGCGGTCTGCGGCATGATCCCGTCCAGCGCGGAGACGACCAGGATCGCGCCGTCCAGCTGGGCGGCGCCGGTGACCATGTTCTTGACGTAGTCGGCATGACCCGGCATGTCCACGTGCGCGTAATGCCGGGTGTCGGTCTCGTACTCGACGTGCGCGATGTTGATGGTGATGCCGCGCGCGGCCTCCTCCGGGGCCCGGTCGATGCGGTCGAAGGGCACGAACGTGCCGGTGCCGCGCTCGGCGAGGACCTTGGTGATGGCGGCGGTCAGGGTGGTCTTGCCGTGGTCGACATGACCCATCGTGCCGATGTTCAGGTGCGGTTTGGTGCGTACGTATGCCGTCTTGGGCATGGCTGGGTACCTCGAAGCCTCTGCGTAGGAAGATCCGGGAGAGATGGGGACCCCGAGGACTGGCCGACCCTCCCCCTGCGGGGTCCGCCGGACGTTCCGGAGAGGGTCAGCTTCGGGCGCCGTCGACAGCGGCCAGGAAGATCGGGACGGCAGCCTTCGGGGCATCCGCGACCGCGGATGCTGCGAGGAGGAAGGCGTGCCGGAACATGACGTAGATCATGGCCGACACGTCGTCCCACGTCGAATGGTTTTTCGCGCGGTTCCTCGCCCCGGATCCCGCCCAACCGACAGCTTCCATACGGCGATCACACACCTTCGTCGGTTAATGTCACCGGATGCTCGATGCCACCAACCGCTCTGGGGGCACCGCCACGGCCTCTCCCCGGGCCGTCGCCACGGAGCTCGCGGTCGCCGTCCCCCCGGCCGCGGCTGCCCCGCCCCTCTCCTCCGCCCTGTCCGCCCGCTGCACGCGCGTACTTCGGTCGCCGTGGTCGCGGCTGTCGCTGCTCCTGGCGCTGCTCGCGGCCGCCGCGGTCTGCGTGCTGCTGTTCGAGCCGCAGCGGCTGATCACGCAGGGCTGGCCACCGCAGCTGGGCGGGGCCGCCGCGGCGGCCGTGTTCGCGGCGGCGTACGGCCTGTGCACGGTGGCCTTCGTGCCCCGGCCGCTGCTGAACCTCGCGGCGGGCGCCCTGTTCGGCTCCCAGATGGGCCTCGGGACGGCGCTGACGGGCACCGTGCTCGGCGCCGGGGTCGCCTTCGGGCTGGGCCGGCTGCTCGGTCAGGACGCGCTGCGTCCGCTGCTGCGGGGCCGCTGGCTGAAGGCGGCCGACGGACAGCTCAGCCGGCACGGCTTCCGCTCGATGATGGTGGCGCGGCTCTTCCCCGGCGTGCCGTTCTGGGCCGCGAACTACTGTGCCGCCGTCTCCCGGATGGGCTGGCTGCCGTTCCTGCTGGCGACGGCGCTCGGCTCGGTCCCGAACACCGCCGCGTACGCCGTCGCCGGGGCCCGCGCCTCGGCGCCGACCTCGCCGGCCTTCCTGGTGGCGATGGCCCTGATCGCCGTACCCGCGCTCGTGGGCACGGTGGTGGCCTGGCGCAAGCGCCACCACCTGCGCGCCCACTGAGGGCCCGGGCGGGCCGTCAGACGGCTTCCAGGATCATCGCGTTGGCCAGTCCGCCCGCCTCGCACATCGTCTGCAGCGCGTAGCGGGCGCCACGCTCGCGCATCGCGTGGACGAGGGTCGTGGTGAGCCGGGTGCCGCTGGCGCCCAGCGGATGGCCGAGGGCGATCGCGCCGCCGTGCGCGTTGACCTTGGTGAGGTCGGCTCCGGTCTCCTGCTGCCAGGCAAGGACCACGCTGGAGAAGGCCTCGTTGACTTCGAACAGGTCGATGTCCGCGAGGGTGAGGTGCGCCCTGCGCAGTACCTTCTCGGTCGCCGGGATGACGCCGGTGAGCATCAGCAGCGGGTCGGAGCCGGTGACGGCGAAGCTGTGCAGACGGGCCAGCGGACGCAGGCCGAGCCGCTGCGCGGTCTCCGTCGAGGTGATCAGTACCGCCGAGGCGCCGTCGTTGACGGGGCTGGCATTGCCCGCGGTGACGTTCCACTCGATCTGCGGGAAGCGTTCGGCGAACCCCGGGTCGAAGTAGGCGGGCTTGAGTCCGGCGAGTATCTCCGGGGTGCTGCCGGGCCGCACGCACTCGTCGCGCAAGACGCCGTCCAGGGGGGCGACCTCGGCGTCGAACAGCCCGCTGTCCCAGGCGGCGGCGGCCTTGTGGTGCGAGGAGACGGCGAAGGCGTCCATCTGCTCACGCGTGATGGACCACTTGGCGGCGATGAGCTCGGCGCTGATGCCCTGCGGGACGAGCCCCTCGGGGAAGCGCTCGGCGATCCCCGGGCCGAAAGGGTCCTTTCCGGGCGGCACGTTCGACCACATCGGCACCCGGCTCATCGATTCCACGCCACAGGCGACGACGATGTCGTAGGCGCCCGCGATGACGCCCTGGGCGGCGAAGTGCACCGCCTGCTGGGAGGAGCCGCACTGCCGGTCCACCGTGGTGGCCGGGACGGTCTCGGGCAGGCCCGCGGACAGGGCCGCGTACCGGGTGGTGTTCATGGCCTGCTCGCCGACCTGGTCGACGGTGCCGCCGATGACGTCGTCGATCAGGGCCGGGTCGACGCCGGAGCGCTCGACGAGGGTGCGCAGGGTGTGGGCGAGGAGCTCGACGGGGTGGACGTGCGCGAGGGCGCCGTTCGGCTTGCCCTTGCCGATGGGGGTGCGTACGGCTTCGACGATGACTGCGTCACGCATGGTGCGGGCCTCCATGACTGCGGGACGGGACTACCGGTGAGTAGGAAAACCAAACTCACCATAGCTCGCCGAGTTGGAAAATCAAACCCTCCCCTAGACTGGGCGCATGGCCGCCACGAGAGATCCGCGCCCCTGCTCCATCGCCGACGCCCTGGCGCTCGTCGGGGAGAAGTACTCGCTGCTCGTACTGCGCGAGGTGTGCCTCGGCAACGGCCGCTTCGACCAGCTGGTGCGCAACATCGGCGCCCCGCGCGACATCCTGGCCACCCGGCTGCGCCGGCTCGTGGACGCCGGGATCCTGACCAAGCGGGCCTACAGCGAGCGCCCGCAGCGCTTCGAGTACCGGCCCACACAGGCGGGCCTGGAGCTGGAACCGGTCCTGATGACCCTCATGGCGTGGGGGGACCGCCATCTGCGGGGGGACGACGACCGCCCCATGGTGATCGAGCACATCTGCGGCCACGAACTCGTCCCGTCCGTCACCTGCCGGGCCTGCGGCGAGGCCGTACGCCACGAGGACCTCACGGCCCACCCGCAGGGCGAGGGCTGGACGGTGACGGGACCGACAGCCGCGTAGCCCTGCCGTCAGGCGGGCTCTACACATCGAGCCGGTCGAGCTGCTCCCCCGTCGCCGCCGGTGCTCCCGCCGCCCGGCGGCCGGGGCCCGCACCAGCGCGGCAGCGGACCGGCGGAACCCGCCCACGCCTCCCGAGCCGGACGGCCGCCCGGCCCCTGCCCTCAGGCCGGCCCCGGATACACGTCGAGCCGCCCGCACATGCCGAACTTCCCGTACTCCGAAGGCTGCTCGGCCCGCACGACGGCACCGGCCAGGTGGGAGGCGTCCCCTCGCCCGAGCCGGTCGAGCTGCTCCCCCGTCGCCGCCGCGGCGGCCTCCGCGCCACGCCGCCAGCGCTCGCGCCACTCCGCGATCCGGGGTCTTACCAGCGCCGCGGCGGCCCGGTGGAAGGCCGCCAGCGCCTCCGGGCCGGAGGCCTCGCGCAGCGCCCGGTAGCCCTCCAGCGCGAGGTCGCGCCGGGCGCGGGCGATCCGCTCCCGTTCCGCCTCCGGCGCGCCGGCCGGGATGGTGGTCGCGGCGGCGTAGGCCTCGGGATCGGCCAGGTGTTCCGGGGGCAGCGTGAGCACCGCGTCCCCCGCCTCGGGCAGCCCGCTGTTCTGCATGAGGACGGTGATCCGCAGGTCGTCCTCGTTGACGAGCCGGTGGACGGTCCCCGGCGTGAACCAGGCCACCGTGCCGGGCACGAGGGGCGTGACCTCGTACCCGGACGTCGTGAGCGTCTGCACGGCACCCCGCCCGCCGGTGACCACGTACGCCTCCGAGCAGGCCAGGTGCAGATGGGGAGTTCCGCCGCGGACCCCGTCGGCGGCGGGCCAGTCGTACACGCAGAGCCGGGAGACGGCGACGCCGCCCGGCAGGCCCGTGAACTCCCCGCCGCTCACCACGGATGCGCCTCCAGGTACTCGGCGATCTCCGCGCGCTCCCACGCCCCGTCCGCCACGACGACCCGGTAGCGCCGGCGCAGCGTGTCGCCGGGGGCCAGTTCCAGCTCGTCGAAGAACGCCCAGGAGGGGGCGACCGCGGCGAACGGCTCGTTGCGCACGAACCAGTGGGCCGGGTGGGTCCCTTCGGCGCCGAGGTGGTCGTTCTCGGGAGCGTGCGCGAAGACGAGCGTCGCGTGCCCGTCGGAGACGTCGTGCTCGCCGGAGAAGGCCAGCCAGGGCGCCTGGGCGCCCATCAGGCCGGGGCCCTCGGCGTCCGGGCCGATGATCCGGCCGTCGCGGAAGGCGCGCGGGCCGCGCCAGAACAGGCCCGTGTACCCGGCCATCTCACGTCCCGCGGTCGTCGGGCTGCCGAAGCGCAGCGGCTCGGCCCGCCGGTTGGTGATGGCGCTGGTCCAGGTCAGCGCCCAGGAACCCGACGCCGGATCCACGTCGTGCACCTCGATCCGGCGCTCCTCCTCCGCCCACAGGTCACCGCTGTGCGGGTGCCAGGTCAGCCGTTCCGCGATGACCACGCGGTCGTCGTGCGCGGTGACCTCGTCGAAGGCCACGTGCGCCATCGAGCCGACCCGCTCCGGGAGTTCCAGGTACCCCTGGCCGTGGACGTAGGAGTTGCCGCCCCACAGGTTGGCGCCGGACAGGTGCGAGGCCGTCAGCTGAAGACCCTTGTGCCAGCGGTGGTCGTTGGGCCGGTAGTCGGTGACGACGTCTCCGGCCAGCGTCCGGATCGGATGGAGGTACGGTTTCGGCGCCTCCCACGCGGCCTCCGGCCGGTAGACGTAGGCGAGGAGTTCGACGCCGGTGCCGGGCTCGGTGACGGTGATGCGGTCACCGTGGGCGTGGACGACGCGCAGTCCGCTCACGCGGGTCACGCCGACACCTCGTCCGCGACGACGGGCGCCCAGCCGGGCGCTCCCCCGTGCATCGCCGTGTAGAAGGGGTCGCCGGGCCCGATCTCGCCCGCCCTCACCGTCGTGTCCGTGAACGCCGACTTGTACAGCGCGGTGATCAGCTCCAGGCTGGTCCGCCCGTCCGCCCCGCTGCTGCGCGGCCGCTCCCCCGCGCGCATGCTCGCGACCAGCT
The DNA here is from genome assembly GCF_044387825.1 of Streptomyces sp. NPDC020299. Lineage (NCBI taxonomy): Bacteria > Bacillati > Actinomycetota > Actinomycetes > Kitasatosporales > Streptomycetaceae > Streptomyces > Streptomyces sp. NPDC020299. The sequence goes on from NZ_JBIRWL010000001.1 coordinate 809,166, forward strand.
CGCGCAGCTGCTCCAGGTGCGAACTGGGCACGTCGGCGCCGAAGTCCTGCCAGGCGGCGGCCTCGTCGCCGGGCACGTCCCGGGCCGGGGTGATGCGCCAGTTCTCGTTGCTGTGGCCGTAGAGGTGGGTGAGCTCGACGGTGGCCCGTTCGCAGTCGATGCGGATGCGGCTCACCTCGTCGGGGCTCAGGACGCTGTTGACGATCGTCGCCATGGCGCCGCTCTCGAACCGGACCAGCGCTGTGGAGACGTCCTCGGTCTCCACGTCGTGGACCAGCCGCCCGGCCATGGCGCGCACCTCGCTCCACGGGCCGAGCAGGTCGAGCAGCAGATCCATCTGGTGGATGCCGTGGCCCATGGCCGGCCCGCCGCCCTCGGTGTGCCAGCGGCCCCGCCAGGGCACGGCGTAGTAGGCGGTGTCGCGGTACCAGGTGGTCTGGCAGTGCGCCACCAGCGGACGCCCCATCGCCCGCTCGGCGATCAGCCGGCGCACGTGCCGGGAGCCCGAACCGAAGCGGTGCTGGAAGACGATCGAGGCGTACGGGCCGCCGTCCGTCCCCTCCTCCGCCTCCACGGCGTCGTAGTCGGCGAGCGTCGGCACCGGCGGCTTCTCGCACCACACCCAGGCCCCGGCGCGCAGCGCGGCCACGCTCTGCTCGCGGTGCAGCGTCGGCGGGGTGCAGACGCACACCAGATCGGGCCGCTGCTCCTCCAGCATCCGGTGCAGGTCGGTGTAGGCGTGCGGGATACCGGCCTCGGCGCAGAACTCCTCGACGGCCCGCGCGTCGACGTCCACCGCGGCGACGACCTCCGTCTCGCCCTCCTCGGCGAGCCGCGCGAGCGCGGGCAGATGGGAACCGCGTCCGATGGCGCCGGCGCCGACGACGGCGGCCCGGATGCGCCGGCCGGTGAGCGGGGTTGTGGGGCGGGGCATGGGCGTGATCAAACTCCTCCGGGACGGCGGGCGTGCGCGGACCGGCACGGCAAGCGCTTTCCCTGTTCGCTGCAACGTATGTGGCGACATCGCGGCCGGTCAACACCCCAGGCCCGGCCCACCTGGCCAACCCCTCTGTCGGGCCTGTCACGGCGGGCCGGTACGCTGCCCTCGGCGACACAAGATCACCGCCGGGACAGCTCCGGAACACCGCCGCATCACCGCGGGATCGCCGCCGGATCGCCCTCCCCCTCGGCCCACTCAGCACTTGGACACGACACCTTCATGTCTTGGTTTGAATCCCTCGTCCTCGGACTCGTCCAGGGGCTGACCGAGTTCCTCCCCGTCTCCTCCAGCGCGCACCTGCGGCTGACCGCGGCCTTCTCCGGCTGGAAGGACCCGGGCGCGGCCTTCACGGCGATCACCCAGATCGGCACGGAGACCGCGGTGCTGATCTACTTCCGCAAGGACATCGGGCGGATCATCTCGGCCTGGTTCCGGTCACTCGCCGACAAGGAGATGCGCCGGAACCACGACGCCCAGATGGGCTGGCTGGTGATCGTCGGCTCCATACCCATCGGGGTGCTCGGCGTGACGCTCAAGGACCAGATCGAGGGGCCCTTCCGCGATCTGCGGGTCACCGCGACCATGCTGATCGTCATCGGCGTGATCATCGGCATCGCCGACCGCCTGGCGGCGCGCGACGAGACGGGCGGCCGGCACCGGACGCCCAAGCAGCGCAAGACCCTCGCCGACCTCAGCGTCAAGGACGGCCTCGTCTACGGCCTCTGCCAGGCCTGCGCCCTCGTCCCCGGCGTCTCCCGGTCCGGCGCCACGATCAGCGGCGGCCTGTTCATGGGCTACAAGCGCGAGGCGGCCGCCCGCTACTCCTTCCTGCTCGCCATCCCGGCGGTGCTCGCCTCCGGGGCGTTCGAGGTGAAGGACGCGGTGGGCAGCGGGCACGTGGCGTGGGGGCCGACGCTGTTCGCCACGGTGATCGCCTTCGCATCCGGGTACGCGGTGATCGCCTGGTTCATGAAGTTCATCTCGTCGAAGAGCTTCATGCCCTTCGTCTGGTACCGCGTCGCCCTGGGCATCGTCATCATCGCCCTGGTCACGGCGGGCGCCCTGAGCCCGCATGCCGCCGAGTCGGCGAGCTGAGGCGGCCGTCCGGGCCGGGCCGTGACCAAGCCCATACGGTTTGCGTAGCGGTGCGGTAGCGCAGTGTCAGTGCTTGCCCCTAGGCTTGTCCGCGTGTTCCCCGATTCCATGACCCCTGATTCCGTGCGGTCTGCTGCCGAGCTGAACGAGCAGATCCGCGCCCTGTGGCTGCGCGCGGGCGGGTCCCTCTCGGCCCAGGAGCGGATGGAGTACGAGCTGCTGGTGATCGAGTGGGCCAAGGCGATCCGGGGCGGGATCATCGAGGCGGCCTGAGCTACGACCGCAGGTGGGCGAGCGCGTCGTCCGCCGCCGGATAGGCCCGCTCCTCGGGCAACAGCCCGGCCGCCCGGTCGAGTTCACCGGCCCGCACCAGGGAGTGGACCTCGGCGGCGAGCGGGGTCACGTCCTCGATGCCCACGATCCACTCGTCCGCATAACGGGCCGCCGCCTCACCGGCGAGGCCCAGTTGCAGCGACCGGTGCGGCAGCGGTCGCAGGTGCAGGTCCCTTTCCGGGTCCCACTGCACGCGCGCGGGCGCCCGCCGCAACTCACGCTTCCAGGCGGCCTGGTTCTCGTGCAGCCCGGGGGCGTAGTGCGACAGACACGCATGCCGCAGCGCCCACTCGAAGCCCTCGCGGCTGATCTCGACGGCCAGAACGGTCTCCTGGCCCTCTTTCGTGGCCCAGCCGCAGCGGTACATCATCCACAGGAAGGACGGCTTGACCCAGGTCATGCGGTCGCGCTTCCAGGAGGAGGGGAAGCGGCCGTGGCGCGCCGCCGGCCGGCCGATCTCCGGGCGATAAGCCTGGTAGACGGTGACCGTGGAGTCGGTGTGGCGGGCGCGGATCCGGTGCCTGGGCTCCTGTGAGACCGGCTGCTCGTTCAACTGACCGTTCGACTGGTCCTTCGGCTGTTCCTGCGACGGGTCCTTCAACTGTTCCTTCAACTGTTCCTGCAACTCATGATTCACGGCGACAGCCTCCGCCGTCGCACCCGCCCGGCACCACCGAATAATCCCGTATCCCCGCACGCCTCTTGGCTCCTCCCGCGCTGTGCCCAACACTGTGCCGATGACGCAGCGCGTGGAGCTCGCGACCGTGATGGACCGGCTGGCCGTGGACGGGCTGGTGACCGACTACGCGGTGGCCGTGGACGACGGCGACTGGACGGCGTACCGGAGGCTGTTCACGGCAGACGGGCGGGCCGACTACCGCAGCGCCGGCGGCATCGAGGGGGACGCGGGGCGGGTCGCCGGGTGGCTCGCGGAGAGTCTGGGGCTGTTCGCCATGCGGCAGCATCTGATCGTCAACCGGCGGGTGCGGTTCGGCGTTCTGGAGCAGGACACCGGCGACACCGCCCGGGTGCAGGCCGACTACGTCAACCCGATGCGCTTCGCCGGCGGCGCCGGCGGGTCCACCGTGCCGGATCTCGTGTGCGGCGGGCGCTACTCCTTCGCCCTGCTGCGCACGGCCGACGGCTGGCGCCTGCGCGAGGTCGTCGTGCGGGAGAAATGGCGCCGGCTCCCCGACCCGCGGCCTACACCGGCAGCGGGCTGAGTCCAGGCCCACTGTCCGAGATCCCCTTCCGGCGCGCACACTGAAGCCACCCGCCGGTAAATCGGTGTGCACATGCTGCCGTCCACTGGGTAGGGAGGCGATCTATGGATACGTTCGACCGCTGGCTCGCCTCCCCGTGGCGGCGCTCTGTCGCCGCCGTGCTCGCGGGTGCCCTGCCCCTGTTCGCGTTCCCCGCGCCCTCGCTGTGGTGGTTCGCGTTCGTCGCGCTGGTTCCGTGGCTCCTGATCGCCCGCACGGCGCCGACCGGGCGGCGGGCGGCGTACGACGGCTGGTGCGGCGGATTCGGGTTCATGGTGGCGGTGCACCACTGGTTGCTGCCGAGCCTGAACGTGTTCATCTTCCTGCTGGCCGCGTTGCTGGGCGCCCTCTGGGTGCCGTGGGGCTGGCTGACGCGCCGGTTCCTCGGTGAACGGCCGGCGGGTGGCGGGCCCGGCCGGGGCCTGGCCGCGGTGCTGGTGCTGCCGTCGGCCTGGCTGGGGGTGGAGCTGGTGCGCTCCTGGCAGGGGCTGGGCGGGCCCTGGGGCATGCTCGGCGCCACGCAGTGGCAGGTGGCCCCCGCGCTGCGGCTCGCCTCGGTGGGCGGGGTGTGGCTGCTGAGCTTCCTCGTGGTGGCCGTGAACGTCGCGATCGCCCAGCTGGTGTCGGTGCGCGAGTCCCGGCTGCCCGCCGTGGCCTCGCTGGCGGCCGCCGCCGCCGCGACCTCGGCGGCCTGGGTGTGGTCGCCGCGGCCCCACGTGGACGGCGGGGAGCGCATCGCGGTCGTCCAGCCCGGCGTGATCAAGGGGCCGACAGCGCGCTTCGACCGTGAGGAGGCCCTCACCCGGCGGCTCGCCGGGCAGCACGTCGACCTGGTCGTCTGGGGCGAGAGCAGCGTCGGCTACGACCTCGACGACCGCCCCGACCTGGCCCGCCGGCTGGCCGCGCTGTCCCGTGCTACCGGCGCCGACGTACTGGTCAACGTGGACGCCCGCCGCTCCGGCCAGCCCGGCATCTACAAGAGCTCGATCCTGATCGGCCCGGACGGCCCGACCGGCGAGCGGTACGACAAGATGCGACTCGTGCCGTTCGGCGAGTACATACCCGCCCGCTCGCTTCTCGGCTGGGCCACCTCGGTGGGCCGGGCGGCGGGCGAGGACCGGCACCGCGGCAGCCGGCAGGTGGTGATGGACGTCGGCCACGGGCTGCGCGTCGGCCCGCTGGTGTGCTTCGAGACCGCGTTCCCCGACATGAGCCGCCACCTCGCCGAGGACGGCGCGGACCTCCTGCTCGGCCAGTCGTCGACATCGTCGTTCCAGGGCAGCTGGGCACCCGCCCAGCACGCCTCACTGGCCGCACTGCGCGCCGCCGAGACCGGCCGGCCCATGGTGCACGCGACACTGACCGGCGTCTCCGCCGTCTACGGGCCCGCCGGGCAGCGCGTCGGCCCCTGGCTCGGCACGGACGCGAGCACGACCCGCGTGTACGACGTGCCCCTCGCCCACGGCATCACCCCCTACGTCCGCTACGGCGACTGGCCGGTCCACGGCGCCCTGCTCGTGCTCGCCACCCTGGGCGTGAGCGAGTGCCTGCGCGCCTTCGGGCTGCGCCGGAGGACCCCTCCGGAACCCCACGCGGCACCCGCTCGCACAGCTCGTGAATCGCCGGTGCGCCCCGGGCGCTGAGCGCCCTCAGACCGGACCCGACGCCCCCTCCAGAACCGCGCGTACCACCCGTTCGCACAGTTCATGGGTCACCAGTGCGTCCCGGGCGCTGAGCACCTTGCCCGCGTGCACGGCGTCGAGGAAGGCCAGTACCGCCTGTTCGATGCCGCGCTGCCGGGCGACCGGCACCCAGTCGCCGCGCCGCCGCACGGTCGGCTGGCCCTTGTGGTCGACTATCTCGGCGAGGTTGACGACCTGGCGCTTGGTGTCCTGGCCGGAAACCTCGAGGATCTCCTCGGCCGAGCCGCTCAGCCGGTTCATCACGCCGAGCGCGGTGAAGCCGTCCCCGGCGAGTTGCAGCACCACGTGGTGCAGCAGGCCGCCCTCCGTACGGGCGCGCACGGTCACGTCGTCGACCGGGCCGGGGACCAGGAACCGCAGGGTGTCGACGACGTGGATGAAGTCGTCGAGGATCATCGAGCGCGGCTCCTCCGGCAGCCCGACCCGGTTCTTCTGCATGATGATCAGCTCACGCGGATGGTCGGCACACTGCGCGTACCCGGGGGCGTACCGCCGGTTGAAGCCGACGGCGAGCGAGACTCCGCGCCGCTCGGCGAGTGCCACCAGCCGCTCGGAGTCGGCGAGTTCGTAGGCCAGCGGCTTGTCGACGTAGGTCGGTACGCCCGCCTCGAGCAGCCGGGTGACGATCTCGGGGTGTGCGACGGTGGACGCGTGCACGAAGGCGGCGTCGAGGTCCTGGGCGAGCAGGGCGTCCAGGGTGGGGTGCCGCCGGTCGGCCGGGAGGTGGAGGCCGTCGGCGACCCGGGCGAGGGTGGCGGGCGTGCGGGTGTGCAGGTGCAGGTCGACGCCCGGCTGCGTGGCCAGCACCGGCAGATAGGCCTTCTGCGCGATGTCACCGAGTCCGATGCAGCCGACCTTCACGTGCGCTCCCTGTCGTGGTTGCCCGCCGATGTCCTGCCGGAAGCATACGGCGGCCGCCAGTCGGCGATGCCGTCGAAGCTGCGCAGCAACAGCCCCGGTGCGGCCTTCGACAGCGCCGCGACCGCGGTGTCGCGTACGGCGACGGTCACGCGGCCGTCGGCCATGCTGAGCCGGGCGGCCTTGACGGCCTGCCGGGCGATAGCGGTCGTGCGGGGCAGCCGGGCCGCCGTGTAGGCGGCGAGGTCGCGGGCGTGGAACGCGAGGACCACGGCGTCCTCGATGGCCTGGTTGCCGCCCTGCCCGAGGGTCGGGGGCATGGCGTGCGCGGCGTCGCCGAGGAGGGCGGTCCGGCCGTGGTGGAAGGCGGGCAGCGGCTCGGCGAGGCGGTGGACGTCGTGGCGCAGCACGCCCTGGGGGCGGGCGGCGGCGAGGACGGCGGGGATCGGGTCGTGCCAGTCGCCGAACCGGCGCAGCAGCTCGGCCCGTTCGTCGTCCGGGGCGCACTCCCCGGCGGGGGCCGTCGCGGCGGCGTACGCGTACACCTGGCCGTCCTTGAGCGGATGCGTGCCCCACAGCCGGCCCCGGCCCCAGGTCTCGTGCGAGGCGAAGCGTGCCCCGGGTACCGGGAGCACGAGCCGCCAGGTGGTGAACCCGGCGTACACCGCCCCCGGAAAGCCGGGGAACAGCAGGCTCCGCGCGCGGGAGTGGACGCCGTCGGCGGCCACCACGAGGTCGGCCTCCAGCTCGTCGTCGGCGGTGGTGGTGACGCGGGCGGGCCGGTCGCGGTCGCCGGGGTCGGCGAGGGCCGCCGCGGCGGCGGTGCGGACGGTGCCCGGCGGGAGCAGCGCGGCGAGGCTGTCGACCAGGGTGGAGCGGTGCAGCAGGACCAGGGGACCGCCGAAGCGGGCGGCGGCTGCCTCGGCATTGGAGCGGGAGAGCCAGCGGCCGTGTGGTGCCCGAAGTCCCCCGTCCCCCTGCCAGACGGCCAGGTCGCGGATCTCCTCGCCGATGCCGAGGACGTCCAGGGCGCGCAGGGCGTTCGGCGCCAGTGAGATGGCCGCGCCGACCGGCTCCAGGGAGCGGGCCCGCTCCACCACGGTGACCTGCCATCCGTCCCGGTGCAGGGCCGCCGCGGCGGTCAGACCCCCGATGCCGCCGCCGATGACGACGGCACGCGACTGTGCCATGACTCCTCCTCCGGCGCGGCGGACCCGCGCACTACAAGTGTAGTAAAGCAGCCCCTCGACCGTACTACAGGCGTAGTCCAGACGGTAGGTTGACCGGCATGTCCGTACACCCCGCGAGTGCCTCCCGCGCCGGTCTCGTCGCCGACACCGCCCTCGCCCTGCTCGCCTCACGCGGTATGCGCGGGCTGACGCACCGGGCGATCGACGAGGCGGCAGGACTGCCGCAGGGCTCCACGTCGAACGTGGCCCGCACCCGGCAGGCGCTGCTGGAGCTGGCGGTGCGCAGGCACGCCGAGCGGGAGGCGCGGGTGCTGGCCCTGGACGAGCTGCCGGACCCGCGCGGCGGGCTCGACGCGCTGGCCGACGCCCTGGCCCTGGCCACACACCGCTCGATCACCCGCGACCGCGACCTGCTCGTCGCCCGCTACGAACTGGCTCTGGAGGCGACCCGCCGCCCCGAGCTGCGCGCCTTCTACGACGCGACGGGCGCCGTCTTCCGCGACCAGCTGGCCGCCATGCTCACCGCCGTCGGCTCGACCGACCCGGCCCGGCACGTACTGTCGCTGGTCGGCTGGGCGGACGGGTTGATGTTCTCGTGCGTGGCCGGGTCGTTCAACGCGGAGGTACCGAGCCTGGCGGAGGTGCGGGCGGGGGTGCGGGAGCTGCTGCGCGGGATGCTCGGCCGCTGACCGGGGGCAATGGGCGCACGCGGAAATCCCGTGGCGGGAAAACCCATAGAGGCACGGGGCGAGTTGGGCGAGGATGCGACCATGACGACCAAGCGCGAAGAGCCCGCCCAGAACGCCGACGAACGCACCATGCTGGAGGGCTGGCTGGACTACCACCGCCAGACGCTGGCCTGGAAGTGCGAGGGCCTGACCGACGAACAGTTGCGCACGGCGTCCGTGCCGCCGTCCGAGCTGTCGCTGATGGGGCTGGTGCGGCACATGGCGGAGGTGGAGCGGGGCTGGTTCCGCAAGGTGCTGGTCGGTGAGGATCCCGGGCCGGTCTACTACAGCGAGGAGGACCCGGACGGCGAGTTCCATCTCACCGAGGCGGACACCTGGCAGGAGGCGTACGGCACCTGGCAGGCCGAGATCGAGATCGCCCGGCGCCACGCGGCCGGATTCGGTCTCGACGACCTGTCCAAGGGCAACGGCAGGTCCACCGGCGAGCCCTTCAACCTCCGCTGGATCTACACCCACATGATCGAGGAGTACGCCCGCCACAACGGCCACGCCGACCTGGTCCGCGAGCGGCTGGACGGCGCCACCGGCGACTGACGTCACCCCCGGTGTGCCCGCACCCCCCGTACGGGGCACGACTTCACCCGTGCGGGGCACCATCCGCCCCGGTACCGTTTCCAACGCGGGCGTCACCCGCCAGAGTTGCCCGGGTGCATCGAACGACGACCACCGCAGCGCTCCTGGTCACCGTGGCCGTCTCGGCCCTCTCCGGCTGTGTGACGGTCCAGCGTCCACCGGCCCCCGGCCCGCCGCCGGGTACTTCGCCGTCACGGACCTCGGCGCCCCGCCCGGACGGCAGCACGTGGCCACGGGACGTGCAGGGCCCGGCCCGGGAGGCACTGGAGATGGTCGGCCCGTCCCGCCGGCCCGGCCGGCCCGCGGCGCACCCTCCGGCGGCCCCACCGGTGCCCCGGCAGCCGGAGCCCCGGGTCGCGCGTCCCCGGCCCCCTCGCATGCCTCTCGAGCAGCCGCGGGTGAGGATCCCGGGCGCGTCGAAGTCCGTACCGAAGTCCGTGCCGAACAACGCGGACGTGTGCGCCCTCGGCAGGCAGTACGGCGGCTGGCGCCCGGACAGCCCGCAGGCGGTCATCTGCGATCAGGCCTACGGGCACTGACCACGGCAGCGGGCCGCCGGCGCTACGTCGGCCGCTGTCTCGGCGGTCCCCAGGACTCCCCTCCGGAGGAGCCCCCCTCCCCCAGCCGCAGCTCCAGCCTGCTGATCGCCGCCCGCACCCCGTCCCCGTAGCGGTCCTCGCCGAGCGCGCCTGCCGCCCCGCGGGCCCGGCGCAGATGGGTGCGGGCGGCCTCGGAGTGGCCCAGCTTCACATAGTCGGCGGCGAGGTTCAGGTGCAGGCTGGGGTAGAAGGCACGCACCGCGGCCGGGCTCTCGTCGCCGGCCTCGTGCTCCTGGGCCAGCTCCTCCGCCGCCGACAACGCCCGCAGATCCCAGGCGAGTTCGTCGGACGGGTCGTCCTGGGTGTCGGCCAGGTAGTGGGCCAGCGTGCAGCGGTGCAGCGGGTCCCCGTCCTCCGCCAGTTCCGTCCACAGATCCAGGAACCGGCGCCGGGCCTCCTCGCGGTCCCCGCCGTGATGCAGCATCACGACCTGCCCGATCCGCGTCAGCACGGCGTCCGGCGCCGCCTGCTCCTGTCGCTCCGCCACCGCGTCCTCCGGGCACACGTAGGGGCCTGTACCGGACGACGCTAACCGTCGGCACCGGCAAACCCGGTCAGGCGGCCCCGCACGACACAGGACCGCCCGGCGGCGGTCAGCCGAGGTTCGGGATGCTCCAGTCGACCGGCTCGTGCCCCTGCGCGGCGACGGCCTCGTTGATCTGCGTGAACGGACGGGAGCCGAAGAACTTCTTGGCCGACAGCGGCGAGGGGTGCGCGCCCTTCACCACGGCGTGCCGCTCGGCGTCGATCAGCGGGAGCTTCTTCTGCGCGTAGTTGCCCCACAGCACGAAGACCGCCGGGTCGGGCCGGCCGGCCACCGCGCGGATCACCGCGTCCGTGAACCGCTCCCAGCCCCGCCCCTTGTGCGAGTTGGCCTCGCCGCCGCGGACCGTGAGCACCGCGTTCAGCAGCAGGACGCCCTGCTGGGCCCACGGCATCAGATAGCCGTTGTCCGGGACGGGCGTGCCCAGCTCCTCGTGCATCTCCTTGTAGATGTTGCGCAGCGACGGCGGGATCCGCACGCCGGGCCGGACCGAGAAGCACAGGCCGTGGCCCTGGCCCTCACCGTGGTAGGGGTCCTGACCGAGGATCAGGACCTTCACCTTCTCGTACGGCGTGGCGTCCAGCGCGGCGAAGACCTCCTCGCGCGGCGGGTGGACGGGACCCTTCGACCGCTCCTCCTCGACGAACTCGGTCAGCTCCTTGAAGTAGGGCTGCTGCAGTTCGTCGCCCAGAACCCCGCGCCAGGACTCGGGCAGCATGGCGATGTCGGTCACGTCAACGTCCTCACGATGTGCGGTCACTTCCAGGTCTCAGAACCTACAGGCGACCACTGACAACGGTGCCCCGTCCTCGGAGAACGCCTCCGCTACCAGCTGGTCTTCCGGAACAGCTCCCACATCATCATGATCGTGGACGGGTCGACGGACCGCTCCGCGCCGGAGATGTCGTCGCTCACGGCCAGGTACTGCTTGCCCTGCCACAGCGGCAGCAGCCGCACGTCCTTCGCCATGATCGTCTGGGCTTCCTGGAACTCCTTCACCACGCGGCTGCGGTCGGCCTCCCGGCGGGAGCGGGGCAGCAGGTCGTCAGTGATCTTGGGTGTCGAGTAGGGCGTGCCGACGGCGTTCTGGCTGCCGACGAACGGCGCGATGAAGTTGTCGGCGTCGGGGAAGTCGGGGGACCAGCCGCGCCCGAACACCGGGTACTCGCCCTTCCGGTAGCCCTCCACATAGGTGTTCCAGGGGGCGCCGTGCAGGGTGACGCTGAACAGGCCGGAGCCCTCCAGCTGGCTCTTGATCTCCTGGAACTCCTTCGCGGTCGCCGAGCCGTAGCGGTCGGTGGTGTACCAGAGCGTGAGAGGCACCTTCTGGTTGATGCCCGCGTCGGTGAGGATCTTGCGGGCCTTGGCGACGCTGGGGTCTCCGAAGTCGTCGAAGAAGACGGAGGTGTGCCCGGTCAGGCCGGCGGGGACCATGGAGTAGAGCGGCTGGACGGTGTCCTTGTAGACCTGGTGGACGATCTCGCCGCGGTTGATGAGCTGGGCGATGGCTTTTCTGACGGGAGCCTTGTTGGCCCAGGGGTCCTTGGGGTTGAAGACCAGGTACTCGATCTCGTTGCTCGAGCCGTCGATGAGATCGATGTCCTTGGTGCCCTGGCTCTGGAAGGAGAGGATGTCGTCGGCGGCGAGGCCGCGGAAGATGACGTCGAGCTTCTTGTCACGCAGGTCGCTCGCCAGCAGCCGCGAATCCTGGTAGTAGCGGATGGTCACCGCGTCGTTCTTGCGCTCCGCGAAGCCCTTGTAGCGCTTGTTCGCGACCAGCACGGCCTCCTTGCCCTGCTGGTAGGACTTGAGGTCGTACGGCCCGGACCCGACCACCTGGTCGTCCTTGCGCAGCGCGTTCTTCGAGTACTCCGCGGGGTCCACGATCGACATGCCGGGTGTTGCCAGCACAAACGGGAATGTGGCGTCCGGCTTGTTCAGATGGAAGACGACCTCGCGGTCGCCCACCGCCTGGACCCGGTCGAGACCGGCCAGCAGACCGGCGGGGCCGGTGCTGACGTTGATCTTCTTGATTCGGTCGAACGAGTACTTGACGGCCTGGGCGTTCAGTGTGTGCCCGTTGGAGAAGGTCAGGTCCGAGCGGAGCTTGCAGGTGTAGACGGTGTTGGACGCCGAGAACCGGCAGCTCTCGGCCGCGTCGGGCTGCGGCGTGGTCGCGCCCACGGGGTAGTTGAGCAGGGTCTGGTAGATATTGCGGAAGAGTTCCCAGGACTGGTCCCAGGAGGCGGCAGGATCCAGGGTGCTGGGCGCGCTCGTGGTGCCCACCACGATCGGCCCGCCGCTGTCCTGGTCGCCGTCGGAAAGGATTCCGCAGCCGGCCACCAAGGATATGGACAGGACCGCAGCCACTCTCTGCAGGCCTCGGTTCCGGTTGAACACGCGCACACTCCTCGATCCGCCATACCAAGGGTCGGCAGACCATACCGCAGCGTCACGCCCCCTGAACCACCCTGTGACCAGGCTCCTTGATCCACTGTGCTATGACGACGTTGTCATTCCCCTGGGCGGGTCTCGTAAGGCGCGAAACGGGCGCCGTTCCCGCGGGGAACGGCGCCCTGAGCGCGTGACGGCGGGTGCCGTCAGCCCACGCCGGCGTTGAGGAAGATGCCGCCGTCGACCACGAGGGTCTGCCCGGTGATCCAGTCGGACTGCGCCGAGGTGAGGAAGGCGGCGGCGCCGCCGATGTCGGAGGGCACGCCGAGCCGGGCGAGCGGGTAGGCGGCGGCCGCCTCCTCCTCCCGGCCCTCGTACAGGGCCTGCGCGAACTTGGTCTTCACCACGGCCGGAGCGATGGCGTTGACCCGCACCTTGGGCGCGAACTCGTGCGCGAGCTGCTGGGTCAGGTTGATCATCGCGGCCTTGCTGACACCGTAGGCGCCGATGAACGGCGAGGGCGCGAGGCCCGCGACCGAGGCGATGTTGACGATCGCGCCGCCGTTGTCCTTCTGCCAGGCGTGCCACGTCTTCTGCGCGAAGCCGAGCGCCGAGATCACGTTGGTCTCGAACACCTTGCGCGCGACATCCAGGTCGAGGTCGGCGATCGGCCCGAACACCGGGTTCGTACCGGCGTTGTTGACCAGGTGGTCGACGCGGCCGAAGGCCTCCATGGTGCGCTCGACGGCCTCGGTCTGGTGGGCGAGGTCGTGCGCCTTGCCGGCGACGCCGATGACCCGTTCGGCGCCGAGCTGCTCGACGGCCTCCTTCAGGGCGTCCTCGTTACGGCCGGTGATGCACACCCGGTCGCCGCGCGCGACCAGCGCCTCGGCGACGCCGTATCCGATGCCGCGGCTGGCGCCCGTGACGAGGGCTACCCTGCCGGAGAGTTCAGGAAGTTCAGTCATGTCCGTGGTCCCCAGTGTTCCTAGTTCAGCGGTCCGCCGGCGACGTACAGCACCTGGCCGGAGACGAAGCCGGCGGCCTCGCCCGTGAAGAACGCGATGGCGTTGGCGATGTCCTCGGGCTCACCCACGCGCTGCACCGGGATCTGGGTGGCGGCGGCGGCCTTGAACTCCTCGAAGCCCATCTTCACGCGGTCGGCCGTGGCCTTGGTCATCTCGGTGGCGATGAAGCCCGGGGCGACGGCGTTGGCGGTGATGCCGAACTTGCCCAGCTCGATGGCGAGGGTCTTGGTGAAGCCCTGCAGGCCCGCCTTGGCGGCGGAGTAGTTGGCCTGGCCGCGGTTGCCGAGCGCGGAGGAGGAGGACAGGTTGACGACGCGGCCGAAGCCCGCGTCCACCATGTGCTTCTGGACGGCCTTGGTCATCAGGAAGGAGCCGCGCAGGTGCACGTTCAGGACAGTGTCCCAGTCCGAGGCGGTCATCTTGAACAGCAGGTTGTCACGGAGCACGCCCGCGTTGTTGACCAGGATCGTCGGGGCGCCCAGCTCCTCGACGACGCGCGCGATGGCCGCCTCGACCTGCGCCTCGTCGGAGACGTCGGCGCCGACCGCGATGGCCTTGCCGCCGGCCGCGGTGATCTTCTCCACGGTGTCCTTGCAGGCGGCCTCGTCGAGGTCGATCACGGCGACCGCGCGGCCCTCGGCGGCCAGTCGTACGGCCGTGGCGGCGCCGATGCCGCGCGCGGCGCCGGTGACCACGGCGACCCGCTGCTCAGTGGTGGACATTGCTGTTTCTCCTCGCCCTAGAGAAGGTACGCCCGATGGGTGAGCGACCGCTTAGTACCTTCGACACACGTGACGCTAGAAGCCCTGGCACCCGGTGTCAACGGCACACCGGGTGCGTGTGATCCATTACCTCACCAGGAGGCCCAGCAACCGCTCCGCCTCGCCCGCCGGATCGGTCGTGAGCCCCGTGTGCACGGGCCCGGGCTGCACGACCGTCGAGCGGGGCGCGATCAGCCAGCGGAAGCGCCGCCCGGGGTCGTCCCCCGCCGCCTGCCCGGCCGCCCCGCCTCCGCTGCACATGCCCTCGACGGCGCCCAGCGCGGCCCGTACGCCTGCCACGTCCGCGTCCGGGTCGAGGGCCAGCAACCGGGCCTCGTCGAGATGGGTACGGGCGCCGACGTACGCCTGCGCGCGGCAGTAGACGACCACTCCCGCGTTGATGCACTCGCCCCGTTCGACGCGGGGTACGACCCTGAGCAGCGCGTACTCGAAGACGTCGCGGTCGCCGCCCTGGCCCGTCCGGGTGATGTGGCGCTCGGTCACTTGTTCCCCTCGATGCCGTTGATGCGCTCGTGGATGCCGGCGGCCCGCGTGAGCAGCGGACGCGCATAGGCCCTCCGGAGGTCGTCCGGGGTCGCGAAGCCGGGTTCACCGGCCAGCCAGGCGTCGGGGATCTCAGCGGTGACCTCGGCGAGGAGTTCCTCGGTGACCAGGGGCGCCAACGCGGCGGCGGCCGAGCGGACATCGGGCCCGTAGCGTGCGAGGGCGTGGTCCGAGGCGTCGTACGGGCGGGCCGCGGAGGTCTCGGCGGAAGGCCAGTTGTGGTGCCAGATCATGGTGGCGCCGTGGTCGATGAGCCACAGTTCTCCCCGGTGCATCAGCAGGTTGGGGTTGCGCCAGGAGCGGTCGACGTTGTTCACCAGCGCGTCGAACCAGACGATCCGCCCGGCCTCCTCGCTGCTCACCGTGAAGGCGAGCGGGTCGAAGCCGAGGGCACCGGAGAGGAAGTCCATGCCGAGGTTGGTGCCGCCGCTGGACCTCAGCAGTTCCTGCACCTGCTGGTCGGGTTCGCCGAGCCCCAGGACCGGATCGAGGGCGATCGTCACCAGCCGGGGCATGCGGAAGCCGAGGCGGCGGGCCAGTTCGCCGCAGACGACTTCGGCCACCAGCGTCTTGCGGCCCTGACCGGCGCCGGTGAACTTCATGACGTACGTCCCGAAGTCGTCGGCCTCGACGAGCCCCGGCAGCGAGCCGCCCTCACGCAGGGGTGTGATGTAGCGGGTCGCGGTGACCTCTTTCAGCACTTTCAGGGGCCGTCCGTTTCATTGAGCTTGCAATCCATGGTCAAGTCCGGAGGTGAGAATCTGGGGAGTTCCGGCCGCCCTCCGGCATGAAACGAGCATAGTGACCGAGGGTGATCGCGGGCGCGGAGTGCCCGGCTCCACCGATGCCGCCGGCCGGTCATGTCCGGCTACTCGAACTCCACGACGGCGCGGTAGCGGACGCTGCCCTTGCGGACCCGGTCCAGTGCCTGCTCGAAGTCCGCGGCCGGGAACGTCTGCACCTGCGGGCGGATGTCGTGGCGGTGCGGCGAAGTCGATCATCTGTCGGGTCTGTGCCGCTGAACCCACGATGCCGCCGACGAGTGTCTTCGCGGCCACCAGCAGACTCATCGCCGAGACGGTGACGGGGCGTTCCGGGAGGCCGACGGCACACAGCCGGCCCTGCGGCCGCAGCAGGCCGAGGTAGTCGTCCCAGGGGAGGTCCGCTGACACGGCGGACATGACGAAGTCGAACGAACCGGCGGCCTGCTGCAGGGCGCCCGCCTCGCCGGAGGCGATGAAGTCGGTGGCGCCGAAGCGTTCGGCGTCGGCCCGCTTGGCGGGTGTCGTGGAGATGGCGGTGACCGCGCAGCCCCACCTGGCGAGGAACTGGATGGCCAGATGGCCCAGACCGCCCACACCGACGCGGTGCGTCGGCAGGACCTGGTTCTCCAGGAGCGGGGAGAACACCGTCGTGCCGGCGCAGAGCAGCGGGGCCGCGTGCTCGGACCGGATCGCGTCGGGGAGCGGGTGGACGTGGCGCCAGTCACCGGCCCGGACGTGGCTGGCGAACCCGCCCCGGTCGCCGCGCATGGCGGTGTCGTCCTTGCGGGGGCACAGGTTGGTGCGCCCGCTCAGGCACCATTCGCAGCGGAAGCAGGAGCCCGCGATCGCGCCGACGCCGACCCGCTGCCCGACGGACAGGACGCTGTGGTCCACCGCGTCGCCGACCGCCGCCACCACGCCGACCGCCTCGTGCCCGGCCACGACGGGGTACCGCGAGATTCCCCACTCGTCGTCGATCATCCCGAGGTCGGTGTGGCAGATCCCGCCGTGCGTCACGCGCACGTCGACCTCGCTCGGCCCCGGTGGACCGGCTTCGTACTCGTACGGGCGCAGGGGCCCGCCGGCTTCGTGTGCCGCATACGCCTGGACCTTCACGGTGTGGCCGCCTTCCAGTCCCGTGCCCCCGATCTGCCGCTATCTGTGATCGGAAATGGCCAAACCGACGAACGGATGTCAGTGCCTCCTGGCACGATCACGCGCATGACATCGGTCGACGAGCAACTCGTCTACGACACGGCCCAGAAGCACGGCGTCCCGGACACGGTCGCAGCCGAGCTGCTCGCCCACTCACGCCCGTGCATCTACCTGCTCCAACTCGACGAACTGTCCCCGGCCCAGCGGGAAACCGCCCGCCCGGCCGCCCGCACGGGCGGACTGCCCTCACTCCCCCACGACACCGACTGGCCCGACGGCAAAGAACCCCTCGTCCTGACCGTCGACTGCGCGGCCCTGCCGCACGACGTCCTGGACATCGAGCTGCCCACCGACGGCCACCTGCTCTTCTTCTCCGAGATCGAGTACGAGCCGGAGTCCTCCGCGGTGCTCCACGTGCCCGCGGGAGCGCGGACCGCCGAGCGCCCCTCGACGTACGACCTCGGCGGTGAAACCGCGCATGCCAAGGTCTACGAACCGCAGACCCTCTACCCCGTCGTCGGACTGACCCTGCACAGCGACTGGCAGTACGCCCCCGCGCGCCGCGCCTTCCTGAGCGACGGTGACGGCAACGGCGACGGCAACGAAGAAATTCTGGACGAGTTCGAGGAGACCGTCCTCGAACTGGCCGCCGGAGGAGCAGAGTTCGGCGTGTGCGCCCAGCTCGGCGGCTTTTCCAGCCCTTGGGACATGGCCCCCGACGAGGGCGACCTCGTTCTCTTCGCCCAGATGGCCGGCCAGTCGATCGACCACGACGTCTACACCCTGAACCTGATCACGGGTACCCGGCAGGACATCGCCGCGCGCCGTTATACCGCACTGAAGTACACGCAGCAGTGCTGATCAGAAGGGCGCCGGATACAGTGCGCGAGACGGCAGCCCGGTCAGGGAGGGGAAGCGTGACCGACACCAGCAACACCCGGCCCGCCGAAAGTGAAGCGCAAGCGCCGCGGCAGAGCCGGCTGCACCGCCTGATGCGCTACATCCCCCTGGTCGCCCCCGTCCTGCTGTGGGCCGTGCCCTGCTGGGTGCTCCTGTACGGCGGTCAGCACTGGCCGCTGCCCGTCACGCTGGTCGGCACCGCCCTGTTCGCCCTCGGCCTCGTCGGCATGCCGTTCGCGATGGTGCGCGGCCACGGCCGGCGCCAGCAGGACCGGGCGGCGATCATCGGTGACAGCCTGCTGGGCACCAGCTGGGTTCTGTTCACCTGGTCCGTTCTGCTCGGGGTCGTCTTGCGACTCGCCCTGGCCGTGGCCGGCGTCGGCGAGAGCCAGGACCGGGCCCGGATCGTTGCTTGGGCCGTCCTCGGCGTGACCGCCGTACTGCTCGTCTGGGGGTACACCGAGGCCCGCCGCGTGCCACGCGTGCGCCGGCTCGACGTGCGACTCCCCCGACTGGGTGCCGGGTTGGACGGCACCCGTGTCGTCCTCATCACCGACACGCACTACGGCCCACTCGATCGCGCCCGCTGGTCGGCACGGGTGTGCGAGACGGTGAACGCTCTGGAAGCCGACCTGGTCTGCCACACCGGTGACATCGCGGACGGCACGGCCGAACGCCGCCGCGCCCAGGCCGTCCCCCTCGGTACCGTGCGGGCCACCCGGGCCCGTGTGTACGTCACCGGCAACCACGAGTACTACAGCGAGGCCCAGGGCTGGGTCGACCTGATGGACGAGCTGGGCTGGGAGCCGCTGCGCAACCGCCATCTGCTGCTCGAACGCGGAGGCGACACCCTCGTGGTCGCCGGCGTGGACGACGTCACCGCCGAGTCCTCCGGCCTGGCAGGCCACCGCGCCCATCTCGCCGGAGCCCTGCACGGCGCCGACCCCGACCTGCCCGTCCTGCTCCTGGCACACCAGCCCAAGTTCGTCGACCGGGCGGCAGCCGCCGGCATCGACCTCCAACTCTCCGGCCACACCCACGGCGGCCAGATCTGGCCCTTCCACCACCTGGTCCGCATCGACCAGCCCGCCGTCGCCGGCCTCAGCCACCACGGCACCCGCACCCTCCTCTACACCAGCCGCGGCACCGGCTTCTGGGGCCCGCCGTTCCGCATCCTCGCCCCCAGCGAGATCACCCTGCTCGTACTCCGCTCCCCACACCTGCCCACCGCGCCGTAGCACGGGGGCGTCAGCCTGTGGGCGTGCCGATCTGGTCGCGTTCGAGCACGGAGCGCAGCTTCGAGATGGCGCGGACGGCGGCCGAGGCCGAGGAGCCGTCGAGCGTGTCTCCGATCAACTCGGTGAGTTCATGGGTGAATGTCTCCTCCGCCGCGTCGATGAGCCGCGAGCCGTCGTCGGTCAGGGCCAGCAGGGAGGACCGGCGATCGGATGGATTCGGCTGCCGGACGACCCATCCCTGCTTTTCCAGACGGTCGGCGCCCTTGCTGGTCGCCCCGACGCCGATGGCGAACTCGGCGGCGAGGTCCGCCACGCGAGATCCGGGGTGGTCGCGCAGGTGGCGCAGGAACTCGAACTGTGAGGTGACGATCCCGTGCCGCTCGCGGAGACGGTCGTTGAGGGCGTTGTACAGGCGCGTCTCGCATCGGACCAGATCGGCGAAGAAGCCCGGCAGGTCGACCGCCCCACCGCTCGATTTAGATGCCATGGAATATAGTTTAGTGGAAGCTGCTTACGGCGTTCCTGACCTCGCGCAGACCGGGATGCCGGAGGCGCAGCCGGCGCTCCAGACGCTGGTGCAGTGTGATCCAGGCAGCGGGGCAGCCGTGGCAGGCACCGCCGAACCGGACGGTGACGACACCGTCCCGCACGCCGACCAGGTCGATGGTGCCTCCATGGGAGCGGGCGAAGTCGCCCACCGGCCCGGTGAGGAGTTCCCGTACGGCGGCCTCCAGCAGGGCGTCGTCGCCGGGACGGTGGTCCTGGTCGGACGGGACCCAGCCGGCGGGGTCGGCGAGGGCGGTGTGGAGCGCGGTGCGGACCCGGGCGCCCTCGTGGGGCCAGGTGCGGCCCTCGCCGAGCCGGGTGACGACGGCGGTGGGCTCGACGGTGATCTCGACGAGGGTGCCGTCGTTCACGAGGGCGGCCAGCGGCGCGGGTGCCCCGGCGATCGGGCCGGTGGTGGTGAGGATGCCGGTGGGGATGATCCAGCGCAGGCGGTCGGGGTGGCCGGCGACGCGCTGGGGGTGGAGGGGGATCATGGTGTCGCTCACCCGCCCAGCAGGCCGGTGAGCGTTTTCGCCGCGTACGCCATCAGCCAGGCGAGTCCGGTCAGATAGGTGAAGGCGATCGTCGGCCACTTCCACGTGCCCGTCTCGCGGCGGATCACCGCCACGGTGGCCATGCACTGCAGCGCGTACGCGAAGTAGACCAGCAGGGCGGCGATCACGGGCGGTGTGAAGACCTTCTGTCCGGCGCGCGGCCCGTCCGGGTAGGTCATGGCGCGCAGCGCCCGGGCCGGGTGGTCGGGGTTCTCGGCGGCGGCCACCTGCCCGAGAGTGGCGACGAAGGTCTCCCGCGCCGACTGGGCCGACAGCACACCGACGTCGATCCGCCAGTCGAAGCCCAGCGGGTCGAAGACGGGGCCGACCAGCCGGCCCAGCCCGGCGGCGTAGCTGTGGTCGACCGTGTACGCGGTCACGGCCGCCGGCCTGGCCGTGTCGACGCCGGCCGCCTGCATCTGCGCGGCCGAGTGCAGCGGCAGGTTCAGCAGCAGCCACAGCCCGATGCTGGTGGCCATGATGACGGTGGTGCACTTGCGCAGGAAGGCCCGCGCGGCCGACCACATCGCCAGCAGCACCGCGCGCGGGGCAGGCAGCCGGTAGGGCGGCATCTCCATGTAGAACGGCAGGAACCGGCCGTTGCGGTCGCCGAGCTTCTTGAAGACCCAGGCGGCCAGCATCGCCGAGACGGCACCCAGCAGGTACAGGCCGAACATGACCAGGCCCTGCGCGCCGAACGGGCCGACGTGGGCGGACGGGTCGACGAGCAGGCCGATGAGCAGCACGTAGACCGGCAGCCGGGCCGAGCAGGTCATCAGCGGCGCGGCCATCATCGTGGCGATGCGGTCCCGGGCCGAGGGCAGGGTGCGAGTGGCCATGATGCCGGGGATCGCGCAGGCGAAGGACGACAGGAGTGCCACGAAGGCACGGCCTTCCAGCCCGGCACGGGCCATCACCCGGTCCATCAGGAACGCGGCCCGCGACATGTAGCCCACGCCTTCGAGCAGAGCGAGCAGCAGGAACAGCAGCAGGATCTGCGGAACGAAGACCAGTACGCCGCCGACGCCGCCGATGAGGGCATCACCGAGCAGCCCGGACAGCCACGGGCTGCCGACGTGGCGGTCGACCAGGCCCGACAGCCATCCGAACAGCGTCTCCACCCAGCCCTGCAGCGGGGCCGCCAGGGTGAAGACGGTCTGGAAGAACAGCGTCATCACCGCGAAGAACACCACCGTGCCCCAGAGCGGGTGCAGCAGGACCGCGTCGACGCGCTGGGTGATGCGGTGCCGCTCGGGTGCCCGGTAGTCGGCGAAGGAGAGCACCGACTCCGCCCAGGCGTCCCGCTCGGTCGGCTCGGTGGGCGGGATCAGTGCCGGGGTGGGCCACTCCCGCCACGCGGAGAGCCGGTCGCGCAGCTGCGCGATCCCGTGCCCGCGGTGGGCGATCACCGCCAGCACCGGTACGCCGAGGGCCTGGGCGAACGCGTCCAGGTCGAGGTGACCCTGGCGTCGGGCCAGTTCGTCGGTGAGCGTGACCACGACGCAGACCGGCAGACCGCGGGCGAGGATCTGCGCGAGGAGCCCGAGCGACCGGCGCAGGGTGGTGGCGTCCATCACGACCAGCAGGGCGTCAGGCCGGTCCGCACCGGCCGGCCGGCCGTCGAGCACATCCACGGTGACCTGCTCGTCCGGGCTGATCGGCGCCAGACTGTAGGTGCCGGGCAGATCCTCGATCACCAGTGCGCGCCCTCCGGCCCGGCAGGTGCCCAAGGACCGGGAGACGGTCACCCCGGGATAGTTGCCGGTCTTGGCGTTCAGCCCGGTCAGACCGTTGAAGACGCTGCTCTTGCCCGAGTTGGGGCTGCCGACCAGGGCGATCCGTGGTGCCTCGGTCGCTGTCGCGTGTCCGTGGCCGCTGTCGTGGCAACCCGTGCTCATCGGTGTGCCTCGACGGTCCGGACGCATGCGGCCTGTTCCCGGCGCAGGCACACCTCGTAGTCCTTGACCCGGTAGACGACCGGATCGCGCAGGGGCGCCCGGCGTACCACCTCCACCACGGTCCCGGGCGTGAACCCGAGGTCGCCCAGACGGCGGGCCACATCCGGTGCCCCGTCCGCGACGACCGCGACCACCGTGGCCAGGGCACCGGGAGCCAGCTCGGCCAGAGCCCGTGCGGCGTCACCCCCCACAGCAGTCGGTACCCTGCCCGTCAGCCCGGATTCCACGTCACCGCCGCGCATCCGCCCCTCCACGACACCATGCCGGACCGATGTGGCCGGCAACCGAGATCAGTAAGGGAAAGCTAGCCTTACCGAGACCTGTCGACCCAGGGCCGTCCGACCCGCGTGAGCGGGCCTTACGGCCCCATCACTGCGCGGAGGCGCGCGGTGTGGGGCCACCGTCCGGGCCGTAGCCGAACCGGATCAGCAGCTGGGGGCAACAGCGCCGCTGCGGCAGGCAGGCCGCCGCCCGCAGATCCGGCCACTCCATCGCCTGGTGCAGCATCGAGGTGCGCACCCCGTGCGCGGTCGCCGTCAGCAGCACGTGCTCCAGGGCCTGGCCCGCCCGCAGCCAGTCCTCTCGCCGGTCGTGGGCCGTCCACAGCAAGGCCACTTGGGCGTGCCGCTCGAAGTGCCGGCCCGGCAGGTGCGGTACGGGCAGCCGGCCGGTGAAATCACGCATCGGTATCCGTCCGTCCGCGTCCTGTGGGCCGAGGGCGGTGAGCGGGAGGCCGTAGGGCACGTCCGCACCGGGGACCGTGATCCAGGCACGGGATTCGCCGGTACGCGACGGGTGGGCCTGGTTGCGTGCTTCGGCCGTCGCCGTCAGGCCCAGGAGCAGCCGTGTCTCGGCGAAGTCCGGCACATGCAGTCGCGCGCCGTCGGACTGTGCGGCCTCGGCCATCTCCGCCACGATCGCCCCGGGCACCGGGCGGCCGGTGAAGGGCATCCGGCTGGTGTGGCGCCGCTCGATGGCCGGGTACAGCCACCGGCATTCCGGCAACTCCCCGGCGGGCGTGGTCAGCTGTACGGTGGCCAGCAGGTCGGGCTCGCCGGGATCGGGCAGCAGCCGGACCACGGGCTCCAAGCCCAGGTGCGCGACGGCGACCCGGAGGTTGAAGACCGCGGCGCCCACGGAGAGGTGCTGGGCGCGCCGATCGGGGTCGGCCAACGGCAGTGCTCGCCTGCTGTCGGCGCGGACCTCGATGGACCGGGTGGCCGCCCGCAGCCCGAAGCGCCACGGCTGCGTGTTGTGGATCGACGGTGCCGCCACGGCCGCGGCCATCAGCGTCTCCAGCACGCCGGCGTCGATGTCCCGGGTCTGCATGCGCGGCTCCTCAACTCCTGTGGGGAGCCGCAGTGGTCGGGGCTCCCCGTATGTCCTCCACCTTCGGTCGTCGCAGGACGCGTGAGGAGGGCCGTCCGTCCCCCACCGCGGACCGGACGGCCCGGGCCCAAGGCCGCGTCTCGTATTCCGGCCGGCCGCTGCGGCCCCGACCAGGGTGGTGGTGCGGTGGCGCGCGGTCGGCGGCGTCAGCGGTGGCTGAGCTGGAGCCGCCAGGCTTCGGGGCCCCGTTGCAGGTACTCGACGGAGAAGGTGCCGGGGCTGCGGTCCTCGATCTGCGCCAGCAGGGGCAGCGGGTCGTGGGGCGCGATGAGCACCATGGCGGCTCCGGCCGGTACGGCGTCGAGCGCGCCGAAGACCGTGGCGTGCCGCAGGGCGTGGGGAACCGACCGCACGTCCAGTTCCGGAACGTCGGCCTCCGCCCCACCGCCGCAGCCGCACACTCCGCCGCAGCCACCGCTTTCCCCGGTCTCGTCGCCGACCGTGTTCCGGGGTCCGGCGGCGGTGCCGGTGGGTGTGCGCCGCGCCAGTTCCTCGCGCAGTTCCGCCAGCAGGGGGGCCAGACGGATGTCCGGTGCCACGGCGAGCAGCGGCAGCACGAGTCCGTTCTCCTTGGCCACGTGCTCTTCGAAGAGCACCTGAAGGGCCCGGGCCTCGGCCGCCGCGCCGAACGGGGTGGGCGCGGCGCGCAGGGTGTCGACCAGGGCCATGAGGCAGCTGTGCTCGGCGATCAGGCTCTCGATGAGCAGGCGGCTGTCGGGCAGATGCCGCGCGGCGGGGTAGAGCACCGCCTCCTCCGCGGCCGCATGCGGCAGGAGTTCGCGATCGCAGAAGGCGACGAGTCCGGCGCGGATCTTCTCGGCCGCGTCGGCGTCGCGTTCCGCGGCGGTCAGCAGCATCGTCACGCGCCCGGCGAGTTCGCCGGCCAGGTGGGCGTGGTGCTCCTCCGCCGCTGCCAGGGCGGTGGCGTCCTCAGGGGCCGAGGCGAGGGTGACGGCACTCATCAGGTTGTCTCCAGCGGTTCACGGCCGGTCCGGCCGACCGGTTCGGGTGGGCTGTTCGTCCGCCACGTCCCTGACGCGGCCGGCGCCGCTGCCCGCCGGGCTGTAGCGGGCCTCCGGCACCGGGACGTGGCGGACGGCCATCCGGTGTGCGGGTGGGACGACCGGATGGTGACCGGCCGGAGGCTCGCCGCGCCCGCCGTGGCACCTTCGGCGCGAGTGGAGGTGGCCGGGCGGCGGGACGCGGCGGTCCGTGGCAGCTCCTGGCCGGTCATGCGCCAGCTCACCAGGCCATCCGCATCGGCGCCTGGGCCGGGTGGGCCCGGCCCACAGCGTCACTGGTCCTCGGTCGCCGATGTCGAACAGGGCCGAACGGCCGCCTACGAGAGGGCGCTCCGGCCCAGGCTCGGGCGGCCCGGCTCGGCTAGCGTCCGCTCCCATGCAGCACGGCAAGCACTCCCACCCGGCCGACGTCACTGCCCGGCAACCCCGCACGCGCTCCGTGCGACGGCCGTGGCGCCGATGTCACGCGCGCTGACCGGGAGGCTGATCAGCGACTCCCGCACCGGTGCGGGGCACCGGCACTCCTGACGCCGCGCATCCCCCGCGCACCATGATCGCCACAGGCGTTCTTCCGCGGCTCCCCGTCGCCGAACCGCGCGCACCCGCCCAGCGTCCTCTCCTCGGCATCCTCCTCCGCCGGGGGCGCCCCTCATCCGCCGGCCCGCCGGCCGAGGGGCCACGCCCGCACAAGGACTCGTCTTGCTCCTCGAAGATCTCCGGACGGCCTGCCGCAAGGATCCCGCCCTGCACGGCATCCACGTGGCCGAGGTCCTGCTGTATCCGGGACTGTGGGCGATCTGGACGCACCGGATCGCCCACCGCCTGCACCGGCTCGGCGTGCCGCTCCTGCCCCGGGTCGTCTCCCAGCTCTCACGCGCCCTGACCGGCATCGAGATCCACCCCGGTGCCGTCATCGGGCGCCGCTGCTTCATCGACCACGGCATGGGTGTGGTGATCGGCGAGACCGCCGTGCTCGGCGACGACGTGATGCTCTACCACCGCGTCACCCTGGGCGGCGTCGGCTGGTGGACGGATGCCGGGTCCGCCAGGCGGCACCCCACCGTCGGTGACCGTGTCGTCCTCGGCGTCGGCGCCAGCGTGCTCGGCCCCGTCCGCATAGGCCACGACACGCTCATCGGCGCGCACGCCCTCGTGCTGCGCGACGTCCCCCGCCCACTCCCGCGTCCACGCCGCGGCGACCCACCACACCACCGTGCCGGACTCCGGACCCCCGGCCATCAGGAAGGACCGCCATGCCGGCGATACACCCCTCGATCACCGCCCTCATCGGTCGCACCCCCCTGGTGGCGCTGCGCCGCTACGGTGAGGACCTGCCGGCGCGTCTGGTCGCCAAGCTGGAGTCCGCCAACCCCGGCGGCAGCGTCAAGGACCGTATCGCCCTGGCGATGATCGAGGAGGCCGCGACCACCGGAACGCTCCGCCCCGGACAGCGGATCGTGGAAGCGACCAGCGGCAACACCGGCATCGGCCTGGCCATGGTGGCCGCCGCCAAAGGCCATCCGGTGACCTTCACCATGCCCGAGAGCATGAGTGCCGAACGGCGTGCCCTGCTGCGTGCCTACGGCGCCGAGCTGGTGCTGACACCGGCCGCCGACGGCATGCGCGGCGCTGTCGAGCGGGCCACGGAGCTGGCTGAGCGCCACGGCTGGTTCATGCCCCGGCAGTTCACCAACCCGGCCAACCCCGACGCCCACCGCCGCACCACCGCCCAGGAGATCTGGGAGGACACCGGCGGGGAGATCGACGTCCTGGTGGCCGGCGTCGGCACCGGCGGCACCGTCACCGGGGTCGGCCAGGTGCTGAAGGAGAAGAAGCCGGAGGTCACCGTGGTGGCCGTGGAGCCGGCCGAATCCGCCGTCCTGTCCGGCGGCGCCCCGGGCCCGCACCGTATCCAGGGCCTCGGCGCCGGGTTCGTCCCCGACGTCCTCGACACATCCGTCTACGACACCGTCTGCCGCGTTCCCCTGCCCCAAGCGCAGGCCGCGGCCCGGCACTTGGCCCGCACCGAGGGCATTCTCGCCGGCGCGTCCAGCGGCGCCGCCCTCCACGCGGCCACCACCCTCGCGCGAGACCCGCGGCACCACGGCGCCCTGATCGTCGTCGTCCTGCCCGACACCGGTGAGCGGTACCTCAGCACGGACCTGTTCACGTGAAGCCTCGCCGACCAGCCGCCGACCAGCCGCCGACCGCACAGCCGCACACACGAAAGGAAACAGACCTCATGGAACGTGTACTGGCGGAGTGGACCGCCGTCGTGAAAGCCGACTTGGGTATCGATCTCGAGGTCGACCGGTCGCTCCTGCTCAGCCTCGCGGGCAATGCCGCGCACGGTGTCGCCCGGCCCGCCGCCCCGCTCACCACCTTCCTGGTCGGATACGCGGCGGGGCGTGCCGGCGGTGGTCCCGACGCGGTGGCCGCCGCCGCCCGGCGCGCAGCGGAACTCGCGGCCAGGTGGGCCGCCGAGCAGGACCACCGTCCGAGCGCGGCCGGGACACCCGGCGGTGCCGGTCAGGACCGGCCCACACGACCCTCCGGTCGGGACCTTCGGCCCCAGCACTCGGACGACACTGCGAGTTAGGTTCGCCTAAGTACAGGTCGGTGCGCGCAGAGAGCGAGGCACGAACATGGCATCGACGGACCCTCGGGCCCTCCACCAGAACATCCCCGTACCCGGCGACGGACTGGACGCCGCCCGTATGCCCGGCCACTGGCTGCTGGCCCGTCTGGGCAAGCGGGTGCTCCGCCCCGGCGGCCTGGAGCTGACCCGCTGGATGCTGGACACCCTGGACATCCGTGGCGACGACCGGGTGGTCGAGCTCGCCGCGGGGCTCGGGGCCACGGCCCGGCTCACCCTCGAACGCGTCCCGGCCGCCTACACCGCCGTGGACCGCGACCCCGCCGCGGTGGCACGGCTGGGCGTCCTCACTGCCCCGGGGCCCACCGAGGTGGCCGCCGTGCGGGGAGACGCCGCCGACACCGGTCTGCCGTCCGGCAGCGCCACCGTCGTGTACGGGGAGGCCATGCTGACCATGCAGCCCGAGCCCGCCAAGCGCCGCATCATGCGAGAGGCCCACCGGCTGCTCGCCGGCACCGGCGGCCGGTACGGCATCCACGAGATGTGCCTGTTGCCCGAGGACCTCGACCCCGGACACGCCGAGGCGATCACGAAGGACCTGGGCGAGGCCATCCACGTCGGCGCCCGCCCGTCGACCCCGTCCGGCTGGGTGTCCCTGCTCGCCGCCGAGGGCTTCACCGTCACCGCCCGCCTGAGAACGCCGATGGCCCTGCTCGAACCGCGTCGCATCATCGCCGACGAAGGGTTCGCGCAGGCGGTGGGCATCGCCGGCCGGACCCTGCGCGACCCGGCGGCCCGGCACCGCGTGCTCGAGATGCGCCGTGTCCTCCGCCGCCACCAGGCCCATCTGGGCGCGATCAGCCTCATCGCCACCCCCACCCCACCGATTTCCTGAGGAGAGAGACCCGCATGTCCGCCACCGTGATTCCCGACCTGACCGCCGAACTGCCCCTCCCCGAGGACGGCACCCTCAGCCGCGTCCTGTATCGCGACGACCGGCTGCGCGTGGTCGGCTTCGCGTTCGCCGCCGGACAGGAGCTGACCGAACACACCTCGGCCCTGCCGGTGGTCATCCAGGTCGTCCAGGGCCGCCTCGACCTCGTGCTGGGCGACGAGAAGACCGAGGCGACGCCCGGCAGTTGGTTCCACCTGCCCGCCCGGCTGCCGCACACCGTACGCGCAACCGAGCCCACCATCATGCTGCTGACCATGCTGCCCGCCGCGTCCAGCGGCTCGGCGGACGGCTGAAGGCCCTCGACGGCGACGCCCTGCCCGCGCGGTAACCGCGTCACTGGTACTGCGGGCGCCATTCGAAGAGCAGGATGGTCGCGTCGTCCCGCAGTCGGTTGCGCTGGTAGTCGAGGATGGCGTGGATCAGCAGCCGCAGCACCTCGGCCGGGCGCTGTCCGGCGGCGTTGGAACGGATGATGAAGTCGGTGAACCGGTCGAGGCCGAACTCCGCACCGTCCGCGTCACGGGCCTCCACGACACCGTCGGTGTACAGCAGGACGCAGTCGCCCGGCTCCAGTGTCGTTTCGTGGACCTTCCGGGCTGCCGGGGCGACGGAACCCGCCAGCCCGATCGGCGGCTGCGGCGGGCTGTCCAGCGCCCCGGAGAGCACCCGCTCGGCACGGATCAGCAGCGGAGGGGGGTGACC
The DNA here is from genome assembly GCF_044387825.1 of Streptomyces sp. NPDC020299. Lineage (NCBI taxonomy): Bacteria > Bacillati > Actinomycetota > Actinomycetes > Kitasatosporales > Streptomycetaceae > Streptomyces > Streptomyces sp. NPDC020299. The sequence goes on from NZ_JBIRWL010000001.1 coordinate 837,598, forward strand.
GCAGTTGACCCAGCGGAGCACCCCGGTCTCCGCGTCGAGCCGGCACAGCACGCCGGTGCAGAACTGGTCGGGCAGCCACCAGGCGAGCGCCTGGTCGACGGAGCCGACGACGTCGGTCAGATCGTGCCCGCCGCGGCGGGCGTTGCGTGCCGCCGCCATGGCGACCGACGTGGTCAGGCCGGCGGTCAGGTCGTGCCCCATGGCGTCGAGGATCATGGTGTGCAGCACGTTCTTGACCACCGAGTGGTCGAAGGCGTCGCCGGCGATGCCGTACGCCGGTTCCATGACCGCGGTCGACACGCACCTGATGCTGCCGATGGTGCGCGGTGGCAGGAAGGCCCGCAGCATCTCGGCGGGCAGCCCCATGGTCGCGGTGCGGGTACGGGCGGCGAGCCAGTCGCTGTAGGCGCGCTTGGAGGTGATCAGCATGGCGAGCAGATGGGCCAGCATCCGGCTGCGGCGCATCCGCGCCCCGTCGAGCGACGCGGTCCCGACCGCCAGTACGCCCAGCCGCTCCGCCCCGTCGACCAGAGGCATCCAGACGATGAGGCCGTCGTCGGTGTCGGCCACCCGCGGGGAGAGTGTGCGGTACGCCCAGCCGGCCGACGAGCGGTCCACCGGCAACGGCTCCATCGCCTCGTCGAGGGGGACGAGCAGGTGTTGTTGCAGGTCGGCGAGGTAGATCAGCGCGGTGCCCAGGCCGAGGGCCGCGGCGCACCGGTTCGCCAGGGCGGGCAGTTCGACGGGCAGGGCCGTCTGCGCCTCGATGACCAGCTCTTCCAGCAGATGCTCGTCGACAGCTCTGTCGGATCCGGCGGACACGTGCGGTGGGTCCGACACGGGATCACCCCTTCCATGCCCGGCCTCACACCGCTCCGGGCCGTCTCAGCGCGCCGGCCCGTCCGGGGTGCGCAGGGCGAGAACGGCGACGTCGTCGTCGAACACCTGCCGGCTTCGGGTGATCAGGGCGTCGCACAGTTCCTCCAGCGGGGCCCCGGCCAGGCGGGCGGCGTGCTCGGCCAGGTCGTCCAGCCCCGTATCGATGTCCTGACCGCGGCGCTCGACCAGCCCGTCGGTGAACAGCAGCAGGGTGGCGCCCGGCGGAAGCGGGTGCGCGTGGTTGAACCGTGGGACGGACGCGTCGATGCCCACCGGGATACCGTGCCGGGCGGGCGCCAGACAGCCGGTGCTGCCGTCCGGCCCGATCAGCAGCGGGGGCGGGTGCCCGGCGTTGCTCCAGCCGAAGGTGTATCCCTCACGGGTCCGTTCGAGGCGGCCGAACACCAGGGTGGCGGTCGGCGGGTCCTCGAACATGGTCAGGGCGCGGTCCAGGCGCGACACGACGAGGCCGGGTGGCCCGCACCGGTCGAAGGCGAGCGCCCGCAGCATGTCGCGGATCTGGCCCATCAGCGGGGCGGCCTCGACGTCGTGGCCGGTCACGTCGCCCACCACGACACAGGTGGCGCCATCGGGCAGGACCATGGCGTCGTACCAGTCCCCGCCGAGTCTGGGGAGCTCCGACGCGGGCTCGTAGCGGACCGCGGCCTCAAGCGGTGCCAGGTCCGGAAGGACGGGCAGCATACGGCGCTGGAAGTGCTCGGCGGCGCGTTTGACGTGCTCGTACAGACGGGCGTTCTCGATGCTGACACTCGCCGCACTGGCCAGCGCGGTCAGCAGGTCCTCATCGTCGTCGTCGAAGGGCGCGCCGTCCGTCCTGTCGGCCAGACAGAGGTCGCCGTAGACGGTCCCGCGCACCATCAGCGGAACGCCCAGCAGAGTCCGCATGACCGGATGACCGGCCGGAAAACCCGCGGCACGGGGGTGTGCGGCCACATCCGTCACCCGCAGCGGCTGCCGGTCGTCCACCATGGTGTGCAGCGGGCCGTGGCCCTGCGGCAGGCCCATGGCAGCGCACAGGCGGGGGGCGTCGACGCCCACGGTGAACAGGTCGGTCACCTTGCCGCTCTCCGACAGCACGCCCAGGACCCCGTAGCGAGCGCCGACGAGATCGGCGGCTGCTTCCACCATGCGGTGCAGCACGGTGCCGGTGTCCATGTCGGCGCTCAGCGCCACGACCGCGTCGAGCAGTTGCCGCAGCCGTTGGGGGCCGAGAACGAGCGGCGAGGCCCCGGGCCGCGGGGTGTCGTTGGCCGGATCGTGCACCATGGTGAGATTCCTCCCGGCGCCGCCCGACGCCGTCATCACCGCGCCTTCCCTGTCACCCTACGCGCCCGCCCGGGCATGGGCAGGCTCTACGACACGGCGGGCGGCACGGCAGTCAGCGTGCCGGTCGGTACGGTGCTCCTTCGGCCTCCTCCGCCGGCCGCGGCGCTCGCCCTGCGCTCCGGCACCGCTCTGGCCGAGCACGGGTACCCCGGCGAGGCGACGGTGCTGGTACTGCGTGGCCCGGCACAGCCTGGAGGCCCGCGAGGACGCGCCCGTACTGCGCACCGTCGCCAAGATCCCCTGATCTCGAAGGCCACGCAGGCCACCAGGACGGCCTCTGCGCGGTTCAGCCTTCCGCGTGGGCGAGCCACAGGTCGGGGCCGAAGACCTCGTAGCGGATGCTGCGCGCGGGGATGCCGGCCTGGAGCAGCTGGGTGCGGACGGCGCGCATGAAGGGGAGCGAGCCGCACAGGTACACGTCGGCGTCGGCGGGCAGGTCCAGGCCGGCGAGGTCCATCAGCCCGGCGTGCGAGCCGGGTTCCTCGGCCGCGTCCTGTTCGTACCAGAACTCCGCCCGTGCCTCGGGCAGTTGTTCCGCCAGGCGTCGGGTGTCGGCGCGCAGGGCGTGGTCGGCCGGGGAGCGGTCGGCGTGCAGGACCCGCACCCGGCGGGTCGAGCCGGTGGCGGCGAGGTGTTCGAGCATGCCGACCATCGGGGTGCAGCCGATGCCGGCGGAGACCAGCAGCAGCGGGGTGTCGGCGTCGTCGAGGACCACGTCTCCGAACGGGGCCGACAGGGTGAGCTGGTCGCCGGTTCGTACGGTCCGGTGCAGCTGGTTGGAGACCTCGCCCTCGGGGGCGTCGGCGACGCTCGCCACCCGCTTGACGGTGATGCGTCGCAGGCCGTCGCCGGGAGGGCTGGACAGGCTGTACTGGCGGGTCTGGTGGATGCCGTCGGGCATGCGCACCCGTACGCTCACGTACTGACCGGCACGCGCCTGGGGCAGGGGCCCGTCGTCGGCCGGGCGCAGCAGGAAGGAGGCCACGTCCGGGGTCTCCTCACGCCTCTCCACCACGGTCCACTGCCGCCACGGCTCGCGCGGGTCGACCTGGGCCTCCTGGTAGAGGCGGGCCTCCTGGGCGATGAGCGCGCCGGCCATCAGCCAGTACACCTCGTCCCAGGCCGCGGCCACCTCCGGGGTGACCGCCTCACCCAACACGTCGCCGATGGCGCGGAACAGGTACTTGTGGACGATCGTGTACTGGTCCTCGGTGACGCCGAGCGCCGCGTGCTTGTGGGCGATCCGGGCGAGGAGCGCGTCCGGGCGGGCGTCGGGGTCGGCCAGCAGGGCCTGGGCGAAGCCCGCGATGGATCCGGCCAGCGCCCGACGCTGCTCACCGCTGGCCTGGTTCCCGCGGTTGAACAGGCCGTCCAGCAGCTCGGGCTGCTCCGCGAACATGCTGCCGTAGAAGCGTGTGGTGATCTCGTCCAGGGCACCGCCGACAGCGGGCAGGGTGGCACGGACGACAGCGGCCGACTCGGGCGAAAGCATGGAACTCCCCTGAGATGTGAAGAGGTTGAGGGGCGGCGTTCACCGCCACAGCCGGGATCCGTGGTGCGGGTCCGACCGGCACATCGATCATCCGGTGCGGCCGTCACCCGCGATAGGGCCGAACCGCCCCATCGAACTGGGCCCGTCGGCCCGGTCCCGGTGCATCCGGCAGGCGCGTGACGACCGGTCAGGCGTGCCGACCAGGCAGTCAGGCGTTCCTGGGTGGCCGAGGCCGCCCGGCGGGGCGGCGTTGTCGGAGCGGCCGTCCGTAGACGCCCGCGAGGATGAGGAACACTCCGACCACCGCGCAGGACACGACCGCGACCATCCACCACCGGCCCACGCCCTGTTCGCGCTCCGCGACCGCCCCGAGAGCGGCTACGGCGACAGCCGGCCCGATGCCGATGAGCACGGCGACGACGCTCCGGGCACGGTCGGTGTCGAATGGCTGCCGATCGTGGCCGAGCGCCGCCCAGTCGCGTGCGGCCTCGCGCATCTCGCGGCGGCGCTGCACGGCCGCGCCGGCCCGAAGGCCCACCGTGACAGCGGTGCCGGCCACCGCCGCGCCGGAAGGTGTCCACCACTGCGGTGATCCCGGTCGTGGTCCAGCCACTGAGGCAGGCCGCCGCGGCCCCCAGAGCGAGGACGGCCTGCGCCATGGTCCACCTCGCCGCTTCTTCGAGCGCCGCGATCTCCGGGTGGTGGAGGTCGAACGCGGGAGACTCGCTGCGGATGCGCGGGAGGGAGACGAAGTTGTGGCGCGGAGACGGACAGGAGGTCGCCCACTCCAGCGAACGGCCGTAGCCCCACGGGTCGTCCACCTCGGTGGTCGGTGGTCGTCAGCCACTCCGTCCACGACGGCCGTACGGCCCGTCCGGTCGTCCCTGGGGCCACGGCGGCCCCGGCACTCGGCCGTGCGGTCCCCACCTTGTGTATCTGTGCCTGGTCCACCGGACGGTGCCCTCCCCTTCTGCCGTGTCGACGACGAGCCGGGAAGTGCCGTGGTGCGGGTATGGGCCTGGCCTCTTCCCGGCCGCCGCCTCATGATCGTCCGAGGGGTACCCGGGCGGGACGGGGCCGAACAGCTCCGGGACGGGTGCCGGATGGGGTCCAACGGCCTCTCTTCACGTCGCGGCTTCACGTCGCGGCTTCACGTCGCGTCGGGGGGAGCAGACGTAGATCAGGGCGTCTCGGGGCGGACGAGCACGTCGTCACCGGAGCGGCCGGCGAAGTAGTCCTCGATGTTGGCCACGGTGGTCCGGGCGATCTGCCCGACGGCGTCCCGGGTGAAATAGGCCTGGTGCGAGGTGATCAGGACGTTGCTGAAGGTCATCAGCCTCGCGAGGCGTTCGTCGGTCATCACCTCCAGCGACTTGTCCAGGAAGAAGACGCCGGCCTCCTCCTCGTACACGTCGAGGCCGACCCCGCTGAGCCGGCCCGCGCGCAGCGTCTCCAGCAGGGCGTCGGTGTCCACCAGTCCGCCGCGGCTGGAGTTGACCAGGACGGCGTCGTCCTTCATCAGCGCGAGGGCCTCGGCGTCGACGAGGTGATGGGTCTGAGGGAGCAGCGGCACGTGCAGGCTGACGAGGTCCGCCTCGGCGAACAGCCGCTCGCGGGGGACGTACTCCATGCCGAGGGCGAGACAGTCGGGGTTCTCCGCGACGTCCCAGCCCAGCAGTCGCATCCCGAACCCGTGGGCGATCCGGGCGAACGCGGCGCCGATCTTTCCGGTGCCCACCACGCCGGCCGTCCGGCCGCGCAGGTCCCGGCCCATCAGCCCGTCGAGCCGGAAGTCGAACTCGCGGGTGCGGTGCGCGGCCCGGACGATCCGGCGGTTGACCGCCAGGGCCAGGGTCCAGGCGAACTCGGCGACCGAGTACGGCGAGTAGTACGAGACCCGGGCGACCGTGAGCCCGAGTTCCCTGGCGGCGGTCAGGTCGATGTTGTTGTAGCCGGTGGACCGCTGGGCGATCAGCCGGGTGCCGCCCTTGGCCAGCGAGCGCAGCACTCCGGCGTCCAGGGTGTCGTTGACGCTGCTGAGCACCACCTCGTGGCCCGCGGCGGTCGGGACGGTGTCCCCGTCCAGGAACAGCCCCAGACACCGCAGCTCGTGCCGGCCCGCGAACGCCTCGTCGAACGCTTCCCTCAGCAGCGGCTCCTCGTCCGCGAGGACGCCATACCCGACGATGTCCACTTGCTCTCCTCCCGTCGATCGGTGATCACTCCCACCGTAGGCCGGGAACGCGGAAGGAAAGAGGGCCGATCGGCTCCGAGGGGTGGCCCCGTCGTCCCGGAGCCACGGCGAGCCCAGTGTCCGTGATGACCTGACCGGTCGTCAGCGGAGCCGGCGCAGACAGGGGTCCTGGGGCCTGCGCGGCACCAGCCGCACCCGCGCGTCGAGTACCGAGACGTCGGCCGTGGTCGCGAGCACGGGGTTGAAGTCGACCTCGGCGAGCTGCGGCAGGTCGGCCGCCATGCGGGACAGGCGCGACAGCAGCCGCTCCAGGCCTTCGAGATCGGCCGGCCCGCTGCCGCCGGCTCCGAACAGCAGCGGGGCGCAGCGCGGCGCGGTGATCAGGTCGTGCACATCGTGGTCGGTGAGCGGGGCAAGCCGTGCGGCGTGGTCACCGGGGACCTCGGTGGCGGTGCCGCCGAGCCCGAACAGCACGAGCGGGCCGAAGACCTCGTCCCCTCACGCCTGCTGGGGTACGACGGTGACGGGGCAAGCGGCGTGGTGGAGCACCCCGTGGGCGACGCGGCCGAGCTGGAGGCCGTAGTGGCCCTCGCGGCGCCGGGCCCCGACGACGAGCAGGTCGGCGCCGGCCGAGGCCTCGAGCAGCACCTGGCGGGCGTGGCCCTCGACGGTGCGCCGGTGCACCTCGACGCCGTCCGGGATGCCCCGCAGAGCCGCTTGCAGCACCTCCGCGGCCCGCTCCTCGTGCAGCCGGGCCGGTTCACCGGCCAGAAGGGGGTGGTCGGTGGTCTCGTGCGCGGGGCAGCGCCAGGCCCGTACCGCCTCCAGCGGCACGCCTCGGCGCCGTGCCTCCTCGGCGGCGAAGCGCATCGCCGCCGCGTCGGCCTGCTTCTCGCCGACGCCCACGACGACGTGGCCGTGCCTGCCGGGTACGGCCCGGTTGTCGTGGCTGCCGCGCAGCACGATCACGGGGCAGTGCGCGTGGCCCGCCACGGTCACGCTGACGGAGCCGAGAAGTGCCTCGGCCATGCCGCTGCGGCCGCGTGAACCCAGGACCATGGCGGAGGCGGTGCGGCTCTCCCGTACCAGCACGTACCCGGGTTCCTCGGGCAGTACGTCGGTGGTGACCTGCACGTCGGCCTGGCGGCTGTGCGCACGGCGCGCGGCGGTCTCGACGATGTCCTCGGCCATCACCTGTTCGGAGGGCTTGCCGAGGTCCTTCGCGAGCGACGTGCCTTCGTACCGTTCCCACAGCGAGGCGTGCACCAGCCGCAGCGGCAGCCCCCGCAGGGCGGCCTCGTCGGCCGCCCAGTCGACGGCGCGCAGGCTGGGCTCGGAACCGTCGACGCCGACGACCAGGGGCAGTTCCATCGTCGTCACCGTCCGGCGCCCAGGTCGAAGACGATCCGGGCCGTGATCTCGCCGCGCAGCACGGCGTCGATGGACTCGTTGACGGAGGCGAGCGGGCGGGTCTCGTAGATGACCTTCGTGCGGCCGGCGGCGTGGAGCTGGAAGACCTCGGCGAGGTCCTGCCGTGTACCGACGATGGAGCCGATCACCGAGGTGCCGCCCAGGACGGTGTCGAAGATCGGGACCTGGATCGTCCCGTGCGCGGGCAGCGCCACCATGACGAGCTTGCCGCCGCGCCGCAGACCGGAGCCCGCGGCCTCGAACGCGGCCGGGTTCACCGCGAGGGCGATCGCCGCGTGGGCGCCGCCGTGCCTCTTCAGCTCCCCGCCGACATCCTGCTTGCGGGCGTCGATGACGAGGTCGGCACCGAGTCGCGCGGCGAGTTCGAGCTTGTCGTCGGTGACGTCGATGGCCGCGACGGTGGCTCCGGCGATCTTCGCGTACTGCAGGGCGAGGTGTCCGAGCCCGCCGACGCCGGAGATCGCGACGAGTTGTGCGGGCCGGACGTCGGCGACCTTGAGGGCCTTGTACGTGGTCACGCCCGCGCAGGTCAGCGGGGCCGCGTCGAACGGGGTGACGCCCTCGGGCACGGGCTGGGCGAAGTCGGCCCAGGCGAGCATCTTCTCGGCGTACCCGCCGTCGCAGCCGTACCCGGTGTTGATCTGCTGCTCGCACAGCGTCTCCCACCCGGACAGGCAGTGCTCGCAGCGCCCGCAGGCCTTGCCCAGCCACGGCACGGCGACGCGCTGTCCGACGGTCAGGTGGGTGACGCCGTCGCCGAGGGCCTCGACGGTGCCGACGCCCTCGTGACCGGGGACGAAGGGCGGATCGGGCCTGACCGGCCAGTCGCCGTGGGCGGCGTGGATGTCGGTGTGGCACAGCCCGGAGGCCTCGACGCGGACGCGGACCTGGCCGGGGCCGGGCTCGGGGTCGGGGCGCTCCTCGATGACCAGGGGCTCGCCGAACGCTCGTACGACCGCTGCCTTCATGATCTGTTCTCTCCTCTGGAGGGGTACGTCAGTCGTGGGCGACGACGGCGACGGGGGCGGTGGAGTGGTGCAGGACGGCGTGGGTGACGGTGCCGATGTGGGCGCCGACGGAGGAGCGGCGGACGCGCCGGCCGACGACGACGAGGGAGGCCTCGTGGGAGGCGTCGATCAGGAGGAGTGAGGGGCTGCCGTAGTGCGACTGCTCGACGACCTCGACGTCGGGGTACTTCTGCCGCCAGGGGCGCAGCACCTCGCTCAGGACCACGGCGTCGCCCTTCGCCATCTCCCGCTCGACCGCGGGCTCGAGAGCCATGCCGTAGGCGTAGTAGGGCGGCGGGTTCCACCCGTGCACGACGCGCAGTGGCACGTTCCGGCGTGCGGCGGCCTCGAAGGCGAACCCGACCAGCGTGTCGTCGGGGTTGCCGATGTCGAGCCCGAGGACGACGGGACGGAAGGCGGTGGCTGCGGAGGGGATGCCCGCCGGGTCCATCTCGTGCTCGTCCGCGGCCTGCTCTCCGGCGCGGACCAGGACGACGGGTCGCTCGGTGCGCGCCACGACCGCGAGGCCGACCGAGCCGAGCAGGAAGCCGCCGATCCCGCCCAGGCCGCGTGCGCCGAGGACGAGCAGTTCGGCCTCCTTCGCCGCGCCGACCAGGGCTTCGGCGGGCTGTCCGGTGAGCTGCTCGGTGCTGACCTCGACGCCGGGGTGGCGCAGCCGCAGGCCCTCGGCGGACTCGCGGGGGATCCTCTCGGTCCAGTGCTGGTGCGTCTCGACACCGAGGAGCGGGGCCTGGGCCATGGGCTCGGGTACCGGCTCCCAGACCTGGACGAGCTTCACCGGCAGTCCGCGCAGCTTCGCCTCGCGGGCCGCCCATTCCGCGGCGGCGCGGCTCTCGGGCGAGCCGTCGAGACCCACGGTGATGGTGCGGGGCATGTTCTCCACCTCCTGAATCGGGGCCCCGAGGGGACTCGGGGAGACCCGATTCCAGCGTCGTGTTCAGGGGTTCTTCAGGGCAGGGGCCGCTGGTCCCTCAGCGGGGACGATGGGCCCCGCGTGCGGGTCAGCGCAGCCAGGTGTGGTCGCGGACGATCGGCAGCCGCGCCCACAGCCGGCCCAGGCCCCAGGTGGCGCCCGCGCCCGCTGCCGCCACGGCGATCAGCGCGACCGCGTAGATCACGTGGTAGTCGGTGAAGGGATTCGTCGACATGCTCGGCGATCCGTCCGACAGGTGCTTGGCCGGCGGCCACTCGGCGATCCACATCAGGGCCATCGTCGCCGTGCCCGCCACCGCGGCCGGCCACAGCGCCACACCGGCCATGACGGCCGCACCGATGCCGAGCAGGCCCAGCATGAACAGCCAGTCCGCCCAGGTGGCGCCGGCCCAGGAGTGGAACGTCGACTCCATCGGCCCGGCGGCGACGGAGCTGAGGAAGCCCTTCGTCGGCGACCCGCCGTCGATCCAGCCCTTGCCGGACGCGGTCGCGTAGCCCAGGCCGAAGGTCTTGTCCAGGAACGCCCACAGGAAGACGAACCCGGTCAGGACGCGCAGGGAAGCAAGGGCGTAGGCCTGCGCGGCGTGCGTGCCGAGACGTTCCGGCACCGCGGACTCGGAGCCGGAGCCGGTCCGGTGCCAGCGGAAGGCCGCCGACAGGTGTAAGCCCGGGCTCCGGTGAGCGTGCTCGTGCACGGCCATGATGGTGATCCCTTCGGCGATGTGTGAACGTCGTCTCCTTGACGTCGCTCACTCTCGTCCGACGCCCGACGCCACGCCGGATGCCGAAGGTCTCCATCCGTTGGGCTGAACGTCCCTGCGCCCAGGGCCCGTTGGGCTGGAGGCGGCAACCGCCCTCGCGCGCCGGCGCGGCCCGGTACTCCTGGCCACAGGCCATGGGCCGTTCGGTCCGCGGCATGGTCCGGCCGGCCCGTCGTCAGCACCGTGCCGAAGCCGACAATCGAGTGCAGGAGCTGCGGCCGGGCTCACGGCGCGATGCCGGCCGGCCGGCGGTGCCATGTCCTTACGGCTCGTTCGGGACGGGGTGGTTCTCCCCCACGCCCCAGGAGCCGCGAGGGCTTCCGCGCGAGTCTCGTAGTGGGGGGAACGATCCTCGCGCCACGGCCGCCGCCCTCGCCGACACGGGGGCGGCGGCCGTCTTCGCTGCCGGATCAGCCGTCGGGGCCGATCACCCCCAGGGCCGTCGTACTCGGCTTCCAGCAGGCGCTATGGCTCAGTGCCCTTCCTGCCGCTGCCGGTCCTGGACCTGGGTGGCGATCACCGCGGCCTGGACACGGCGCTCGACGCCGAGCTTGGCCAGCAGACGGGAGATGTGGTTCTTCACCGTCTTCTCGGCCAGGTACAGCCGCTGGCCGATCTGGCGGTTGGTAAGACCCTCACCGATCAGAGCCAGGATCTCCCGCTCCCGCTCGGTCAGACCTTGCAGTCCGTCCGGCTGCTGCTGCTCCTCCTGCCCGCCTCCGCGAAGCCGGGCCATCAGCTTGGTGGTGGCACTGGCATCGAGCAGGGACTGGCCGCCGGCCACGGTGCGAACAGCGGACACCAGGTCCGAGCCCTGGATCTGCTTCAGGACGTAACCGGACGCGCCCGCCATGATGGAGTCCAGCAGGGCCTCCTCGTCGTCGAAGGAGGTCAGCATCAAGCAGGCCAGCTCGGGCATGCGGGACCGCAGCTCCCGGCACACGGTCACTCCGTCGCCGTCGGGCAGCCGGACGTCCAGCACCGCCACCTGCGGGCGCAACGCGGGAACCCGCACCAGTGCCTGCTCCACCGTGCCGGCCTCGCCGATCACCTCGATGTCCGGCTCGTCGTTCAGCAGGTCGCGCACTCCGCGCCGTACCACCTCGTGGTCGTCCAGGAGGAAGACCCGGATCGGATCGCCGGTGCCGGGCTGCTCGCTGTCCGCCATCAAACTGCTCCCTGGTCTCGTATCCGGGCCGAAGGGCCAGGGCCGGCCGGCCCCTTTGTCCACCCACAGTGTCCCGCGGCCATGAGATACCGCTGGTGCCAGGGTACGAAACGGCCCGTCGGTGAAGGCCCAACGGCCCCGCTGACGAGGCCTGACAGCCCTGGGCCAGGACCGGTGCCCGCAGAAGTCTGGTGCCGCTGCGAAACGACCAGAAGGAGTGGAGCACATGACTGCCAAGGACACCGGCACCGAGGCCACCGGCGCCGTCGAGGTAGAGGTGCGCGTGGAAGGCGATGTGGACGAGGAAGCCGTCGCCTACCTCCGGGAGAAGATCGACGCGGTCCTCGGCCGGCCCGGGCTTCCAGCCGTGAACGGGGCCGTGAGGGTCGCCAGGGCGGTGGCACACCACGCCGAGCGGCCCTGGTCCGCCGGGGCCGAGCTCGTCGTGGGGAACACCCTCGTGGTCGTGCATGCCCAGGAGGCCACGGCACACGAACTGGCGGACCGGCTGCGCGACCGGCTGCGCAGCCAGATGAACCGTGTCCTGCACCGCAGGGAGGACGCCCGCAGGTCGGTCACCCCGCCTCCGTGGCGCGGCGGCCGTGCCGACAGCGGCCGGGAGTAGCGGGCAAGGGCCCCCGGCCGGGCCGCCCGGTCTCGAGCACCTGCGAGTCGGGATCAGCCGGACCGGCTTCCGTTCGGGGACGGTCAAGGCTGTGCGCGTCGCGTGACGGTGAGCCTGCCGATGGCCCGTTCCTCGAACGTGGCGGCCAGGACGGCCGCTGTGATCCCGGTGATGCCGAGGACGAGGGGCAGACGTACGTCCAGACCCGTGAGGGAACCGGCCAGAGCGGTGCCCGCCGATCCTGAGGTGATTTTCAGGGCCGCCACCCAGATGAAGACCTGTCCGCGTGCCTCCGCCGGCGCGTACTCCGTGCGGGCGGCGAGGGTGGAGGCGAAGAAGAGGGCGTTGAGGATGCCGGTGCCCGCGTACGCGGCTACGGACAGGGTGAAGGTGTGGCTCACGGTGACCGTGGCGAGGCCCGCGACGACGCCCAGGGCGAGGCGGCGCATCAACCGGTCCGGGCTGCCGGTGAGCGGAATGGCCATGACGACCAAGGAGCCGGTGAGGTTGCCCAGGCCGTAGGCGGCGGTCAGAACGGCCGCGGCCGGCGTCTCGACGCCGAGGATCTTCGTCATGTGCACCGCCGTGATCGGCAGCGCGGCGACGCTGAGCGCGACGATCGTCGTCAGGTAGACGGTGCGCCGGAGACGACCGGTGCGGGCCATCAGCGCGAGGGTCGGCCCGGGCTTGAGGATCGCGGCCCTGTCCCCGCCGTGGGCCGGCGGCGCGAAGGGCAGAAGCAGTACGCAGCCTGCCGCCACGCCCGCCCCGGCCGCGAGCGCGAGAGCCGCCGCGGTGGGCGAGAGCGAGCCGGACAGGGCAGCGACGAGGGACGGGCCGACGGTGCCGCCGATGCCGTAGGTGGCCACGTCCCAGCCCTGCGCGCGCCGCTGGGTGCGCAACCGCGGGCCGACGATGGCGGGCAGCCGGCTGCTGATGCCACCGGTCAGCAGGGGGCCGCAGGTGCCGGCCGTGGCCAGCAGCAGCGCGGTCGCCGGCGCGGGCGCACGGGCGTAGGTCAGTACCCCCGCGGACAGGGCGCCGGCGTACAGCAGACATGCGGTCGCGATGACCTTGCGCCCGTCGTGCGCGAGGTCCAGGGGGCGGGCGACGACGGGCCCGAGCAGATGCGGCGCGGTGATGCACGCACCGAGTGCGCCCGCGAGCATCCCAGAGCCGCCCGACGAGGTGACCAGCAGGACGACGGCCACGACCGCTCCCCCGTCGGCGGTGCGGGCCAGGGCCGCGGCGACGACATAGCGCGCCAGCCCGCCCCTGCTCCCGCTGGGCGCGGACGGCACGCCGGCCGCGTTCGGCTCGGTCGTGAGGTGCTGATGGTTCATGGCGCGCGCTCAGGCGGTGAGCCCGAGGGCGCCGAGCGCGGCGGCGACGTCCTCACGCGCGGCCTCGTCCAGCCCGCGCAGGGGCCGCGGCAGGTTCGGCTCCCCCGTCAGACCCAGGTGGGACGCGGCAGCCGACATCACGCGGAGGCCGCCGTAGCGGCGGAACAACGCCCACAGCGGCTCCAGTTCGCCGGACAGGTCCGACGCCCGGCCCGCGTCACCGCTCTGGGCGGCGCGTGTGAGGGCGAGAGCGGTCCGCGGGAAGGTGCCGCCGAGGACCGAGTACCAGGCGTCGCACCCGGCGTTCAGCCCGCGGGCCGCCGCCCAGTCGCCGCTCACACCAATGCTCACCGTGTCCGGGATCAGCGCCCGAAGCGCGTCGACACGTGTCTTCGCCGCTGCCGGGCCATCGGGCACACCAGGGATCTTGATCGAGCCGATGTTCGGCAACTGGGCGATCCGGCCGTGCAGTTCGTCGCTGAAGTGCACACGCGTGGTACCGGGGTTGTCGTACACGCACAGCGGCACGGACAGTTCGCGGCTGACGTCCTCGTAGAGGCCGAACACCTCCTCGTCGGTGAGCGGCTGATACGTCATCGGGGCGAGCAGCACGGCTGCGGCTCCGGCCTCCTGGGCGTCCTCGGCCAGCGCCAGGACGTGCGAGGTGCGCAGCGCGCCGATGCCGACCATGACGGGGACACCGTCGGCGGACTCGACCGCGATCTTCGCGGCGTGGGCGCGCTGTTCCCGGGTGAGGTAGGCGTAGCCGCCGGTGGAGCCGAGCGCGCCGATGGAGTCCACGCCGGCGGCCGCCGACCGGGCGACGAGCGCGGAGTACGCCGCCTCGTCGACGCCGTGCTCGTCGGTGGGCGTGAGGGGGAAGGCGCTGAGGCCACGGAACATGAGGTCTCCTCCCATGGGGAATCGGGGCATGGTCATCTGCTCGCGGCGCGCAAGTCCGCCACGACTGACGCGAGTTCGGCGGTGAACATCTTGGCCTGCGGCTCGCTGATGGTGGAGCTGGTGACCCGGATGGCGCCCTGGTGGGCGGACGGGTCACGGACGAAGAGGTGACCGGACCGCACCGCCCAGCCCCGCTGCGCCAGGGCTTCGACCACCGACCGGCCGTCGACGTCCAGCTCGACCCACACGTTCAGCCCGTCGGGCCGGCCGGGGACCTCGATGCCATGGGCGCGCAACTGCTCGACGAGCAGGCCGCTGCGGTGTGCGTATGTCCCGCGGGCCCGTTCGTGGAGTTCCTGGACGCCGGGATCGAGGAGCAGTTCGCGGGCGACGTGCTGCAGCAGGTGACTGACCCATGTGGTGCCGGCGCTCAACCGCGCCTCCAGGCGCGCGGTGGTCTCCGTGTCGGTGGCGACGAGGGCGAGACGCAGGTCCGGGCCGAGGAACTTGGACACGGACCGCACCAGGGCCCAGCGTGCGGTGGTCGGAGGTGTGATCCGGTGGTACGGCCGCGCGGAGACGGCCGAGAAGTGGTCGTCCTCGATCACCAGGACCTGGGGATGGTCCGCCAGGATCGCGCGCAGGTCGGCCGCCCGCTCCTCGGTGAGGCTCGCGCCGGTCGGGTTGTGGGCGCGGGGGGTGCAGACGACCGCGCGAGCACCGTCCGCCAGGGCGGCCCGCAGGGCGTCGGGCCGCATCCCGGCGCCGTCGACCTGAACCGGCACCGATCGGTAGCCGCCCAGCCGCAGCGTGCCGATGCTCGCCAGGAAGCAGGGGTCCTCGATCGCCACCAGGTCGCCGCGGGCGAGGTGGGCGTTCAGGAGCCTTTCGGTGGCGTCGACCGCCCCGTGCGCCACCAGCGTCCGGAACGGCTGCTCGATGTCCTCGGCGAAGTCGGCGGCGGCCCACTCGGCCAGCCCCCCGTCGACGGCGGGCACGCCGTACAGGGGCTGGTGGTAGTGCCCGCGCCTGGTCGCGGCCAGGATGTCGGGCAGCAGTTCCGGATCGGGGTTGCCGCTGGCCAGGTCGATCCGGTCGCCGCCTGCGCCGACGCCTTCCCGGGCGAGCTGGGGCACCGCCGCGATCACCGTGCCGCCCCGGCCCCGGGTCTCGGCCACCCCGGCCTCGACGAGCCGCCGGTACGCCAGGGCGACCGTGTTCCGGTTGACCCCCAGTTCGGCGGCGAGCGCCCGCACCGGCGGCAGTACGTCACGCGGCGCCAGTTCACCCGAAGCAGCCAGGTCCCGCACACTGCCCGCGATCTCACCGGCTGTCGAACCGCTGATGCGCACGTGATCACCTCCATCACCGACCCTAACACTTTGTCCTATGCCAAAACAGAAGAGCGTCGGCCTGCGCGGCAGGCATTCGACGGCGCCCCGCACACCGAGCCGTCCGTCAGGGGCGGAGTGGCCGGCCCAGCGGTACTTGCGGCGGCCCACGGTCGTGGTGGCCCGGATCGGTACTCGTGGGACCGCTCGCCGCGGCGCACCGCGGCAGTGAGTCGTCTCACGCGGGGACGTGATGCAGCGGTCGCGACGACTTCCTCGAGCAGCGCCTCCGGCCGCCGGGGCCTGCGGCGATGCCCGGACCGACAGGGGAACGACAGCTGTGGTTTACGTTCGCCTCATCTCCAGGAAGACAAGATCTCGATGCCGTCTGAACAGGTGGTGCCCCGAGACCGTACCCCTGGACGGATCACGAAAAGCTCCGCGGAAGGGAATCCCTCATGACCAGCGCATCGCCCACTCCCGCAGCGGGTCCGGCCCGCCGTACCGTCGTGGCGGCGGCCGGAGCGGCGGGACTCGCCGCCGCGCTGACCGCCTGCGGGTCGGACGACAAGTCGTCGGACACCTCCAGCGCGGCCGGGTCCACCGGAGCCGCCGGAGCCGGAGCCGCTGCCGGCGGCTCGCCCAGCGCGCAGGAGAGCGGCGGCAGCGCCGGTGGCACCGCGCTCGCCAAGACCTCGGACATCCCCGAGGGCGGCGGCAAGATCTTCAAGGACCAGGGCGTTGTCGTCACCCAGCCGGCCGCGGGCACGTACAAGGCGTTCTCGTCCAAGTGCACCCACGCGGGGTGCGCGGTGGGCAGCGTCGCCAATGGCGTGATCGTCTGCCCGTGCCACAACAGCCACTTCTCCGCCGCCGACGGAAGTGTGAAGCAGGGGCCCGCGACGCAGCCGCTGGCCGCCGCGAACATCACCGTCTCCGGGGACGAGATCAAGCTGGCGTGAACGCGGGCGTCAGCCCTGGCGGCCCGGCCGTCTGAGGCAGCCGAGCACCTCGTCCGTGGTCGCGACCGTGGCGACCAGCGCGAGGGTGTTACGGATCATCGCGGGGGTGTAGTCGGCGGGCACCCCCGCGATGGCGTCGGCCGGCACGACCGTGGTGTAGCCGAGGTTGACCGCGTCGAACACGGCGTTGGGGATCGCCACGTTGGCCGAGACCCCGGTGACGATCAGCGTGCGGCAGCCCAGGTTGCGCAGCAGCGCGTCGACCTCGGTGCCCTGCACGGGCGAGAGGCCGTGCAGCCGCCGTACGACGATGTCCTCCTCGGTGACCTCGATCGGCGCCGCGACACGCACCGCCGAGGTGCCGGACAGCTGCCGCACCGGGAGCCGTTCGGCGGCGCGGAACAGCCGGGCGTTGCGGCTGGCGGCCCGGCCGTCGGGCCGGCGTTCGGCGACGGCATGGATCACCTGGACTCCGCTGTCGTGCGCGGCGGCGACCAGCCGGGCGACGTTGTCCAGGGCGCCGGAGGAGCGGGCCTGACGGGCGAGTTCGGGCAATGCGCTGTCCGGGCCGACCACGCCCTGCTGGCACTCCACGGTGAGCAGGACGGTGCACGCGGGGTCGAGGACTTCACCGAGCTGCTCGTGCGACGCCATATTCGCGCCCTTTCGCAGGAGTTCGGGGCGGGCGAGACTAACCGGCATTGCGTCCGAGGGGAAGACGACTCATTCTTTTCTGACGTGATGTCAGAGGATCTAGGCGCCGGACAGGACCCGGACCGTCTCCTCTGGCACGACGTGGGAGAAGAGGGGGACGCATGACTGCCACTCAGCGCCGGGGCCGGAAGATCATGATGACAACGGGTGAGGTGGACGAGTTCCTCACCACCCAGCGCACCTGCCGGGTCGCCACCGTGTCGGCGAGCGGCGCACCGCACGTGAGTGCCCTGTGGTACGCCTGGGACGGCGTGTCGCTGTGGCTCTACTCGGTGGTGCGCAGCAAGCGCTGGACGGATCTCAGCCGCGATCCGCGGGTGGCGGTCGTGGTCGACTCGGGCGAGGAGTACGACCAGCTGCGCGGTGTCGAGCTGACCGGCACGATGGAGTTCGTGGGCGAGGTGCCGCGCATCGGGGAGCTGTGC
Organism: Streptomyces sp. NPDC020299; assembly: GCF_044387825.1. Taxonomy (NCBI): domain Bacteria; kingdom Bacillati; phylum Actinomycetota; class Actinomycetes; order Kitasatosporales; family Streptomycetaceae; genus Streptomyces; species Streptomyces sp. NPDC020299. The sequence goes on from NZ_JBIRWL010000001.1 coordinate 855,134, forward strand.
GCCGAACTCGACACCGCGGAGACGCTGTTCGCGCGCAAGAACTTCGGCCTGGACGAGATGCCCCACGACGGGCGGCACGCCTGGGCGCGGCTGACACCGGAGAAGATCGTCTCCTGGGACTTCAGCAAGCTGGGGCCCGCGTAAGACCGTCAGGGCGGTTCAGCCGACCTGCTCGGCCGCCGTCCGCAGCGCCTCGACCGCCGCGCGGATCGACGGGCGGCGGTCGGCGTCCGCGCGCCAGACGACGTACACATGGCGCCGCACCCGCTGCTTGAGCGGCACCGTGACGACACCGGGGGGCACCGGGTGGCGGCCCAGCACCGGCGCGATGCACACCCCGAGTCCGGCGGCGACCAGGCCCAGTTGGGTGTGGGTCTCGGCGGCACGGTGGCCGAGGATCGGCTCGATGCCGCGTGAGCGCAGCGTGAACATCAGCCATTCGTGGCAGAACTCGCCCTCGCGCCAGGTGATCCACTCGTCCTCGGCGAACTCCCCGAGGTCCACCTCGTCGCGGTCCGCGAGCGGGTGGCCGGCCGGCATCGCCACGTCGGCGGGGTCGTCGAGCAGGGGTGCCTTGACCAGGCCGTCGGGCACCGGCATCGGCTTGTTGTACCAGTCGAGGACGACCGCGAGGTCCAGGTCGCCGCGCACCACTGCGGCGATACCGTTCTCCGGCTCCAGCTCGCCTGAGCGCACCCGAAGCGCCGGGTGCCGGGCGCGCAGGTCGGCGAGGGCCGTGGGGAACAGACCGCGCGCGGCGGTCGGGAACGCCGACAGCCGCAGCTCTCCGGCGACCTGGCCCCGGTGCGCCTCCAGGTCGGACTGGGCGAGCTCGACCTGGGAGAGGATGCGCGCCGCGTGCTCGGCGAGCAGCCGGCCGCCGTCGGTGAGCCGCACGCCGCGCCCGTTCTTGGCCAGGAGCTGCTGGCCGACCTCCCGCTCCAGTTTGCCCAGCTGCTGGGAGACCGCGGACGTCGTGACGTGCAGCGCCTCGGCCGCCCCGCTGACGGAGCCGTGCCGGGCGAGGGCGTCGAGGGTGCGCAGGCGCTCCAGGTTCAACATGTAAGTAATACTAAGAGGTATCCCTGTGGAAATCTCGATTGTGCTACGAGGTTGACTGCCGCATCGTGGAGGTCATGACCACCGCTGCCGCCGCCGCTCGCACCGAAGCCCGACAGACCGCCGCGCGCCCCCGCCCCCGCCTCGACTGGCGCCTCCGCTTCGGTGCGCTGTCCCTGATATGGGGCTTCAGCTTCCTGCTCATCAAGGTGGGCACGGAGGGCTACGCACCGTTCCAGGTGACCTTCGGGCGGCTGGTCTTCGGCACGGCGGTGCTCGGGGCCGCGATGGCTGTGAAGCGGGAGCGACTCCCGCGCGGGGCCCGCACGTGGGGCCATCTGGCGGTCGCCGCGTTCCTGCTCAACGCCCTGCCGTTCTCCCTCTTCGCTTACTCGGAACTGACGATCCCGTCCACGCTGGCCGGCATCTGCAACGCCACCTCGCCCCTGTGGGGCATGGCCCTGTCCCTGGTCGCCCTCTCCGAGGACCGGCCGACGCGACTGCGGGTCGCCGGACTCGGCCTGGGCTTCCTCGGCGTCCTGACGGTCCTGGGCGCCTGGCAGGGCTTCACCGGCCTCGACGCCACGGGCACCGCGCTGGCCCTGCTGGCCTCGCTCAGCTACCCGGTCGGCTGGATATACGTCCGCCGCACACTCGCGGGCAGCGGCCACTCCCACCTGTCGATGACGGGTGCCCAACTGCTCCTGGCCACGCTCCAGCTGGCCGTCGTCACCCCGCTGTTCACCACCGCCCCCGCCCACTTCGCCCTCATACCGCTGCTGGCCGTCGCCACCCTCGGCGCCCTCGGCACCGGTCTCGCGGTCCTCATCCAGTACGGCCTGGTCGCCGAGGTCGGCCCGACGACGGCCCAGATGGTCACCTACTTCATCCCGGTCATCGCCACAGCCGCCGGCGTCGCCATCCTGGACGAGACGCTGCACTGGACGACGCCGGTGGGAGCGGTGATCGTGCTGACGGGGGCGGCGCTGACGCAGGTACGGGGCAAGCGGGCGGCCTAGGCGCCCCTATACGTAGCTGCGCATCGGGGTCGGTCCGACCGCGGAGGCGATCGCGTCCGCCAGCGGGGCGACCTCGGCCGGGGTGAGGGTCGAGACGGTGATCCGGATGCCGGGCGGGGCGTCGAGGCGGAAGCGGGCGCCGGGTGAGACGGCCCAGCCGGCATGCAGGAGGCGGGCGACCGCGCCGGTCTCGTCGGGGACGGGCACCCAGACGTTCATCCCACTGCGGCCATGGGCGCGGACCCCGCGCTCGGCGAGCGCGTCGATGAGCAGCTCCCGCCGGGCCCGGTACGCCGCCGCCACCGCCGGCCCGTCGACCGCGCCGCTCGCCCGCAGCCAGACCACCGTCCGTTGCAGCAGCAGGCTCACCCAGCCCGGCCCGAGCCGCTGCCGTCCGCGCACCCGGTCGACGGTGACCGGGTCGCCGGTGAGCACGGCGTGCCTGAGGTCGGGGCCGTAGGCCTTGGCGGCGGAACGGACGAACGCCCAGTGATGGGTGACGCCCGCGAGGGGGTGCAGGGGCAGGTCGACGATGCCGTGGCCGTGGTCGTCCTCGACGAGCAGGGTCTGCGGGTGCTCGCGCAGGACGGCCCGCAGGGCACGCGCTCGGGCGGCGCTCACGGAGGCACCGGTGGGGTTCTGCGCGCGGTCGGTGACGATCACGGCCCGCGCGCCGGAGCGCAGGGCCGTGCGCAATGCCTCGGGTCGCGGCCCCTCGTCGTCGACGCCGACGGGGGTCGTGCGCAGTCCGAGCGCGGGAACGAGGTCGAGGGTGCGGCCCCAGCCGGGGTCCTCGACGGCGACGGCGTCCCCCGGCTTGAGATGGGCGGCGAGGACGCGTTCCACGGCGTCGAGTGCCCCGGAGAGCACCGCCAGGGGGCCCTCCGGGATGCCGTCGGCGTCGAACTCGGTCCGGGTGACGCGGGCCAGTTCCGGCTCCACGGGATCGCCGCCGTACAGCACCGGCTCCCGGTCCGCCTCCTCGGCGACGGCCGCCAGCGTCGGTGCGAGCGGCGGCAGCAACGCGGGGTCGGGGTTGCCTGCGGACAGATCACGCACCCCCGCCGGCACGTCCACGCGCACCTTCTCCCGCCCCGTGGTGGCCGGCTTGGGCCGGATCCGGCTGCCCCGGCGCCCGGCGGTCTCGATGACCCCACGCTCGCGCAGGGTGCGATAGGCGGCCGCGACGGTGTTCGGGTTCACACCCAGCCGGACCGCCAACTCCCGCATCGGCGGCAGCAGTTGCCCGGGCTCCAGGGTCCCGGAACCCACCGCGCCCTCGATGCTCGCGGCAATCTCCGCTGCACCGCGCCCTTCGATCGGATACTCTCCTAGCACAAAATCAATTATGCACTAGTGCAATCAAAACGCAAGGGAGACCGTCATGCAGGGCACCCGGCAGACGCCACCGCAGCCGGCCGCGTACCGCCCGACCGACCGCACCGTCCCCACGCGTGCCGCGCACAAGGCGTCGTACGACAGGGAACTGGTGCACGCGATACTCGACGAGGGCTACGTCTGCCACCTCGGCTTCGTCCGCGACGGTGCGCCCGTGGTGCTGCCCACGCTGTACGGCCGGGTCGGCGAGGTCCTGTACGTGCACGGCTCCACGGGCTCGCGCCCGCTGCGGATGACCGGCCAGGCCGACCCCGGGCTGCCGGTGTGCCTGACGGTCACCCATGTCGACGGCCTGGTGCTGGCCCGCTCCGCCTTCCACCACTCGATCAACTACCGCTCCGTGGTGGTGCACGGCACCGCGTACGAGGTCACCGACCCCGAGGAGAAGCTGCTCGCCCTGGACGCGCTGGTCGACCACGTCGTCGCGGGCCGCGCCGCCGACTCCCGCCCCGCCAACAGGAAGGAACTGGCCGCCACCGCCGTGATCCGCCTCGACCTCGACGAGGTCTCCGCCAAGCTCCGCACCGGCGGAGTGAACGACGAGCCCGAGGACCTCGCCCTCCCCCACTGGGCCGGCGTGGTCCCGCTGCGCAAGGGCTACGACACTCCGCTCCCCGAGGCCGACCTGGCCCCCGGCACCGCGCTCCCCGACTACCTCACGGCCCTGTGATGCTGATCCACCCCTGGGACGCGCCCCACGACGACACCGAGTGGCAGACCTGGCTGGCCGCCCACGACTTCGGCCAGCTCGCGGTCAACGGCCCGCCCGGCGAGCCACCGCTCGTCCAGCCGCTGCACTTCGCCTACGACCCCGACCGCGGCGAGGCCGTCACCCACCTCGCCCGCCCCAATCCGCTCTGGGCCGCGCTCGAGACGGAGCCGCGGGTGCTGCTGAGCGTGGTCGACGACTACGTCTTCGTTCCGGGCCCCTGGCAGGCCGAGCACGCCACCCCGCCCGAACACGGCGTCCCCACGAGCTTCTACGCGGCCGTCCAGCTCGGCTGCACCGCCCACGTCGTGGACGACCCGGCGAAGAAGGCCGCCCTCCTCAACCGCCAGGTCGGCCACTTCCAGCCGGAGGGCGGCTCGGCCCGCGCCACCCCGGGCGAGGCCCCCTACGGCCGCCTCCTGTCCGGGATCCGCGTCCTGCGGCTGGAAGTGAAGGACGTCCGGGCCAAGTTCAAGTACGCGGGAAAGCGATCGGAAGAGGTCCGCCGGCACATGGTGACCGCCCTGACGACCCGCAACGGCCCACGCGACGCGGCGGCGCGAGAGCATCTGATACGGCGGGGGGCCTGAGCGGCGGCCACGGTGCCACCGTGGGTCCCCCGACCGCAGCCCCGGTCGACCGCAATCCCACCCGACCGCGACCCGGTCGGCTCACACGAGGACAGGTCGTTCCTCGCCCGTCCCCCGCCGCGCCGCGCGTGCCTCGGCGACGGCGAGCCCCGTGACCGAGCCGAGCATCAGCAGCGTGCCGGTCACGGTGGACGCGGTCAGGTGCTCACCGAGCAGGGCGACCGCGAGGACGGCCGCGCTCACCGGCTCCAGGAGCGTGATCACGGAGACGGTGGCCGACCGCACGACGGCGGCGCCCGCGAAGTAGAGGGCGTACGCGAGCGCCGTGGGAACCGCCGCGATGTACCCCACGAGACACAGCACCCGGACGGGATGGGCGGTGTGCGGCAGCAGCCCCTCCGTCAGGGCGAACGGCAGGAGGCACAGACTGGTCACCGCGAACGCCCACACCGTCGTGGTCGGCGCGTCGCTCCCGCCGTCCCGCCCCCACCAGCGGGTGAGCAGTGTCATCGCGGAGTAGCCGGCCGCCGACGCGAGCGCGAGCAGCACGCCCCAGGGACGTACGGTCGCTCCCGCGCCGCCGAAGGCCAGCACGACGAGTCCGGCGAGCGCCCCGGCGACAGCGGCTGTTCCGGCCGGGCCGAGCCGCTCCCGCAGCGCGAAGCGGGCGCCGAGCGCGATGAGCACGGGGCCGGCGCCGAGGGTGACCACGGTGGCGACGGTGAGTCCGGTGGCCGGCACGGCCGCGAAATAGGCGGTCTGGAACACGGCGAGGCCGACGCCGGTGGCCACGGCCTTCAGCACACGGCGGCCGGGTGCTTCGGCCACGGCAGGACGTGGGCGGCGGCGCAGCACCCGGCCGGCGAGCAACAGCGCGAGCCCGGCGGCGCAGCGCCAGAAGGACAGGGTGACGGCGCCCATGTCACTGGTCCGGTAGACCAGTGCGGCGGCGGCGCCCGCGGTGCCCCAGGCGGCACCGGCGACGATCAGACAGAGCAGGCCACGCCCGACGGGCAGGCCAGAGACAGCATGCGACACGAGTGGTCTCCGCAGAGGTGGAAGTTCGGCGGAGGCCCCGCTGATCTCGTCGAGCGGAGCCCACGGACTTCGTCTGCGGGCAGCACCGTCCCGCCCGGCGGCACGCCGGGCGCGTTCCCGGAGGCCCGCCTCAGGCGGCGGGGGGCGGAAGGACGAGCGCGTCGGCCGGCATGATCGGCAGCCTAGGCGGCCGTTCCTCGCGCGGACAACTCCCTTTCGGCGCTCCCGGCCGCCACCGGCTCCGCCGCGCCCTTGGCCGGTGTCGAGGACTGCGCGATGAACGCGCCGATCAGGACGACGGCACCGCCGGCGACCTGCGGCACCGAGAGGTGTTCGCCGAGCAGCACCCAGGCCAGTACGGTCGCTATCACCGCTTCGAGGCAGGCCACGACGCCCGCGACCTGCGGGGACAGCCGGCGCACGGACAGCACGCCGGTGACATAGGCGACGACCGTCGCGACCAGCACGATCCAGGCCAGCAGGGCGGCGGCCGGAACGTCGGTGCCGTTCATCCGTGCGGTGCCGGACAGCACCGACCAGTCCATGGTCCAGGGACGGGCGACGAAGGTCAGCAGGACGGCACCGACGAGGAGTCCGTAGGCGATGACGCCGAGCGGGTCCGGCGCCTCCTCGCCGGTCCCGGCGCCCTGGTCGGACAGGACGAAGTAGCCGACCTGGCAGCAGGCCGCGCCGAGCGCGAGGAGCAGCCCCAGGGCGTCGAAGCCCAGGCCGGACCACACCTCGACCACGCAGGCGAGGCCACCGACGGCGAGGACCACTCCGAGCGCGGCCGCCCTGGTGACGGGCCGCCGCTGCACGAACCGCACCCAGCCGAGCACGAGCGCGGGCGCGAGGTACTCCACGAGCAGCGCGACCCCCACCGGGATACGGGAGAGCGCGGCGAAGTAGCAGGCCTGGACGCCGGCCACGGCGAGCAGTCCGAACCCGGCGAGCAGCGCGGGGCGGCGGCGCGGCAGGGCACGGTGGCGCACCGCGAGCGGCAGCATCACGAGCGCGGCGCCCGTCACTCGCAGCCACACCACGTGCAGCGGGTCGAGCCCCGCCTCGATCAGCGGCTTGGCCGCTACTCCCGATCCCCCGAAGGCGAGCGCGGAACCGAGCGCCAGGCCGAGCCCGACACCCTTCCCGCCACCGCCAAGACCGCTCTCAGACGTACGCACCGGCACATGATGGCAGGCGACGACATGAGCGTCACCCCCGTTGACACCTGTCTCACCCGCTGGACGGCGCCTGCCCCCGGGCGCCGCCGAGCACGCCGCGCACCGCTCAGCGCGCCCTTCCGCCGTCGCCGACGCACTCCGCCGTCGCGCGGTCGATCCTGACGAGCAGGCCGGCCGCATCGACTCCGGCGCGCCGGAGCACCTCGACCGCCCGGGCCTGCGGGTCGGCGGCGAGCGCCGCGAGGAGGTCGATGCCGTCGGCCCGTTGCTCCCCGCGCCGCCCGGCGCGCTCGCGGGCGCCCCGCATGGCGGCCGCGGCGACCGGCGACCAGCCCTCGGCGTCCTTCAGGAAGGACAGCGTGCCGGAGCCCTCCACGCTGCTCTGCCAGCGCAGGCCGTAGCCGATGCTGCGCTGCACGAGGTAGCCGAGCAGACGGACGACCTTGCGGGGGTCGCCGATGAGGGCGCGCGCCTCGGCGTCGGTCTCCAGGAGCGAGTGCAGCAGATGGGCGGTGTCGATCTGGCGGTCCCCGTCCCGGACGGCCCTGCGGCGGGCAACGGCGACCACCGCCGCCAGCTCCGCTCCGAGCCCGGCTTCGTCGTCAGCGTGGTGGGCGCCCTGGTCACGGGCGGACTCGCGGGGAATACGGGGTTGCACATCCCTACCTCATCAGTCCCCCACGCCCGTGTCATCGACGGGGGGAACCATCTCGGCCTCCCACGGGAAGTGGACACCGGCGTTCGGCATCTCCTCCTTGCGGATGAGATCAGGACCGTACGACGGCTACGGTCCGTACAGACCTCCACACATTCTGACGGTTCGTCAGTATTGAATGTTCTGGGCCCTGCGGCTACGTTCCGCGACACCGTAGCCCGACACGAAGGGGTGGTCGCATGGCCGAAGTCAGCGCGGAGGCACGCATCCAGGCACCGGCCGAGAAGGTGTGGGCGAAGCTCACGGACTGGTCGGCGTACGGGGAGTGGAACGCGACCCACACCAGCTTTCCCAAGGGCGGCCCCGAGGCCCTGGAGGTGGGCGGAACCTTCCAGGAGAACATGAAGCTGATGGGCTTCCCGGCGGAGGTCGAGTGGACGGTCGAGGAGCTGGAGCCGGCCCGGGTCCTCGCCATCCGCGGCAAGGGCCCGATGGCGGTGACCGTCGCCACCCGCTACACGCTCACCCCCGACGGCGAGGGCACGACGGTGCGCATCGACGGCGAGTTCACCGGCGCGGCCGTCTCCCTGATGGCGGGCAAGCTCAAGGATTCGGCGACGGCGGCCCTGAACGAGTCGCTGCGCAAGCTGGGCGGCCTGCTGGCCTGACGTCCGCGAAGAAGGCGCCCCGCGGATCTCTCCACGGGGCGCCTCGACGGCCGTGCGGCTGTCAGCCAGTCCTCGTCGTCAATCCTCGTCGGCGAGGATCAGGTACAGCTTCTTGCGGGCATCGTTGATCACGGACAGCGCCTTCTCGCGCTGCTCCTTGCTGCCGGTCTTCCAGACCTGGCTGAAGGCCTCCATCAGGCCGAAGCCGGCCTGGCGGATCTCACCGAGGGCCTCCCAGTCGACCCCGCGGGACGCTTCCTCCCAGGGAGCCTCGGGGCCCGCCTCGGCCGCGGCCCGGCCCTCGCCGGTGAGGGAGAACAGCTTCTTGCCGCCCTCGCTCGCGCTGGCGATCAGACCTTCGTCCTCCAGCAGCTGGAGGGTGGGGTAGACCGAGCCGGGGCTGGGCTTCCACGCGCCGCCGCTGCGCTCGGCGATCTCCTGGATCATCTCGTAGCCGTGCATCGGACGGTCCCGCAACAGGGCCAGGATCGAGGCCCGCACGTCACCGCGCCGCGCCCGCCCCCTAGGGCCACCGCGCCCTCGCGGCCCCCAGGGCCCTGGCCCGAAACCGGGCCCGCCGGGCCCGAACCCCGGACCACCCGGCCCGAAGGGCCCGAAGGCCGCCCGCATCCCGTCCCGGCCGCGCCGGTGGGGGCCGTCCTGCCGATGTCCACGCTCGAATCCGTGGGTACGCATCGCAATCACTCCATCCATCGTTGATCTGTCGCGATGCTTCAACGATATATCGGAACCGATCGCATGACAAGACCCGGAGAACGGTGTGCCGGCCGCGCTATCCGGCGGCGGGGGTGAAGTCGTGCAGTTCGTCCGCACCCTGGTGCACGACGCCGTAGCTGCTCTCGGGAACCTGGTTCCAGGCTCCGGGCAGATCGACCGGGGGCTCGGAGACGACCAGACGGGTCTCGTCGGAGACGTGCCGGAGAAAGGCCACATCGGGGTGGAGCGCCCGCAGTGTCTCGACCCGGGTGCTGTAGTAGAGCGAGCGTGAGGCACCCTGACTGGAGTAGCGGAAGGCCCACAGCCGGCGTCCGTCCGTGACCGCGACCGTCATCTGGATCGGGTACTCCACCCCTTGCCGGCGGCATGTCTCCTCCACCAGACCGACCATCCGCGCGACGGCACCCGGCGGGTCGTCCTCCAGACCGAAGGTGAGCGCGAGGAAGAACATCATCTCGGAGTCCGTCGAGCCCTCGAGGTCGGAGAACAGTCCCGGGTCGACGGCCAGCGCCAGTTCCCGGCGCACCCGGTGGAAGTCCGTGATCGCCCCGTTGTGCATCCACATCCAGCGGTCGTGGCGGAACGGATGGCAGTTGGTCTGCTGCACCGCGGTGCCGGTCGAGGCGCGGATGTGGGCGAAGAACAGCGGGGAGCTGACGTGGCCGGCGAGCTCCCGCAGGTTGCGGTTGTTCCACGCCGGCGTGGTGTCCCGGACGATCGCGGGGGTGTCGATGTCCGGCGCGTACCAGCCGACGCCGAACCCGTCGCCGTTGGTCGTCTCGACTCCCAGCCTGGAGTGCAGGCTCTGGTCGATCAGCGAGTGCGCGGGTTTGTAGAGGATGGTGTCGAGCAGGACGGGGGTTCCCGAGTAGGCGAGCCATCGGCACATCGGTGGCACCTCCCTGTGGTTCTCAACGAGAGGTTCACCCGGGCAGGCCGTGCCGGGCATCCCCTGTGGCGGGTGATTTCCGCCCCCGGACGCCGTACGGGCCCGCCCCACGATCGGTCCAGCAGCCCGCGATTGGCCTTGGCCACACGGCGACCGCGCGCCCTAGCGTCGGCGCATGCGTATCCGAATCGTCGACGCGTTCACCGACCGCCCGTTCGCAGGCAACCCCGCCGGGGTCCTGTTGCTCGACGCCTTCCCGGACGACGACTGGCTGCAGAAGGTCGCCATGGAGGTCAACCACGCCGAGACGGCGTTCGCCCACCGCCTGCCCGAGGGCGGGGACGCGGACTGGGCGCTGCGGTGGTTCACGCCCGTCACCGAGGTGGCGATGTGCGGCCACGCGACGCTCGCCACGGCCCACGTCCTGCACACGACCGGCGCCCACGCGGGGCCGGTACGGTTCGCCACCCGCAGCGGCGTGCTCATCGCCACGCCCGGCGAGGACGGCGCGATCACCCTGGACTTCCCGACCGCCCCGCTCACCCCGGTCGACCTCCCGGCAGGCCTCGCGGAGGCGCTCGGCGCGGAGCCGGTCGCCGCCGTCGACACCGGGCCGAACGTGGGCGATCTGCTGCTGGAGCTCGCCGACGAGAAGACCGTCCTCGGCCTCTCCCCCGACCACAAGGCCCTCGCCGTCCACTCCGCGCGGGGCGTCATCGCCACCGCCCGCGCCGAGGAGCCGGCTTGCGGCCACGACTACGTCTCCCGCTGCTTCTTCCCGAACGTCGGCATCGACGAGGACCCGGTCACCGGGAGCGCCCACACCGCCCTCGCCCCCTACTGGTCCGAGCGCCTCGGCCGTCCCGATCTCACGGGCCTCCAGGCCTCCCGGCGCACCGGCCTCGTCCGCACGGGCCTGCGCGGCGACCGCACCCTGCTGACCGGACGCGCGGTCACGGTCATCGAGGGCGAACTCCTCGCCTGAGCGTCACGAAGACACGGACCAGCGCGACACGAAAGGGGGCGTACGGCAGCCTCGTACGCCCCCTCCCCGGTCCCTCACGCCGTCGGCAGCCAGCCCACCTTTCCCGCCAGCACCGCGTAGCCCACGAACGCCCCGATGTCGAGCAGGGAGTGCGCGACCACCAGGGGCCCGACGCGTCCCCAGCGCCGGTACAGAAAGACGAACACCACGCCCATGACCATGTTGCCGAGGAAGCCGCCGATGCCCTGGTACAGGTGGTAGGAGCCGCGCAGCACGGAGCTGGCCACCAGCGCGGTCCCCGGGGTCCAGCCCAACTGGCCCAGCCTGCGCAGCAGGTAGCCGACCACGATCACCTCTTCGAGGATGGCGTTCTGCATCGCCGAGAGGATCAGCACGGGGTACTTCCACCACACGTCGGGCAGTGCCTCGGGCACGACCGTGAGGTTGAAGCCGAGCCCGCGTGCGGCCAGGTAGAAGGCGATGCCGGTACTGCCGATCACCGCCGCGACGCCGGCCCCGCGGCCCAGGTCGGGCCAGGGGCGGGTCCGGTCGAAGCCGAGGGTGCGCAGGCTCTCGCCCTCGCGCAGCAGGAAGTGCGCCACCAGGGCGACGGGGACCAGCGCCGAGGCGATGCCGAACAGCTGCCAGGCTAGATCGAGCCAGGGGCGCCCCGGCGCCGCCGAGGCGTTGAGGGTGGCCGCCTGGTCCTTCAGGCCGCCGGGCTTGGTGACCGATCCGATGAAGCTGATCAGAGCGGACACGCCGCTCGCGCCGAGCGAAAGGGCCAGAACGAGCAGGGTCTCGTCCCGGAGGATCCGCCGCGAGGGCGGCTCCTGCGGAAAGGAATCGGCCACCGAGCCTGCCTGCACCTGCACACCTGCCTCTGGTCGGGTGCGCCACAGGCTGTCGGGCGACATGGAGGGGGCACCACCGTCACGGAAGGACCCAGCTTGCCCGATCACCCCGGCCGGGGCACGACCGACCCCCGCCCCGACCCCGCCCTCGCCGCGCCTAGGCCGAGAGGGGGTGCGTGCCAGACCCCGCGACGCCGGGACGATCCAAACGACAGGGCCTAGCCCAGCGGCACCGGCTCCGGCAGTCCCACCGGCCAGGTGTGCACTGGCTCGCCGAGGTGCATGAGCTCGCAGTAGCGACGGGTGGTGGCCGCCAGGGCGCCGTCCCGGGGCAGGCCCTGTTCGAGGGCCCGGTGGAAGGTCGCCGCCTGCCAGGACGCACCGTTGACCCGGCGCCGGCACCGCTCCTCGATGACACCGAGGTAGAGGTCACGGTCGGCGGCCTCGACGCCCCACCCCTGAAGCCCCGCCTCGGCGAGCGGCAGCAGCTCGTCGCGTACCAGCGTCACCGCGTCGACCTCGCTCGTGCCGCCGTACCTTCCGCGCCGCGGCCAGACCAGGCGCGCGTCGATGCCGTACCGGCACGCCGCGTCGAAGTTGGCGGCGGCCGCCTCGAACGGCATCCGGGTCCACACGGGCCGGGGCTCCTCGGCGAGGGCGCGCACCAGGCCGTAGTAGAAGGCCGCGTTGGCGATGACGTCGGTGATGGTGGGCCCGGCCGGCAGGACGCGGTTCTCCACCCGCAGGTGCGGCACGCCGTCGGCGACGTCGTAGACGGGGCGGTTCCAGCGGTACACCGTGCCGTTGTGCAGCACGAGTTCGGCGAGCTTGGGCGCTCCGCCCGCCTCGACGACCTCGAGCGGGTCCTCGTCGTCGCAGATGGGCAGCAGGGCCGGGAAGTAGCGCAGGTTCTCCTCGAACAGGTCGTACGCCGAGGAGATCCACCGCTCCCCGAACCAGGTGCGCGGCCGGACGCCCTGGGCCTGGAGCTCGGGCGGGCGGGTGTCGGTGGCCTGGAGGAAGAGCGGGGGGCGGGACTCGCGCCACAGTTCGTGGCCGAAGAGGAACGGGGAGTTGGCGCCGACGGCGATCTGCGGCGCGCACGCCACCTGGGCGGCGTTCCACACGTCGGCGAAGCGGCCCGGGGTGACCTGGAGGTGCAGCTGTACGGAGGTGCACGCGGCCTCGGGGACGATGGAGCGGGACGTACAAGTGAGGTGCTCGACCCCGTCGATGTCGAGGTGGAAGTCCTCGCCCCGGGCGGCCACGATCTGGTCGTTGAGCAAGGTGTAGCGGTCGACCTCGGAGAGGTTGGAGGAGACCAGGTCGTCGCGGTCCAGGGTGGGCAGAATGCCGATCATCAGGATTCCGGCGTCCAGCTCGCCGGCCTTGCGGTCGGCGTACGCCAGCGAGGTGCGGAGTTCCTCGGCGAGCCGGTCGAATACCCGCCCACCCAACCGGTGTGGGGCAATGTTGACTTCCAGATTGAACATGGCGAGTTCTGTTTGGAAATCTCGGCTCGCGATACGTTCCAGTACCTGCCCATTCAGCATTTTCGGCAGGCCGTCGGGGCCCACGAGATTCAGCTCGATCTCCACACCCATCAGGTTCTTGGGCCGGTCGAACCTCTCCTGGGCCAGCAGCCGCTCCAGCCCCGTCAGGCACCTGCGGAGCTTTTCCCGGTAGCGCTGCCGATCGGACAGGTCGAACGGCCCTGCCACGACCTTCTCCCCCATCGAAGCGTCCCTCCTCGGATGGGCGGGCGGAAGATCCGGCCGCCGGGGTACTGGGTCAGGTGGGATGATGCCCACCCGACGCGATCGATAACGTCCCGCGCGGGCCCCTTCCCCGCTACTCTGTTGGAATGTGTCCCGCGGCACATTCACGGGGCATGGGGAGCTCGCACCTTCGTGTGCCCCATCGGCCTCGTGAAAAACGCCGACGAGAATGGGCCGTCCGCTGCGACGGCGTATTCCGAGGTCAGAGGGGTACGGTAGGCCCGGAAATCGGGATGATTCCCGCGAATCGCCGACCGAATACGAACTTGCTCTACTCACCGGAAACGGCTAGACGAAACATCGTCTGAACACAAGTCGTATAAACTCCGCGAAGAAGGCAGAAGGTTGGCGCCCACCGTTCTGGTTCCCGCCGTCCAGGCGACGTGCGGCAGGCCGCGTCCGCACCTCTCGTTCACCGCCCCGGGCCCCCGCCTCCCTGACCCCATGAGCTGACAGCGCCGTCCGCCCACCCCCGCCGTCGCGCCATCGCGCCTGTCGAATGAGAGGCGACCCACCATGCCCCTGCACGTTCCCCCTGCCCCCGCGCCTGCCCTGCGCTCCGTCCTCACGGCCCTCGGTTCCCCCACCGCCGTCCGCGAGGCCCGGACCCCTTCCCTGCGAGCCGCCCAGGGACCCGCCACGCCAGAACTGCCCCTGCCCCTGCACGTACTGGACCGGATCACCGCCGAGGGTGTGTCCGCGACCCGGCTGACCGGCTGGCGGTTCCTGATTCGGTGCGGCGACCGTGCGGTGGCTGCGGCCGAGACCCGGCTGACCCCCGACGGCTGGGCGTTCTCGCACTTCTTCGAGGGCCCCTACATCGCCTCCACCGAGCGCGCCCTGCGCCAGGCCGAGGCGATGCAACAGCCCTTTCAGGCCCGCCTGCTGTCGGTGCCGGGCCTGTACATGCTCACGCTGTGGCTGCACGGCGACTGCGCCGCGGACGGTGCCGAGGGCCATCCCGCCGCCACCGACCTGCTCGTCCCGCTGGCTCCCGCACCGCCCGGCATCGCGGCCCACCGGCCGCACCGGGTCGCCGAGTTGCTCCCGGTGCTGACCCACCGGGCGACTCCCGTCCCACTACTGGGCTCGCCCGCCTGACGTCGCCCGTTTTCTCCCCCTGCCCAGATTCTCCTTTCGTACCCCGCCGCCCCTTCGGTGGCGGGGTACGCGCGGTTATGCCGACACCATTGTGCTCTTACGAGCATTCATTCGCTCCTAAGAGCCGCCAAAACCGTCCGCACCACCGGCACTAGCCCTATCCGGCCACCGAGAACCACCCGAAATGACAGTGCGGTGGGGATGAACCGAGCATGTGGGCGATGCGTCATCAACCTGTGAGAAGCGGTGCTGCGAAATACCTGCGGATTGACGCCCGGAGGGCAACACTGGGTTCCGACCGACTTATCACCACGGGGGACGGACATGACCACGACAGAGCGAGAGATCCCACCCATGTGCCAGCACCAGCCGCCGTGCCCGACAGCCGAATCCGCCGACCGGGAGTCCGCCCGCCTCGTGGCGCACCACCCGGAGCAGGGATGGAGCCTGCTGTGCAACGGCGTTCTGCTCTTCGAGGACACCGGTGAGCTCCTGCCCGACGGCCAGATCATCGCCCCGCACCGCCCGCTGAACCCCAGCCGGGTGATGACGGCCGCCTAGGCTTTCTCGGCACCACCCCGGGCGGTCCCCGCGCCGCCCGGTGACCTGAGGGGCCGGCTCGCACACTCTCGGTGCGCACCGGCCCCGACGCGTGTCCGGGGGCGACTACTGACCGTATCCGGCCGTCAGCCGAGCGCGTCGCGCAGTGCCTCGTACGCGGGTTTCGGCTTCAGCTGCTCGTCCCACGGCAGGGCCGCACCCTCCCCCGGGAAGAACGCCGGGATCCACGAGTACTTGTCGGTGTAGTCCCAGACGGTCAGCCCGACGCACCGGCGCACCGCGAGGCAGGCCTCGGTCAGGTTCCGGTACCAGGTCGCCTGCTCGGCCAGCTTGGCGTCGGTCGCGGGCAGCTGCATACGGACGTCGACCTCGGTGAGGGCGGTGTCCAGGCCGAGGCGGGAGAAGCGGCGCAGATTGTCCTCCAGGGTGGTGGGATAGCCGTACTGGAGGGCCAGGTGGGCCTGGAATCCGATGCCGTTCAGGGGCACGCCCCGCTTCTTGAGGTCCTTGGCCAGGGCGTAGTAGGCGTCGCTCTTCGGGCCGGTCCCCTCGATGTTGTAGTCGTTGAGGTACAACTTGGCGTGCGGGTCGGCCTGGTGGGCCCAGCGCAGCGCGTCGGCGATGTAGCCGGGGCCGAGTGTCTTGTACCAGAGGGTCTCGCGGTAGGTGCCGTCCTCGTTGAAGGCCTCGTTGACGACGTCCCAGGAGTAGACCTTGCCCCGGTAGTGCCGCACCTCTTCGGTGATGTGCTTCTTCAGCACGGCCCGCAGCTCGCCGGCGGTCCACTCCCGTGAGGTGAGCCAGTCGGGCAGCTGGCTGTGCCAGACCAGGGTGTGGGCGCGGACCCGCTGGTGGTTCTTGCGGGCGAGAGCGACGATCTCGTCGCCGTTCGTCCAGTCGAAGACGCCCTGCTGGGGCTCGGTCGCGTACCACTTCATGCCGTTGCCCGGCGTGATCATGTCGAATTCGGTACCGAGGATCTTCGTGTACGCGCTGTCGGTCAGCTCGGGGTTGTCGGTGGCGCTGCCGAAGTAGCGCCCGTGCCGATGGGCGAGGTCGGCGAGCGAGGGCTGCCGCCCGTGCGCCTGGGCGGCGGGGCCGGTGGCGACGCCCGCGGCCACCAGAACGGCCGCGAGGGCGCCGGCGAGTCTGAGGCGCGTACTGGTCCTGGGCATGGTGCGACTCCTCACTGTCGGATGCGGGGGGGGTCGTACTCGGATGCGGCGGTCGGTCGTACTCGGGTACGGATCGGGCCGTACCGCCGTCGGCGTGCGTCAGCCCTTGGTCGCGCCGGCGGTCAGGCCGCCTACGAGCTGGCGTTCGGCGACGGAGTAGAAGGCGAGGGCGGGGACCATGGCCAGCACCAGGTAGGCGAAGACGCGGGCGTACTCCGCCGAGTACTGGCCCTGGAACTGCGCGACGCCCAGGGGCAGCGTCCACCACTTGGAGTCGGTGAACACCAGCAGCGGCAACATGAAGTTGTTCCAGCTGGTGACGACGGCCAGCACCGACACCGTGCCGAGTGCCGGCCGCGCCATGGGCAGCAGCACCCGCCAGAAGAACCCGAAGGCGCTGCACCCGTCGAGCGTGGCCGCCTCCTCCAGCTCACCGGGGATCTGCCGGAAGAAGCCGCGCAGGATGATGATGGTCATCGGCAGCCCGAAGGCGGCCTGCGGGAGGATGACGCCGAGCGGGTTGTCCAACAGGCCGAGGTAGCGCAGCAGCAGGAAGAGGGGCAGCGCGGCCACCGCGAAGGGGAACATCAGCCCCATCGTGAAGACGGTGAACAGCAACTCCCGCCCGCGGAAGGCGAACCGTGCGAAGGAGAAGGCCGCCAGCGCGGACGTGGCGACCACCAGCACGGTCGTCGCCACGGCGACCAGTGTGCTGTTGCCCACCAGCCTCCAGAAGTCGCCCGAGCCGAGGATGTTCGTGTAGTTGCCGATCAGCCAGTGCTTGGGCAGTCCGAAGGGGTTGCTGGAGAGCTCGGCGGTGGATTTGAAGCCGGACAGGACGGCGTACAGCAGGGGTACGACCATCACCGCGCCGACCGCGACGAGCACCAGGTGCAACGGCAGTTCGCGTACGGCCTTGGTCCTTCGGGTCACTTGCCGTCTCCCCTCATCGTCGTGGTGGCCCCTTCGAGGTCACGGCGGAGCACGAAGCGCTGGTAGGCGAGGGCGAAGACGAGGCAGATCCCGAACATGACCACGCTGATCGCGCTGGCGTAGCCGACCTGGTAGCGCTTGAAGCCGTACTGGAACATGGTCACGGCCATCGTCTCGGAGTGATGGTCGGGCCCGCCCTGGGTGATCACCCAGACCAGGTCGAAGAGCTGGATCGCCCCGATGACGGACAGGAAGACGCTGATGCGCAGGGTGGGCGCGAGCAGCGGCAGGGTGACGTTGCGGAACCGCTGCCAGGGGTTCGCGCCGTCGATCAGCGCCGCCTCGGTCAGCTCGGCCGGGATCGCCTGCAGTCCGGCGAGGTAGAGCATCATGTGGAAGCCGAAGAACTTCCAGGTCATGACGAGGAACAGCGTCGCCATGACATAGGAGGTGTCGGCGAACCACTCCCCTCCGACGCCGCCCAGTCCGATGGCGCCCAGGACGTGGTCGGCGAGCCCGTCGTCCGGGGCGAAGACCATGCTGAACAGCACACCGGTGATCGCCTCCGACAGGACGTAGGGGGCGAAGAACAGCATCCGGTACACGGCCCGCCCGCGCAGCCGCTGGTTGAGCGCGACGGCCATGGCGAGCGCGAACGGCAGTTGCAGGGCGAGGGACAGGACCACCAGGAGCAGACAGCGCCACAGGTCGCCCAGGAAGACGTCGTCCTTGAACAGCTGGGTGAAGTTGTCCGTGCCGACGTAGTCGGAGGGCATGCCGAAGCCGCCCCAGCGGAAGAAGGCCGCGTACAGCGCGAACAGCATCGGCAGCAGCACCAGTCCGATGAACAGCACCAGCGCGGGCACCTGGAAGCCGACCGCGGTGAGCCAGTTCAGCAGGCGCCGGCGTGCCCGTCCCCGGGCCGACACCGCCGCCGGGGAGGAGAGGGTGACGCCGGGGTCCGTCCGCTTGTCCGGGAGGAAGGTCGAGGTCATCGCCGGCTACTACGCTTCCTTCGCGGCCTTGGTGATCGACTGGGCTACCTGCTCGGGTGACTTCGAGCCGGCGATCAGCGCGGAGACGCTGTCGTTGACCTCCTGGCCGACGGAGGGCGCGTACGCCTGGTCGAGGTAGAGCTGGAAGCCGGTGGCAGCCGTCAACTGGGCTTGCACGGCCTTGGTGTTGGGGTCGGAGAGCGCCTTCTCGGCGCCGGGGACCACCGGAAGGGTGTTGGTCTTCTTGACGAGTTCCAGGTCGGTGGTCTCGGAGGCGAAGAACTTCAGGAAGTCGACGGCCGCCTGCGGGGCGCCCTTGCGCAGGGCGTGCCCACCGCCGCCGCCGAACACCTCGGTGATCGCGCCCTTTCCGCCCTCGACGGCCGGGAAGGGGAAGAAGCCGAGGTTCGAGCCGAGCCCCTTGCCCGCGTCGGCCTCGACGACCGGGGCCCACTGCCCCATGAGCTCCATGGCCGCCTTGCCGTTGCCCACGGCGGCCGCCTGGCCGGTCGGGCTGTTGTACGCGGCTCCCAGGAACCCCTTCTGGAACGGCTGGAGTTGCACCAGGTCCTTGAGGTGCTGTCCGGCCTGGACGATCCCGGGGTCGCTGAAGTCCTTGGCCTCGTCGGCCTTCTTCAGCGCGTCGATTCCGGCCGTGCGCATGGCGAGGTAGGCCCAGTAGTACATCTCGGGCCACTTCTCCTTGCCGGCCACGGCGATCGGCGTGATGTTCTTCGCCTTCAGCTTCCGCACGGCGTCGAGGAAGCCGCTCCAGGTGGTGGGCGGAGTGCTGATACCGGCCTGCTTGAAGAGCGCCTTGTTGTACCAGAAGCCGATCATGCCGATGTCGAACGGGATGCCGTACAGCTTGTCGTCGAGGAGGTACGGCTGCTTGGCGACGGACAGCATCCCGTCGGCCCAGGGCTTGGTCCCGTCGGTGAGGTCCTCGACGAGCCCGGCGTCGACCTGCTGCTGGAGCACGCCGCCGCCCCACGTGTGGAAGATGTCCGGCAGCTTCCCGGAGGCGGTCAGCGCCGTCATCTTCGATTTGTAGGCGTCGTTCTCCAACTGGACGATCTTGACCTTGGCCTTGGGGTTCTGCGCCTCGAACTTCTTGGCCAGATTGGCCCAGACCGTCTTCGTCGGCTGGGTGGTGGATATGTTCCACCACTCGATCGTGGTCGTGCCGTTCGACGACCCTCCGTCCGAGTCGCCGCCGCAGCCGCTGAGGGCCGTCATGCCCAGACCGGCCGCGGCGGAGGCCGCCAGGAAGCCGCGGCGGGAGAGTGCCGGGTCGCCCATGATGCGCTCCTTGTCTTCGAAACTTTCGGAACCACCTCGGAAAGCTGCGCCGCACCCTAGAGAGCGCTCTGGGCGAGTGGCAACCCCTTGTACAACACGCGTTGCGGCTTCTGAACTGACGTGGGGAACGGGCTTCCCCGCACCGCGTCCAATCGAAACATTCGGCGATCTCATCGAACGTTCCGAACCGCGACTCTAGAAAGGCCCTTCGGGGGCGTCAAGGTGTCGTGCACCAGCTGGTCGGCCCCGAGGGCCGCGCCGTGGGAGACGGTGCCGGGCCCGCCCGCCCGGATACCGAGGACCGCCTGCCATCAGTCGGCGCTGATCAACCCCGGGCGCAGGGAACGGAGTTGCCCGCCCCATGTGTACGCAGCGTCACAGTCGTCGCTCGCCCGAACGGTTCTTAACGCAAGCTTGACGCCCACCACCCCGTGGATCAGGGGCCCACGCGTCACTCTCCGCATACGCTGTTGCCGCCGTCCGAGTGATGGCCGGAAACCCACTGAGCCCCACCCAGGAGCACGGCGATGGTCACGACCGAACACCCTCCTCCCAGCCGCCTGCGCGCTTGGATGCTGGAGGGCCTGTCCGACATGGGCAAGGCCGGCGGCCACACGGGACCGCACGCGGAGCCCGAACCTCCGCACAGGGGTCAGCGCTGGTGGCGGGTGATGTGCCTGACCGGCGTCGACTACTTCTCCACCCTCGGCTACCAGCCCGGCATCGCCACCCTGGCCGCCGGTCTGCTGTCGCCGATCGCGACGGTCGTGCTGGTCATAGTCACCTTGGCCGGCGCCCTGCCGGTCTACCGCCGGGTGGCCGAGGAGAGCCCGCGGGGTGAGGGTTCCATCGCGATGCTGGAGCGGCTGCTCTCCTTCTGGCAGGGCAAGCTCTTCGTGCTCACCCTGCTGGGCTTCGCGGCCACCGACTTCCTGATCACCATCACCCTCTCCGCCGCCGACGCCTCCACCCACCTCGTGGAGAACCCGCACCTGACCAGCACGCTCCACGGCCACCAGATGGTGATCACGCTTTTCCTGGTGGCCCTGCTCGGCGCGGTGTTCCT
Source organism: Streptomyces sp. NPDC020299 (assembly GCF_044387825.1). Lineage (NCBI taxonomy): Bacteria > Bacillati > Actinomycetota > Actinomycetes > Kitasatosporales > Streptomycetaceae > Streptomyces > Streptomyces sp. NPDC020299. The sequence continues at coordinate 875,828 of NZ_JBIRWL010000001.1, forward strand.
CAAGGGCTTCCTGGAGGCGATCGGCGTCGCGGTCGCCCTGGTCGGCATCTACCTCGTGCTCAACGTCGTCGTCGTGTTCGTCGGCCTGTGGCACGTCGCCACGGCCGGACACGTGGTCACCGACTGGACCAGCGCTCTGACCGCGGAACACAGCAACGTCTTCGTCATGATCGGCCTGTCCCTGCTGGTCTTCCCGAAGCTGGCGCTGGGCCTGTCCGGCTTCGAGACCGGCGTCGCCGTCATGCCGCACGTCCAGGGCGACGACAGTGACACCGAGGACCACCCCAAGGGCCGTATTCGCGACACCAAGAAGCTGCTGACCGCTGCCGCCGTCATCATGAGCGTCTTCCTGATCGCCACCAGCTTCATCACCACGGTCCTGATCCCGGAGAAGGAGTTCAAGACGGGCGGCCAGGCCAACGGCCGCGCGCTCGCCTACCTCGCCCACGAGTACCTGGGTGGGGCGTTCGGCACGGTCTACGACGTCTCCACGATCGCCATCCTGTGGTTCGCGGGCGCCTCCGCGATGGCCGGCCTGCTCAACCTGATGCCGCGCTACCTCCCCCGCTACGGCATGGCCCCGCACTGGGCGCGTGCCGTCCGCCCGATGGTCATCGTCTTCATCCTCATCGCCTTCCTGGTCACCTGGATCTTCGACGCCGACGTCGACGCGCAGGGCGGCGCCTACGCCACCGGCGTGCTGGTCCTGATCAGCTCCGCCGCCATCGCCGTGACCATCGCCGCCCGCAAGGCGGGACAAAGGAACTGGACGATCGCCTTCGCCGTCATCTCCGCCGTGTTCCTCTACACGACGGTCGTGAACGTCATCGAGCGCCCCGACGGCGTGAAGATCGGTGCCTGCTTCATCGTCGGCATCATCCTGGTCTCGCTGCTGTCCCGGCTGGCCCGCGCCTTCGAGCTGCGCGTGACCCGGGTGACGCTGGACGACATGGCGCAGCGGTTCGTCCGCGACATCGCCAGCCGCAAGATCCGGCTCATCGCCAACGAGCCCGACCGGCGGGACAAGGCCGAGTACCGCGACAAGATCGAGCAGATCCGGGCCGACAACGACATCCCCGCCCAGGAGGACTTCGTCTTCGTCGAGGTCACGGTCACCGACCCCTCCGAGTTCGAGGCGGAGCTGACCGTACGCGGCGAGGTGCTCCACGACCGCTACCGCGTCCTGACCCTGGAGTCCTCCTCCATCCCGAACGCCCTCGCCGCCCTCCTCCTGCACGTCCGCGACAGCACGGGCTGCATCCCGCACATGTACTTCGAGTGGACCGAGGGCACCCCCTTCGCCAACTTCCTGCGCTTCTTCCTCTTCGGCCAGGGCGAGGTCGCCCCCGTCACCCGGGAAGTCCTGCGCGAGGCCGAACCGAACCGCGAGCGCCGGCCGCGCGTGCACACCGGCTGACCCGCGGGTCGGAGCGGGTGGCCCGCGGTCAGGCCGCCGTACCCTTCCGCAGGAACCGGCGCCGCGGCGGCCCGGTCACGACCCGGCCATAGCTCATCCGCCCGCGTATCTCCACGCGCAGGACGACCGGTGCCCCGGGCTCCCCCGCCGGACGCGAGCGGATCTTCGCGTAGCCGATCGCGAGGGAGTCGGTGTCCACGACCACCCCCGGCCGGGTCACCAGCCGCAGGGTGCCGCCCCGCATGTCCAGGTCGATGCCCAGGCTGTCGTGTGTGAACACCGCCCCGGTGAAGTCCAGCGTCACGTCGCCCCACGACGAGTCGATCTCCAGCCGTCGCGGAACCACCCAGCCGTGGCCGCGCAGGGCGGAACCGCCCTGCTGCTCGATTCGGACCACGTCCTTGGCCGGGACCGGCTCGGCGACCCCCGGCAGGTCGGACGTCAGGCCGGCCAGCTCACCCAGGGTCCGGGCGGCCAGGGCCGCCCCCACCCGCTCGTCGAGCTCCTCGACGGTCAGCCGCCCGTCGCCCGCCGCAGCCGTCAGCACATCCACGACACGGTCCCGGTCCGCGTGCGCGGCCCGCAGCTCAACCGACATGCCCCTCACCCCGATTCCCGATGGGCCAACCCACGAACAAGAAGAACGCGAACTAAAGCTATATCGCGTTACATCCAACGGCCAACCCCCCTCCACAGTTCCCACCGCGTTCGCCCTATCGTGACCGGCATGCAGTCCTACACGATCGGCCAGGCGGCGCGGCTGCTCGGCGTGAGCCCGGACACCGCCCGCCGCTGGGCGGACGCGGGCCGGATGGCGACCCACCGCGACGAGGCGGGGCGGAGACTCATCGACGGCAAGGACCTCGCCGCGTTCTCCGTCGAACTCGCCAAGGCGGGCGGCGGCGAGGATGACACGGGCACCTCCCACACCTCGGTCCGCAACGCCTTCCCCGGCATCGTCACCGCGATCAAGCTCGGCGACGTCGCGGCCCAGGTCGAGATCCAGGCCGGCCCCCACCGACTGGTCTCCCTGCTCACCCGCGAGGCCGTCGAAGAACTGGGCCTGGAGGTCGGCGTGGAGGCCACCGCCCGTGTGAAGTCGACGAATGTACATATCGACCGGATGTGAGACTGGGCGGCCGACGGCGCCGCAAACCCATACATACCCTGCCTGAACGCCCTCGCGCACTACGGTGTGGGGCCATGACCCTGAGCATCCGCAACCAGCTCCCCGGCACCGTCACCGCCGTCCACCCCGGCGAGGTCATGACCATCGTCAAGATCCGCCTGGACGGCGGCCAGAGCCTCACGGCGGCCATCACCTCGGAGGCCGCCGAACAGCTCGCGCTCGCCCCGGGCGCCACCGTTCGCGCTCTGGTGAAGGCGACGGAAGTCTCCCTGGCCACCAGCCGGGTCGACGGCCTGTCGATCCGCAACCAGGTCCCCGGCACCATCACCCACCTCACGATCGGCACGGCCATGGCCTCGGTGAGGGTGACCGTGGACGGTGGCGAACTCACCGCGGCGATCACCAAGGAGGCGGCCACCGACCTCGGCCTCTTCGTGGGCTCCGACGTCGTCGCCCTGATCAAGGCGACCGAGGTGTCGCTGGCGACGGTGTGAACGCGCGAGGGCCCCGCCCGGACACGGACGGGGCCCCAAGGCTGTCTGAACGGGTCTGGCCGCTCGCTCAGTCCTCGTACGCGTCCAGCGGCGGGCAGGAGCAGACGAGGTTGCGGTCGCCGAAGGCCTGGTCGATGCGGCGCACCGGCGGCCAGTACTTGTCGGCGGCGAGGACCCCGGCCGGGAACACGGCCTCCTGGCGGCTGTAGGCGTGCTTCCACTCGCCGCCGAGCGCGGCGGCGGTGTGCGGGGCGTTCCGCAGCGGGTTGTCCTCGGCGGGCCACTCGCCCGCGCCGACCTTCTCGATCTCCGCGCGGATCGCGATCATCGCGTCGCAGAACCGGTCCAGCTCGGCCAGGTCCTCGGACTCGGTCGGCTCGATCATCAGCGTGCCGGCCACCGGGAAGGACATCGTCGGCGCGTGGAAGCCGTGGTCGATGAGCCGCTTGGCCACGTCGTCCACGGACACTCCGGTCGCCTTGGTCAGCGGGCGCAGGTCGATGATGCACTCGTGCGCGACCAGGCCGCCCGGGCCGGTGTAGAGCACCGGGTAGTGCGGCTCGAGGCGCTTGGCGATGTAGTTGGCGGAGAGCACGGCCACCTGGGTGGCGCGCTTGAGGCCCTCGCCGCCCATCAGGCGGACGTACGCCCACGAGATCGGCAGGATGCCCGCCGAGCCCCAGGGCGCGGCCGAGATCGGGCCGACGCCCGTCTCGGGGCCGGCCGCCGGCTGGAGCGGGTGGTTCGGCAGGTACGGCGCCAGGTGCTCGCGCACAGCCACGGGGCCGACGCCGGGACCGCCGCCGCCGTGCGGGATGCAGAACGTCTTGTGCAGGTTGAGGTGGGAGACGTCACCGCCGAAGTGGCCCGGCTTGGCGAGACCGACCAGCGCGTTGAGGTTGGCGCCGTCGACGTACACCTGGCCGCCGGCGTCGTGGACCTGGGCACAGATGTCGGCGACGTGCTCCTCGAACACACCGTGCGTCGACGGGTACGTGATCATCAGCACCGCCAGCTCGTCACGGTACTGCTCGATCTTCGCCCGGAGGTCCTCGATGTCGATCTCGCCGTCCTCGGCGGTCTTCACCACGACGACCTTCATGCCCGCCATCACGGCGCTGGCGGCGTTGGTGCCGTGCGCGGAGGACGGGATGAGGCAGACGGTGCGCTGGTCGTCGCCGTTGGCGCGGTGGTAGCCGCGTACGGCGAGCAGGCCGGCGAACTCGCCCTGCGAACCGGCGTTCGGCTGCAGCGAGACCTTGTCGTATCCGGTGACCTCGGCGAGACGTTCCTCCAGCTCACGGATGAGCGTGAGGTAGCCCTGCGCCTGCTCGGCGGGCGCGAAGGGGTGCAGCTGCCCGAACTCGGGCCAGGTGACCGGCTCCATCTCCGTGGTCGCGTTGAGCTTCATGGTGCAGGAGCCCAGCGGGATCATGCCGCGGTCGAGCGCGTAGTCGCGATCGGCGAGCCGGCGCAGGTAGCGCAGCATCGCGGTCTCGGAGCGGTGCTGGTGGAAGACGGGGTGGGCAAGGTAGTCGTCGGTGCGCAGCAGGGCCTCGGGGAGGGCGTCCCCGGTCGCCGCGTCCAGCGCCTCGATGTCCCCCTCGACGCCGAACGCCGTCCATACGGCGCCCAGCTGGGCGCGGGCCGTGGTCTCGTCGCAGGCGGCCGAGACGTGGTCGGCGTCGACGAGCCGCAGGTTGACCCCGTTCTCCCGGCCGGCGGCCACGACCTCGGCGGCCCGGCCGGGGACGCGCGCGGTGACGGTGTCGAAGAAGGAGCCGTGGACGACCTCGACGCCCCCCGTCCGCAGCCCCTCGGCGAGGAGGGTGGCGTACCGGTGGGTGCGCCGCGCGATGACCTTCAGGCCCTCGGGGCCGTGGTAGACGGCGTACATACCGGCCATGACGGCGAGCAGCACCTGGGCGGTGCAGATGTTGCTGGTGGCCTTCTCGCGGCGGATGTGCTGCTCGCGGGTCTGCAGGGCCAGCCGGTAGGCCTTGTTTCCGTCCGCGTCGACGGACACGCCCACCAGGCGGCCGGGCAGGCTGCGGGCGAACTTCTCGTGCACCGCCATGTAGCCGGCGTGGGGGCCGCCGAAGCCCATGGGCACACCGAAGCGCTGGGTCGTACCGATCGCGATGTCCGCGCCGAGCTCGCCGGGGGAGGTGAGCAGGGTCAGCGCCAGCAGGTCGGCGGCGACGGTGACGAGCGCGCCGAGCTCGTGCGCCCGGTCGACGACGGGCTTGATGTCGCGTACGGCCCCGGAGGCGCCCGGGTACTGGATCAGCACGCCGTTGATCTCACGCTCGGCGACCTCGGCCGGGATGCCCTCGCTGAGGTCGGCGACCACGACCTCCACGCCGGTCGGTTCGGCGCGGGTCCGGATCACGGCGATGGTCTGCGGCAGCGCGTCCGCGTCGACCAGGAAGAGACCCTTCTTGTTCCTGCCCATGCGCCGGGAGAGCGCCATCGCCTCGGCCGCCGCCGTGCCCTCGTCGAGCAGCGAGGCACCGGAGGTCGGCAGCCCGGTGAGCTCGGCGACCATGGTCTGGAAGTTCAGCAGGGCCTCGAGCCGTCCCTGCGAGATCTCCGGCTGGTACGGGGTGTAAGCGGTGTACCAGGCCGGGTTCTCCATCACATTGCGCAGGATGACGGGCGGGGTGAAGGTCCCGTGGTACCCGAGCCCGATCATCGGGTCGAGGACCTGGTTGCGGTCGGCCAGCGAACGCAGCTCGGCGAGCACCTCGGCCTCGGTACGGGCACCCGGCAGATCCAGGGCGTCGGCGTTCTTGATCACATCCGGCACCGCGGCGGCGGTCAGCTCGTCGAGCGAGCCGTAGCCGACGTGCGCGAGCATCTTGGCCCGCGCCTCCTGGTCGGGCCCGATGTGGCGCTGCTCGAAGGGGATGCCCTGTTCGAGCTCGGAGAGCGGAGTGCGGTGGGCGGTCATTGCGGAGGGCCTCCTGGTCTGACGCGACCTTCGAGGGGCACCCCGGTACGGATACCCCGACGGCCTCCCCCTCTGTCATCTCGACCTGAGAGCTTCACCGGGTCGCCCGAGGGCCCCGGCTTTCACCGTCGGTGAGAGCGGAAGCCGTCGAGACACCGCCCTGCTTTCCAGAGTGACCTCGTCCGTGCGGTACGTGAGCCTGAGAGATTCCGGGGAGGAGTTGCTCCTTCGGCGCCTCCGATGATGTCCGGAGGACTCTCCCGCGCGGGGTCAGCAGCCGTTTGCCAGCGTACCAGCGAGGTGCACGCCTGTTCCTTCGAGTGGCCACCTTGGTGAATGTGCTCTTTTGTAGTGCTTACGGATGAGTTGCGACCAAGAGGAGGGACCGTGCGAACCGACATCGATCCGCGCCACCTGATCGGCCGCAAGGCGTTCGACCGCAATGGCGACAAGATCGGCACGATCGACGAGGTCTACCTCGACGACGCGACCGGCGAGCCGGAGTGGGCGGCCATACGCACCGGCCTCTTCTCCAGGGACGCTTTCGTTCCGCTGGAGCCCAGCGAACTGATCGACGGCACCCTCCGGGTCCCCTTCGAGCGGTCCCTCATCAAGGACGCGCCTGACTTCGGCGTCGGCCGTCATCTCTCCCCCGAGCAGGAACTCCAGCTCTACCACCACTACGGCCTCGACGTGACCCCGTCTCCTCCGCCCCCGGACCGCGACTTCGGCCATTTGGCGGGCACGGACGAGACGGCGGGACCGGCGTAGCGAACGCAAGCCCCACAGAGCCGCCCCGGGCCGGCTCCTTCCGGCCAGCACCGGCCGGACACACCCCCGCTCCCTCGTCCGCCTCAGCCCCCGCACCGCGGAGGGGCTCATCCGCAGCGCGTCAGGGCCTGTCCGCACCGCCTCGGGATCCCTCCGCACCGATGGGAGCCCGCTCCCCATCGCTCCCGGGTCGGAGCCCGCTCGCAGCTGTCCGGGCTGTCAAAGGCAGCGGCTCCGCCGGTTCCAGGGCCGGGTCGTCGACCCGGAACGTCCGCACTCGGCCGGGCGCCGAGCCGGGCGTCTCGAAGCGCACGGTGACCCGCCCGAGCCCGCTGCCCTGCGCCCAGCCGTGCCCGAACTCCGCGTGCCGTACGTCGTGCCCCGCGGGCCAGCGCCGTTCGGCCGGCGTCGGCTGTTCGGCGACAGGCTCGGGCACTGCCTCCTCCGCGGCCGCTTCCGCCAGCTCACCCGCCGCCTGGGCGAACAGGTCCTCCTGGGTGTAGTCGGCGAGCCCGGAGACGCCCACCCCGAGCAGCCGTACACCGCCGGTCGTGTCGACGGAGTCCAGGAGGCGGGCCGCCGCCTCCCGCACGACCGCCGGATCGTCCGTGGGCCCCCGCAGCGTCTCCGACCGGGTCAGCGTCGAGAAGTCGTATCGCCGCACCTTCAGCACGATGGTCCGCCCCGACAGCCCGGCATCGCGCAGCCGCCGCACGCATCGGTCGGCGAGCCGCTGCACCTCCAGGCCGACTCGGAGCCGGTCGTGGATGTCCACGTCATAGGTGTCCTCGACCGACACCGACTTGGCCTCCCGCTCCGCCACCACGGGCCGCTCGTCGTGCGCCAGCGCCATGGCGTACAGAGCGTGACCGTGGGCCTTGCCCACCAGCCGTACGAGCTCGTCCTCGCCCGCCTCGGCGAGTTCGTCGACCGTGGTGATCCCGGCGCGTCGCAGATGGTCCCCGGTGGCCGGCCCCACCCCGGGCAGCGTGCGCACCGACAGCGGGCCCAGCAGCGCCCGCTCCGTCCCCGGCTCGATCAGCACCAGCCCGTCCGGCTTGGCCTGCTCGGAGGCGATCTTCGCGAGCATCTTGGACGCGGCGAGCCCCACCGACCCCGTCAGTCCCGTGACAGCCCGGATGTCCGCGCGCAGCTTCACCCCGGCCAGCCGTGCTGATTCCCCGTCCCGGGCCGCTCCCCCCGCCTCCAGGTCCACGAACGCCTCGTCCAGGCTCAGCGGCTCGACGAGCGGGGACAGCGCCCGCAGCAAGCCCATCACCTGTTCACTGATCGACCGGTACACCCCGAAGCGCGGGACGAGATAGGCGGCGTTCGGGGCGAGCCGACGCGCCTGGGCCATCGGCATCGCCGAGTGGACCCCGAAGACCCGCGCCTCGTACGACGCGGTGGCGACCACTCCGCGCGGCCCCAGCCCGCCCACGACGACGGCCTTCCCGCGCAGGCTCGGCTTGGACGCCTGCTCCACCGAGGCGAAGAAGGCATCCATGTCGAGGTGCAGGATCGTGGGCGCGTTTCTCACATCTCCGATGCTGCACCACGCCACTGACAATGCACCGGCAGCCGGTACGCGGGACGGGCAGCGCCCTGCGCCGCCGCGGGGCAGGCGCGGCAGGCGCCGTCAAACCGCCCGGTTGCGCCGCCGCGCCAGCTCGTCGGCGGGGTTCTGCCCGACGAGGGTCTCCCCGGTGTCGATGCGCTCCCCGTGCAGCTGTGAGAGCGCGCTCTCCACGTCCCGCCACACCACGCCCACGGCGATCCCGAAGATCCCCTGGCCGCCCTGGAGCAGGGCGTGGACCTCGTCCGGGGAGGTGCACTCGTAGACCGTGGCGCCGTCGCTCATCAGCGTCATGCGCTCCAGGTCACGGAAACCGCGCTCCCTGAGGTGCTGGACGGCGGTGCGGATGTTCTGCAGCGAGACGCCGGTGTCCAGAAAACGCTTCACGATCTTCAGGACGACGACGTCCCGGAAGCTGTACAGCCGCTGCGTGCCCGACCCGTATGCGGGCCGCACGCTCGGCTCGACCAGGCCGGTGCGGGCCCAGTAGTCCAGCTGCCGGTAGGTGATGCCGGCGGCCGCGCAGGCCGTCGGACCGCGGTAGCCGATCTGCTCGGACGCCATGGACGCCGCCCCTCCGCCGCTCGGCACGGCCGTCGGTCGCTGCGGAACGTGGTCGGTCGCGCTGCCATGAAGCGGGTATGGACCACTCTCCCCGAGAGCACGTCCGGGGGCACCCCCAGCCATACCGTCGCCGCTGCTTCTCACGCCGACCTCCGTCCTTGACCTGCCTTCTCGACGGTAGGCAGTCACCGGGGGTGCGTCAACGATCGCCACACTCGGCACGCCGAGTGATAATCACCCTAAGAGTGGTTTCCCGTGCCCCACCGCGGGGAAAGGCTAGCCGAATGCGCCGACGGGGAACGTCAGGACGCTCTCACTGACTGCTGGTACCGAAGTCCTCGGGCGAGATCTGGTCGAGGAACTCGCGGAACTTCTCCACCTCGTCCTCCTGCTCGTCCGGAATCGCGATGCCCGCGTCGTCGAGCACCGTGTCACTGCCGTAGATCGGCGTTCCGGTGCGCAGGGCCAGCGCTATGGCGTCGGACGGGCGGGCGCTCACCTCGACTCCGCTGGCGAAGACCAGCTCCGCGTAGAACACGCCCTCACGCAGATCCGTGATGCGCACTTCGGTGAGCTCCTGGCCGACGGCCTCCAGCACGTCCTTGAACAGGTCGTGGGTCAGCGGTCGTGCGGGGGCCATGCCCTGCTGGGCGAAGGCGATCGCCGTCGCCTCCCCCGGTCCGATCCAGATGGGGAGGTACCGATCGCCGCCCACTTCACGCAGGAGCACGATCGGCTGGTTGGAGGGCATTTCCACCCGGACACCTACGACATCGAGCTCGTTCACACAGCAACCCTAGGCCGTGCCCGGGATGTTTGGGTAGTCGGGCCGGGAACGGGCGCCCGATCCGGCCTCTCGCACACCAGTGCCGCTCAAGGCAGCCGAACCCCGAGCGCGGTCTGCACCAGGGCCGCGTGCAACCTCACCGTGAGCGCGGCCAGCTCCTTCGTACGAGCCTCCGCGTGCGCCCTGGTCTGCGGATTGCGGTGCCGCTTGAGCGGGGCGACCACCTGGTCCACCAGCCCGGCCTCCCGGTCGGCGGCGCCCTTCATCACCCGCAGGTGGCGCGGCTCGATCCCGAACCGCCCCAGCTCCGCGACGAGGGAGGCCACCGTGACGGCCTCCGCGTCGTACACCCCGCCCTCGAGGGGAGCGATGAGTCCGTACGACTCCCACTCCTTCAGGTCGCTCTCGTCGATCCCGGCGGCCGCCAGCAGCTCGACCCGCCCGATCCGGGCGGCCGTGGGCCCCTCCGGGGGTTCGAGCACCGTCTCACCGGCGCGCTGGCGCCCCACGACCGGCAACGGCACGGCCTCGCCGCGCTCCATCGCGTCCAGATGCTCGCGGATCACCTTGAGCGGCAGATAGTGGTCCCGCTGCATCCTCAGGACGTGACCGAGGCGCTCGACGTCCTCGGCACTGAACTTGCGGTACCCCGAGGGAGTCCGCTGCGGCTCGACCAGCCCCTCCGACTCCAGGAACCGGATCTTGGAGATCGTGACGTCGGGGAACTCCTCGCGCAGCACGTTCAGCACCGTGCCGATGCTCATCAGCCCACTGTCCGCGGCGGCGGTGCCGTGCCCGGCACCGCCGCTCGGTGTTCGAAGCATGGACCTTCCCTGGGGGTCCCCCCGGACGGCGTCCGGGGGAGGGTCAGATGCCCTGCCGGCTCGCGTAGAAGACCAGCCGGTACTTGCCGATCTGCACCTCGTCACCGTTCGACAGAGCGACCTCGTCGATCCGTTCACGGTTGACGTACGTGCCGTTCAGGCTGCCCACGTCCGCCACCGTGAAGGAGCCGTCCGGAGAGCGCCGGAATTCCACGTGGCGACGCGAGACCGTCACGTCGTCCAGGAAGATGTCGCTCTGCGGATGACGCCCGGCCGTGGTCAGCTCGCTGTCCAGCAGGAAGCGGCTGCCCGAGTTCGGCCCACGGCGCACCACCAGCAGCGCCGAGCCCAGCGGCAGCGCGTCGACGGCCGCCTGCGCCTCCGGGGAGAGCATCGGCGTCTGACCGGTCGCCTCCGCGTCGTAGGCCTCCAGGCCCGAGATGGAGATCGTGCTCGTGGTCTCGGACGCGCGCTCCGGTACGGCGCCGGGGCGCAGCGGCGCACCGCAGTTGGAACAGAAGCGGGCGTTCTCCGCGTTGCGGTTACCGCACCTCGTACACACCAGGACCGACATGGACGGATCCTCCTGCCCCGCCGGAGCGTTGGACGCGTACGGGCCGGAGGCAAACCCTCCACCCGTACCTGAGGTTGACGGTTGCCCGAAACCTATGCCGCCGGGCTGGGCAGGGTCAACAGACGGCGCGCCCTGACCTCCGGAAATGTCACCGCCCGGACCAGCCACCTGGTCACGGAACAGCGGGCGCTGACCCTCTGCGTCAGGCTGTGCGCGATGGCGGGCGGTCGCGTTGTCGCTGCCCTCTCGCGCGCTCTTGCCGAACAACTTCGCAAACAACTTCACGGGCGATTCCCCTTGACCGAAACAGACCCGCCCGTGGGGCAGGACGAACCCTGATTGCCTACACCGGCCAACCCGGACACCTTCACAACGTCCGTAGCCACCAGACAGTTTCCACCACGCACCACCCCTTCCGTGCGCCGACCCCCCGCAACCTCATGCCCCTGCCGGACGTCCCCCATGCACTCTCGGTTCACTACGAGGACGACCGAGCGTAGTCAGGCTGCTTCGCCGGTCGCAAGGCATCCACGACGATCTTGGTCGACCGCTCGACGGTCACGGTGGCCTGCTCCTTCTCGAGAGTCTGCACCACACCTCCGGGAATGTTGAGCGCCGGCTCGAGGTCCTGCGGTTTGCCGATGACCTTGAAACGATAGGGAGCGTTGATCTTGTTCCCGTCGACGCTCACGCTCTTGCCGGAGTCCGTGAGGTAGGTGCCGGCAACGACCCGGACACCGTTCACCTGGATCGCCTCCGCGCCGGCAGCGCGCAGCTCCTGGATCGCGTCGAGCAGCATGTCCGCCTGGACCGTCCCCTTCGTGTCGTCGACCGTCATCGTGATGCCGGGACCCTCGGCCGCCACGGTGCCCGCGAGGATGCCGAGTTGCTTCTCCTTCTCGGCGGTCTGCTTGCGCGCCTCCGCGGCCTGGTCGGAGCTGCTCTGCAGCTCCTGCCGCTGTTTGTCCAGTCCCTGCTTCTCGTCCTCAAGACGCTGAGTACGGTCGTCGAGTTCATCGAGGATACGGACGAGATCCTCCTGGCGGGCGCCGCGCAGGGCGCTGTCGCTGTCACTGTTCGACGCCACCTGCACGGCCAGCCCGAAACCGAGGCCGAACAGAAGTACCGCGACGATCAGTTGGGCCCGTGTCACGCGGGGCGGCCACAGTCCCTGGACCAGGCGCCGGCGGCCGGTCAGTGCCTGCTGGGGCTGCTCCCCGACGGTCTGCTCCCCGGCGGTCTGCTCCTCGGCGGTCTGCTCCTCGGCGGTCTGCTCGGGCACGGGGGCCGTCGCGGGCACCTCGGCGGGCAGTTCCTTGCGCAGCCTGTTCTCCGGCTGCTCGTCCTGGTTGCTCATCGGTGTCACGCCCGGAACACGTGGCGCCGGATCGCCGCGGCGTTGGAGAAGATACGGATGCCGAGGACCACCACGACGCCGGTGGACAGCTGAGCGCCCACGCCCAACTTGTCGCCCAGGAACACGATCAGCGCGGCCACGACCACGTTGGACAGGAACGACACCACGAAGACCTTGTCGTCGAAGATGCCGTCGAGCATGGCCCGCAGGCCGCCGAAGACGGCGTCCAGCGCCGCGACGACGGCGATCGGCAGATAAGGCTCGACGACCGCCGGAACCTCGGGCCGGACCAACAGGCCGGCCACGACTCCCACGACGAGGCCCAGTACGGCGATCACGATGTGCCCTTCTCAGTGCTCGGCTGTGCTGTACGTACGATCACACTCGGTGCGGCGGGCAGCCGGACGTCGCTCTCCGTGGAGATGCCGGTCCGGATGCCGTAGTTCTCTTCCAGGGCGTGCAGATACAGCCCGTCGGCGCTGTTCTGGAACCTGGTGCTCAGCTTCTTCCCGTCCCCCACCGCCAGGACCGTGTAGGGCGGCACCAGCGGCTTGTTGTCGACCAGTATCGCGTCACCCGCGGCCCTGATCGCCGACAGGGCGGTCAACCTCTGACCGTTGATGGAGACGGCCTCGGCGCCCGAGGCCCACAGCCCGTTCACCACGCGCTGCATGTCGCGGTCGCGCACCCGGCCGGTGTCGGAGAATCCCGAGGTCTCGCGCGGGTTGCCGTCGCCGCCGGAGGTGGCTTCCTTGGCGTCGTTCACGACGAGCTTGACGCCGGGTCCGTGCACCGCCGTGGCGCCCGACAGGACACCGGCCAGGTCCGCCTGCCCGCTGCCGCCGCTCTTCTTCAGCGCCGCCCGCTGGCGCTCGCTCACGTCGTCGCGCAAGGTGTCCACGTCGCCCTCGAGCTTGTCCGCCGCCGATGTCTCGCGGTCGATGCGGTCGATCAGCTCCTGGCGCTCCTTGGCGACCACGGGCGCCGCCACGCGTGCCTGTGCCGCCCCTACGGTCACCACGAGCGCCGTGAGGACCAGACCGGCGGCGAGGCCGAGCTTCGCCCGGAGGGTCTTGGGCATGCCGCCCGACTCCCCCAGGACCTTCCTCCGGGCGGCAGCCTCGGCGTACCCGTCGTCGAGGCTGTGGTCCATGACGTTGGTGATCAACGACATGGAGGCATCCGGACGCGCGGGCCGCGAGGGTGTGCTCCGAATGGGGGGTTGCTGCGGCATGCCGCACATCGTCGCACGTCGCGACCAGTACCTCCGAACGGCCCCACCGGCGTGCCGGACAGGCCCCCATGGGGGACACTTGTCCGGCACGCGCGCGTGCCGCGCTTTGCACCGTCCGGGCTTACCGTCCGGGCTTACCGTCCGGGCTTACCGTCCGGCGCTGTCCACGACCGCCGACCACTCGTCGAGCAGGGCCTGTGCGGAGGCGTCGTCCGGCCCCTCCGCCCACAGATGGGTGACCGCCTCGGCCGGGTCGGGCAGCACCATCACCCAGCGCCCGTCGGTCTCCACGACCCGCACACCGTCGGTGGTGTCGACATAGCGTTCTCCGGCGGCCTCGACGACCCTGCGCATGACCAGTCCCTTGACGGCCCAGGGAGTCGCAAGATCCCGCTTCAGGACGTGTGCCCGCGGGATACGGGCGTCGATCTGGCTGAGGGTGAGCTGGGTGCGGGCCACCAGCCCGATCAGCCGTACGAAGGCGGCCGCACCGTCGTAGACGCTGCTGAACTCGGGGACGATGAACCCGCCCTTGCCGTCACCGCCGAAGATGGTCCCTTCCTCGCCGCCCACGCGCGTGAGGTCGTCCGGCGACGTGGTGGTCCACTCGACCTGGGTGCCGTGATAAGCGGCGACCTGCTCGGCGATCCTGGTCGTCGTCACCGGCAGCGCCACACGCCCGCTGCGCCGCTCGGCGGCCACGAGGTCCAGCATGACGAGCAGCGCCCGGTCGTCCTCGATGATCCGGCCCTTCTCGTCGACGAGCGACAGCCGCTCGCCCACGGGGTCGAACCGGACGCCGAACGCGGCACCCGAGGACGCCACGATCTCTCCGAGCCGCACGAGCCCCGCACGCCGCATCTCGGCGGTCTCCGTCGGCCGGGACTCGTCGAGACCCGGGTTGATGGTCAGCGAGTCCACACCGAGCTTGCCGAGCAGGCTGGGCAGCACGAGCCCGGCGCTGCCGTTGGAGGCGTCCACGACGACCTTGAGCCCCGATTCGGCGATTCCGGTCGTGTCGACGTTCCGCAGCAGCGACCCGGTGTACGAGTCGAAGACGCTCGCCGGGAAGTACAGATCACCGATCTCCCCCGGGAACGCGCGGCGGTACTCCTGCCGCGCGAACACCCGGTCCAGCTTGCGCTGGCTGCCCTGCGAGAGGTCCGCGCCGTTCCCGTCGAAGAACATGATGTCGACGGAGTCCGGCACACCGGGAGAGGTCCGGATCATGATCCCGCCGGCGCTGCCGCGCGCGGTCTGCTGCCGGGCGACCGGCAGCGGTACGTTCTCCAGGTCCCGTACGTCGATGGCGCTGGCCTGGAGCGCGGAGATGACCGCCCGCTTGAGCGCACGGGCACCACGGGAGTGGTCGCGGGCCGTGGTGACGGTGGAGCCCTTCTTGAGGGTCGTGGCGTAGGCCCCTGCCAGCCGGACCGCCAGCTCGGGCGTGATCTCGACGTTCAGGATCCCGGTGACGCCGCGGGCGCCGAACAGGTGCGCCTGGCCCCTGGACTCCCAGATGACCGAGGTGTTGACGAAGGCGCCGGCCTCGATCGTCTTGAACGGGTAGACCCGCACGTTGCCCTGCACGATCGATTCTTCGCCGATCAGGCACTCGTCACCGATGACCGCGCCGTCCTCGATGCGTGCAGCACGCATGATGTCGGTGTTCTTGCCGACGACGCAGCCCCGCAGATTGCTGTGCTGGCCGACGTAGACGTTGTCGTGCACGACGGCCTTGTGCAGGAAGGCACCGCTTTTCACGACCACGTTCGAGCCGACCACCGTGTGCTCTCGGATCTCCGCGCCCGCCTCGACCTTGGCGTAGTCGCCGACGTAGAGCGGCCCCCTGAGCACGGCATCCGGGTGCACCTCGGCGCCCTCGGCCACCCATACGCCCGGGGAGATCTCGAAACCGTCGATATCGACGTCGACCTTGCCCTCGAGCACGTCGGCCTGCGCCTTCACATAGGACTCGTGGGTACCGACGTCCTCCCAGTAGCCCTCGGCGACATAGCCGTAGACCAGCTTGCCCTCCTTCATCAACTGCGGGAAGACGTCACCGGACCAGTCCACGGGGACATCGGGCTCGACATAGTCGAAGACCTCGGGCTCCATCACGTAGATGCCCGTGTTCACGGTGTCCGAGAAGACCTGGCCCCAGGTCGGCTTCTCAAGGAAGCGCTCGACCTTGCCTTCCTCGTCGACGATGGTGATGCCGAACTCCAGCGGATTGGGCACACGCGTCAGACAGACGGTGACCAGCGCGCCCTTTTCCTTGTGGAAATTGATCAGCTCGGTGAGGTCGAAGTCGGTCAGGGCATCGCCGGAGATGACAAGGAAGGCATCGTCCTTCAACGCCTCTTCGGCGTTCTTGACGCTTCCGGCGGTACCGAGTGGCTTCTCCTCATTGGCATACGTGAGCTCCATTCCGAGCTCCTCGCCGTCACCGAAGTAGTTCTTGACGAGTGAAGCCAGGAACTGCACGGTGACGACGGTCTCGGTGAGCCCATGCCTTTTGAGCAGCCGTAGCACGTGCTCCATGATCGGGCGGTTCGCCACGGGCAGGAGCGGCTTGGGCATGCTCGAGGTCATAGGGCGAAGGCGAGTGCCTTCACCACCGGCCATCACGACGGCCTTCATGTCGGAAGCGTCCTCCTCTAAGAGACGACGGTCCAGCCGACTTCACCCGTCCAGATTGTCCCGCACTTTTCCGTCGCGGGCCATCGCAAGCCACTACGTCCGGACAATCGGCGAGTTCAGCCGGTCATGGCGTCCGCACGAACGAGGCGGCGGACCTGGACCACGTAGAGCACTCCTGCCCACCAGTAGAGGGTTGTACCCCACCCTGCGAACGCCCATCCGAAAATAGCAGCGAGTGACGAGATCCATCCGTGTCCGTCACTGAGCACCAACAAGGGGAAGGCATACATCAGGTTGAAGGTCGCTGCCTTCCCCAGGAAGTTCACCTGCGGTGGCGGATAGCCGTGCCGCCTGAGGATGCCCACCATCACCAGGAGAACCAGCTCTCGCGCCAGGAGTGCAGCTGTCAGCCACACCGGCAGGATTTCGCGCCAGGTGAGTCCGACCAGCGTGGACAGAACGTAGAGGCGGTCGGCGGCCGGATCAAGGAGCCGGCCGAGGCTGCTGATCTGGTTCCAGCGCCGCGCGAGCTTGCCGTCCAGATAGTCACTGATCCCGCTCAGGGCCAGCACGAGCAGCGCCCAGCCGTCGCTGTTGGGACCCCCGAACTCCGGCCGGAGAATCAGCCACAGGAAGAGGGGTACGCCGACGAGCCGGGCCATGCTGAGGATGTTCGGGATGGTGAGGACCCGGTCCGTCTGGACACGGGTCTCCTGGACCTCCACCCGGGGGCCTCCTGTGGGAAACGTACCAACGATGCCCCCTGACCTTACCTCAACGCAAAAAAGCTCTGGCTCTTGGGCTGATGCCCAAGAGCCAGAGCTCTAAAAGGAGTTCGGCGGTGTCCTACTCTCCCACAGGGTCCCCCCTGCAGTACCATCGGCGCTGTGAGGCTTAGCTTCCGGGTTCGGAATGTAACCGGGCGTTTCCCTCACGCTATGACCACCGAAACACTATGAAACAGACAACCAGACCACGCTGTGGCAACGTGGGGCTGTTCGTGGTTTCAGAACCAACACAGTGGACGCGAGCAACTGAGGACAAGCCCTCGGCCTATTAGTACCGGTCACCTCCACCAGTTACCTGGCTTCCAGATCCGGCCTATCAAC